>NZ_JBSYXP010000004.1:0-374849 GCF_054172105.1 Methylolobus aquaticus
GTAGATACCGTATTTTACCCCGTCCAGAACGCCGGAGCCCCCGCCACACAACGCCTTCGGAGTTTTTCACCAGCCTGCTAGCCGGCTCTGGCTTGATCTCTGCCGCTTTGTCCCACGACTGCTCACGGTGCTCCGCCTCCGTGCGCTTACGAATCCCATATTACTTCCTCGGCTGCTAGGCTGGTCGGAGGTTCACGCCGAATCTCGTTTCGCATCGGTCAAATCAGCTGTATTCGGAGGCATTGCGTGATTAGGGTGAAGGACATTGCACGGCATCAGTGGGCGGAATTTTGCGATGAGTTCAGTCTGGAACACCATGGCTGTCTGGTCGCGACGTCCGTCATCGAGCAGGAGGCACCTCTGTCGCCAGGTGAGACCGAGCATCCCCACGCACACCTGACGGCGCGGGACTTTCCCTTTGCGGGACTGCATGTTCTGCCGAATGGTCGCGGCCTGGAACTGTCGCTCGGGGACGGTAAGCTTCACATCCATGAGTTGATCTCCGAGGTGTCAGGTCTCCATCTGCTGGAAACGGCCGAAGGCTTGCACACGGGCTTGAGGATCGACAAGCGGAATGGCGGCAGTGTCTTGCTGAGCTTTCGTTTTCCCGCGCGTCCCGAGACTTTGAAACCGCTCGGGGTTGCGGCGGTGTGAACGGGCATTGTGACCGAGGGGATGTGGCATGACTCCGCTGACCGAACGAAAGGGGCGGGGAACGCCCGCGTGACAGGGCGGCACATCATCAATCCCAGAGCGGTATGACCGCAGTCCCATCATCCACGAGTCGGTCGCGCCGCTTCGCACGCCACGCAGCGATCGCCAGGCCTTGCCGACGGTGGTCTCGCATCCGTATTCAGACGGATAGTCTGCGGTGACCCTCGGCGCTAGCGTGACCACGGTAACCTGGGTGGATAGCAACAAGCGATGCCTCGAACTTGCTGGACGAGTTGATTCGGGAATGCTGCCACCCTCATGTAGCCTGAACCGCGTATTCGATACAGCATATGGCTGTTGGGCCCCAAATGATTCCCCGGCGCGACCTACCCGGGTTCCGCCCCCGAGAGTCAAGGACAAGCTGTCGTTGAGGGCGTCTTAGCGCGGTCAGCGATTCCGTACGAGAAAAAAGCGCGGACCGTGGAATGCATAGGCAAACTTCACAAAATCAGTCAGATCAGCACATCACTTTATCGAGACGGGCAAACTCGACATGTACGAGGCCCAAACCAGTTGCGATGGTGGCTCGAACCCCAGACCCGTGCCAGGCTCGAGGGTGGGAAATAGAGTCCATTCAGGCGGTTCAAGACCGGCTCGAATTACTATTGGTATTGGAGGTGCCCTGTGAGGTCAGGGTCGCCATTCCTTCGGGGTATGCGAATCTGGGGCGTGAAATCCGGCGCTCCCAACGTCAACAAGGCCTGTTCAGCCTTATCGGCGAATGCTTTAGTTTCCACATGAATGAGCAAGGCCTGGAAGCCGCTTACGTGGCAACGGGCCAGCCCGGTGATGGAGCGTCCAATGTGCTGGAACTCCGGGGTTCTGACGGCCGGATCTGCG
This sequence comes from Methylolobus aquaticus, assembly GCF_054172105.1. Taxonomy (NCBI): domain Bacteria; kingdom Pseudomonadati; phylum Pseudomonadota; class Gammaproteobacteria; order Methylococcales; family Methylococcaceae; genus Methylolobus; species Methylolobus aquaticus. Next base: position 1,555 of record NZ_JBSYXP010000004.1, read on the forward strand.
CCACGATCGTGTGTCCACTCGCCAGTCTTGCGGCGACGTGGTGTGACGTCTGGGACAGCCTCATCTATGCGGGCCGGATCAGGTCGCTAGAAACCACACGCGGATAGATCGAGTATCGGTGAGATGGAATCGAAAACGCGTCGTTCTCCTTCATTCGGCCAGCAGGGTGATGACGGTTTATCAGCGTTTTCTGCGCGCTCTTGATGCTTGCGCTAAATACTTATGGCGAGGGTCGGCGTGTGTCACTGAAGTCCCTGATACCTACTGGAACCAAACTCTGGTTAGATTCCATCGCTCCGGAATGGGGCGAATGACACCGCGTTCCCGGCTCGACGTCGAATCCCATCACCAACATGGAGGCGAAGGGGGCTGAACCAACGCTTCCGGAGCCACAAGGGAATACCGGTGTAACACGAGATCATGCTTGCGAGCAGCGGTACCGAGAAAGCGTGCCATTCGCCAGAGAAAGCATGTTGCGGCACTCGCGGGCAATGATTGTGCCTGTCTCCTTGTCACGCAGAGTGGCAACAGGCGCGCGAATGAGCTGGGTTAACGGAGCGATCAATCACGCTGATCGCCGTGTTGATCGCCGCAGCTGCCCTCCGCAAGTCCAACGCCGACATCTTGGCGCTCAGTATTCGTACGGACGTGCTCAACCGGAGGGGCTTCGCGAAACCAGCCGATGGAATTTCAGGTCAAATAAGCAAGGCCGCGAAACCATCATGATTTCTGTAGGCCTCAGGGCCTGCGCGCCTTCCAACTCCGTCGCATAGATAGGGTATAGAACATACGCAATCCGGTCAATCCGGTGAACCGGCCCTCGCCCGTTATAACCTCTGAACGGAGGACAACACGATGGCTACCCAAACCAGTCAAGATATCGGTTCAGTAGTAGCCCACAGATGTCCATTAAATTCACTACTGGCCTGTCTGACCGCGCTCGGCATGTACAGCCAAGCGGAAGCAATATCGCTGCAAACACAGGGTAGGGTCTCCTACGTCAGCGGCGGTGTTGGTCAGGATGAGGTTTGCCAGATCAAGGGCATGAAAGCTGCGTTCAATCTGCATCTACTTTTCGCGGAGACACCTGCCAGTCAATTTTTGGCGGATATCCCGGTCAGGATAATAAGTCAGGATGGTGCTACGGTGCTCGACACGCGCTCTGAAGGTCCGTATCTGTATGCACACCTGGCGCCCGGCAGGTATAAGATCGTTGCCGAAAACGGTGATCGAATACAGACACGGCAAGTGCGCATTCTCTCGCAGATGCGGCCCACCGCGGTAAGCTTCTTGTGGAAGAGCACCGAGCCGCGATCATCACGGATCCGTGTCGACTCGCTTCCGCATTGCTGACGCGCGCCTGAGCAGTCGGCGGTCTGCTCTTTGTCCTTTAGGGATCCGATGTCGAAAGTACAGCGGTTCGAACACGGTGGGTAGTTGCGGCGAGGTTTATGAATCGCTGTCTTTGGGCATCGGCGGCGCAGGGTTGGAAGACCCCGCAGTGTTGAGACGAGCGCTTGATCGGGGCACTGGCTACACACGGCCGTTTCCGTGTATTCGAGCCTTGAGGCCTCAACTGAACTCTACTCGGTCCGGCGTATGGCCTTCCATACATCGAACGTGTTCCCATGCACGCGCCTGCGCTCACACCCCGTTTGACCGCATCAACCGTGTTGGCACTGGGGCCTGAGATATTCGGCTGGGGAAAGGTTTCGCCGAATTCGAGCGAAAAAGGCGGCCCTGCGCTAGACGGGTACAGGTTCCGGCCTTCGAAACCGCGAGGCATTTAACGGCGAAGGAACCAGCGGGTTTCCTCGCCTGGGGCCTATGCGTAAGGATACGGAGCTGAAGCTGGTGCGACTATCCCTGGTGGTACTTAGTCGCTGTCACTGTGTGCTCTGGCAAAATGCTGACGTGAGTGGCACGGCGGACCTCATCCGCCCCATGCGCAACCCGGGGCGCTACCTAAGTGGATATACGAATGGCACAACGCTTCCGGATACTCGAACATATCCTCGCCAAAAAGCAGAACCTGGAAGGGGCTTCCCTGAAATGTCGCGGGGCCACATCAAGTGGCCGGACATTTTTGGCGTCCAAACCATTGGATCGAGATAGACGAGGTAACGCTGTGCGTATAGATCAGATCATGAGCAAGCGAGTCCATACCTGCCAGCCAGACGACTCCTTGGAGCGTGCCGCGCAGTTAATGTGGGATTTTGACTGTGGGGCTGTTGCGGTATGTACCGGCAATGGCGCAAGCCAGACGGTGGGCATTGTCACTGATCGCGATATCGCGATGTCCGCCCTGCTCAAGGGCCAGCCCCTTCGCGATTTATATGTCAAGGATACGATGTCGCGTGACGTCTTGACGTGCCGTCCGGATGACTCACTCGCTGAGGCGGAACAACGGATGCGATCGGGGCAGGTCCGAAGACTTCCGGTCGTAAACGACCAAGGCGCTGTCATCGGCATGATCTCACTCGCCGACTTGGCCCAAGAGGCAATGCGAGAGTGCGGTGAGCAAAGCAAGGAAATCACCGAGAATGAGGTCGGCGATACGCTCGCAGCGATCTGTGCGCCTCGTACCCAGGAGTCCCCGATCACCGACGCGTGATGGTCAGAGCATTGCCCTCCGCGACCGGTTGATCAGACCGGAGTGGGTGGACTCGCGCCCGCCCGTCAGCGGTGTTGCGCGGTCGCTTCGGGATCAGATGTGGTCATGGCCGTCGCTCCGTCGCGGACGCTCGCTTAACTCCTGTATTAGCTGTCAGGGTACACGCTGAATCGACGTAATCCCAAGTGTTCCATGACAACGTAAATTCGCTCTTGTTTGCCCGTGAAGTCCGCTCCGTTCAATAGGTCAGCCCAGCAGTCGATCGGTAACGCCGCAGTATCTGTCAGGTGCGCCGCGATCATCAGAGGATGCCGTTTCAGTCGGGCAATAAGACTTCGCGTCATTCGCGGTCGCTCGAAATCAGATAGGTTGCGCTGCGTAGTAGCCCTGCGCCTTCCTTTCGGCTGGGCGCTGGGCGTATCGTGTGCTCGCAGGAGCGCTTGCGAACCGATGGGGACCGCGCCATACCAACTTCTGATTTCGGCCCGACGCTCCAGATTCCACAGGAGCTAGTCATGTGCAGCCAATGGGTGGTGCATGATGTCTTCCTGCGCAATCACGTCGGCGACGGTCGGTTCCCCGGCCAGCGCGCGAGCGATCGCCAACTTGGTCGCCTGATAGTTCCAGTCCTGGATCTTGTTGTTTTCCTTCCCGTCCCAGTGAATGAATACCCCGATACAGATGAATACGTGATCGGCCTCATCTCTGGGGATGATGCCCTCCTTGACCGAGTCCACCACCGCCTTGGCGATGCCTCGCTCGGCGGGCCCGAACATCTGCGTGACTTGCCGCTCGTCCTTGATCTCAAGCTTGTTGAACATCACCGTCGCAGGCTTCGCCATCAGGTTCGGTGCAACCAGGGCCAACAGCGCACTGTCGCCTCGTTTCTGGTTGGTCAAGGCGGTACAGAAGGCGATTTCGGCTGCGCTACCGCGCGGTCCCATGATCAGTTCGATATGTGCGACTTCGTTCCCTTCGCCGGCCAGGGCTTCCGCTACCAGGACGTGATTGATCTTGTAACCGTTCATTGCCTTTCTCCTATCCAAGCTGTCAGAGCACCGCGCCAGTCCGGGAGCGGATCGGTGCAGGCGCCAGCGGCAGACAGCCCACGTTCCTGATTTATGCCGTCACGGTTCTGGTTCACCCCCGAACATCGCGGGCGGTCCAAGCCGCGGGCCGCGCGATCGCGACGCGCGAGCCGGTCACTGGTTGCCAGTTCGAGCCAATAGATCGGGCCGGCTTCGACGGCAATCTGTACAACCCCCCCAGTAGCCGTACGGATGATCTGTGTTCCTTGGGCCTGCTATGGTCTGACGAGTGGCTGGTTCCGGGGCATATGACGTCGCGACCTGGCGCTTGCCCGTATTCGTCCGCGCCGCTTATCGCTCTCGATATCCTGGACCAGGATGCCAACCGTCTCTGGTCATTTCGGGCTGGAGACACGCAAGGAAGCATGCGCCAAGTTGGCGGCCCGCCCCAGTGCGTTCTGAATGCCGGACTGATGCATTTCCCAGAAGTGCACGGGCGTCAGTTGGCAGTCAAGGAGCAAGGTACCGATCTCCGCGGTGGCGACCAGGCTGTCGAATGCAGCGTTCGCGCGGCTCAATTCGGCGACTCGTTCGCGACCTTCCCGGATGAGTGCCGTGAGCCTTTCGTTCGCTGTCTGGAACTCTGTCCGGCTCGCCTTCCGAGTCGCCTCCTGGGGTGCCATCGATGATTCGCCTGTGCGATGGACACGCCCTGAATTTCACACTGCCTCCGACGCCTTCGGAATATGGATGAGACGGCGAGACCCTGACGGTTCCGTCGACAGGTATCGTTCGTCAGCGAGTGTGTTGCCAAACCTGTGCTTCTTTCGGGCAGACGGGTGGGACCTCGCGGCGGACTGTATTGGCGCCGCCCGGCCCCGAATTGCAGGTTGGTGGTTGCTGCAGGGCCAAGTCGGTTCCCGGCCGCTATCCGACAAGCATTGCGCCGTGACTATCCGTGCTGTCACGTACGTGCTGCCCGTAACCGGCGAGCGAAGGGGCGGGTTCTGGGCTCCAGCGCCTTGGGCTGGACGGGTTGCGACGAGGCACATCGCTTGCCGGGAACCGTCGGTACCGAGGGGGCAATCCTACGTAGTCAGGCTGATGGTTAGGGACGTCACGTTCGGCTATAAGGGTCAAAGCCCTTGAAGCAACCGCTCGGAACTCGACTGCGCGGCCCTTTCGCCGAGGGACGAACATGAAGCAGAACGTCGCCCAACAGTTGATTTCGAATCACCTGATTTCCGGTTGTCTGGCAGAGGGCGAGGAGATCGCCCTGAGCATCGATCAGACCCTGGCACAGGATGCAACCGGCACGCTGGCCATGCTCGAGTTCGCGGCCATGAACGTTCCGCGGGTCCGCACTGAGCTCTCGGTGCAATACATCGATCATAACCTGCTTCAGGAAGACTATCGGAACCCGGACGATCATCTGTTTCTGTACAGCGCGTGCCGGCGGTTCGGTCTGTGGTACAGCCGTCCCGGTAACGGTGTCAGCCACCCCGTCCACATGGAACGGTTCGGTGCGCCCGGAAAGAGCTTGCTCGGATGCGATAGTCACACCTGCGCGGCCGGTGCGCTGGGCATGCTGGCGTTCGGTGCCGGGGGAGTGGAGGTCGCCATGGCCATGGCCGGTGAACCGTTTCATCTGCGCATGCCGCGCAGCTGGGGTGTTAGGCTGCACGGGACGCTGCCAGCCTGGGTCAGTGCCAAGGATGTGATTCTGGAAATGCTTCGCCGGCATGGGGTCAGCGGCGGCCGTGGCCGGATCATCGAATACTATGGGCCGGGTCTCGAACGCTTGACCGCCATGGATCGGCACGTGATCGCCAACATGGGCGCGGAACTCGGCGCGACCACAACGGTGTTTCCGGCCGACACAGCGATACGGGTCTTTCTGAGGGCGCAGGGACGGGAGGCAGCGTTTCGCGAGATTCTGTCGGATCCTGGTGCGACCTATGACGAGCACGATGAGATCGACCTGACGAGTCTGGAGCCGCTGATCGCGTTGCCCGGGAGTCCGGGCAACGTGGTCCCGGTAAGGGAAGTGGCGGGCAGGGAGATCTACCAGGCCTACATCGGATCGTCCGCTAATCCCGGTTTGCGTGACTTCGCGATTCCCGCACGGATGGTCGACGGCAGACAGGTGCATCCGCGGGTTTCCTTCGACGTAAATCCGACCTCGCGCCAGATTCTGGAAAACATGATCGAACTCGGGTTACTGGGCAGGCTGGTGCGGGCCGGTGCGAGGCTCCATCAGGCCGGCTGCAATGGCTGCATCGGCATGGGCCAGGCGCCGGCAACCGACCGCATCAGCCTTCGTACCGTACCCCGCAACTTCCCGGGGCGATCGGGTACTCGAGACGATCATGTCTATTTGTGCAGCCCGGAGACGGCCACGGCGTCGGCCCTGACCGGGGTGATCACCGATCCGCGAACGCTCGAGATGGTGTATCCCGCGTTCGAGGAACCGGACAGGCCCCTGATCAACACGGCGATGCTGGTGGAGCCGGACCCTCGAGAACTCGGGACGCCGTTGGAGCTAGGTCCCAACATCCAGCCGCTGCCCGTTCTCGAGCCTCTTCCGGATTGCCTGGAAGGGCCTGTGTTGCTGAAGGTTGCCGATGACATATCCACGGACGAGATCCTGCCGGCCGGTGCCAAGGCTCTGCCGTACCGCAGCAACATCCAGAAGATCAGCGAGTTCGTGTTCGCCCCGATCGACCGAGGCTTCCATAAGCGAGCGCTTCCGCATCGCGACTCGGGCTTCTTCGTGATCGCCGGCGACAACTACGGTCAGGGATCCAGCCGCGAGCATGCCGCGCTCGCGCCGCGCTATCTGGGACTCCGCGCGGTCATCGCCAAGGGCTTCGCGCGAATCCATCGGGACAACCTGGTGAATTTCGGCGTGCTGCCTCTGCGCTTCATCTACGCCGCCGATGCCTATGACGTCCGACCCGGCGACACGTTGCGGATCAAAGGGGTGCGCGCCGAATTGGAACGGCATGCGCCGATCACGGTGGAAAACCTCAGCCGACAGGCCCACTTTCAGGTTCTCCACGAACTCAGTGATCGGGAGGTCCGGGTAGTGTTGGCGGGCGGCCTGATCAACTGGGTCAGCCACGAACGAGGTCAGTAGCCCTTACGTCGTCATACCGGCGCATCGGGTGAGTTGTTCGAAACGCGCAGGCGGCTGGGCCAGCGGGCGGCAGAGGCTGGCGGATTGCCGATGCGCCGGCTGGGGCCCACGCCAGCGCGCTGATCTATTCGCTGGTCGAAACCGTCAAAGCCAACGGCGTCGAACCTACCTGTGGCTGCACCCTGTCTTGCGCCGCTTGCCCACCGCACCACTGCCGAACACGTCGAAGCCCAGCTATCCTGGCATTGCCGACCCGCGGATTTGATCACCACCTGATCCGCACCGAATACCTGGGGTTTGTGGAGCGCTGACAAGCAAACCACGATCGGCAAATCGCCGAGCAGGCGGCTACCTTAGCCTGACCTAATTAACCCGCCTCCACGATTCCCAGGGTGGTTTAGTGCATCGGGGGGATCGGGGGTCACTCCTGCTCGTCGACAGCGTTGGTATGTTCCGGGCTGTTGCCTTCAGTGGCGGCATGCTAGCAAGCCGGGCTGGGGAATGAGGTTAAACTTAGCTTGCCTAATTCTTGACGAACTGCTTCTATCCAATCCGCAGTCTTCGGTACAGGAACGCTTTCAACAATTGGGCGAGGCCGGATTCTCCGGCATTCGGTTTGTTGAAGCGGGAAAAGTAACATACCCTAGTTGAAGTTCTTTCCACGCAACTATACCATTCGCTCACAGCTACTCTGTAGGGTCTTGCTGTTTTTTTGGTATCGATCGCTTCTTGAAGAACTCGGGCGAGACAGGCCAAAAGAAATTTCAATTTAACCGTGAGAGAAGCGATGAGTAAAAAATACGTCGAAATGACCGAAAGGGAATTGGAATCGATGATCGAGGAAGCCACGCGGGCTCTGAAGGAGAAGCAGCAAGGAAAGCGGAAGGAGGTTTTGAGTCAGATGAAGCAGCTTGCGGCCTCGATCGGTGTTGCCGTGGAGATAATCGACGGGCCCTCTGCCGCTCCTGGGCGCAAGGGCCGCAAGGTTCCAATCAAATATCGGAATCCAGACAATGTTGCCGAGCAATGGAGCGGCCGGGGTGTGAAACCCAAGTGGCTGCAACAGTTGTTGGCCCATGGGCGAAAGTTGGAAGAGTTCGAAGTGGCGTCGTAGCGAAAGCGACTCATGCCGTGTGACGGTTCAAGGGTTCCGGGGGCACGGGGCGCGTTTCCGAGAGACCTCAGTCTCTGAAACGCTTTAGGATGTCACCATAGGCATCAATGCGGCGGTCCCGGAGGAATGGCCAAATCCGTCGTACGGATTCCGAGCGCATCCGGTCGATTTCGACCCGCAGGACCTGCGGTCCTGTGTCATCGGCGCGGCTGAGCACTTCCCCTTGAGGGCCGGCAACGAAACTGTTACCCCAAAAGCGGATGCCCGGTGTTGTGCCACTGGGGTCCATTTCCTGACCAATGCGGTTGCAAGCGGCCACCGGAATACCGTTTGCAACGGCATGCCCGCGCTGTACCGTGACCCAGGCTTCAAGTTGGCGTTCCCTTTCCTTGGGTTCATCCAGCGGATTCCAGCCGATTGCAGTGGGATATAGCAGGATGTCGGCTCCTGCGAGTGCCATGAGTCGCGCGGCTTCCGGGTACCACTGATCCCAGCAGACCAATATCCCGAGTCGGCCGACGGAGGTATCGATCGGCGTGAAGCCCAGGTCGCCTGGCGTGAAGTAAAACTTCTCGTAGTAACCAGGGTCATCTGGAATATGCATTTTTCTATATTTGCCGGCGAGCGTTCCATCGGCATCTAGAACTATGGCGGTATTGTGATATAAGCCGGCGGCGCGCCGCTCGAACAGGGATCCGACGATCACGACGCCGAGTTCTTTTGCCGCCGCGGCGAGCTTTTCGGTGGTTGGCCCGGGAATCGGTTCAGCCAGGTCGAATTCAGTGGTGTTTTCTGTTTGACAAAAATAAGGTCCGAGATGAAGTTCCGGCAGCAGGATTAGCTTGGCTCCCAGCGCTGCAGCCTCGCGGATACCGGCAAGCGAGGCGGCGAGATTGGTGGCAGGGTCGGAAGCATTGCAACCCTGCTGTACGAGGCCCAAAATCACGGTGTCTTTCATGGCGAGGTCAGTGAAAAGGTTTTCGGAAACTGCATGGTCATGCAATGCAGGCTCCCATATTGTCGGATCAGGATGCGGCAGTCGATCGGCACGATTTCGCGTCCGGGGAAGGAGCGGTCAAGGCGCTCTATCGCAAGCGCATCATTCGCATCACCATAGATCGGCACCAGTACGGCCTCGTTGATGATCAGAAAGTTCGCGTAGGTGGCCGGCAGACGGGTTCCATCCGGCGCGAGAATCGGTTGCGGGATCGGCAGGGGGATTAGACGATAGGGTAGGCCGGTTCGGGTCCGGAAGGAACGCAGTTCCTCGGCCATCGCGGACAGGCTCGCATAATGCGGATCGCCAGGGTCGTCGCAAGCCGTGAACGCGATCGTGTGTTCGTCACAGAAACGTGCCAGCGTGTCGACATGCGCGTCGGTGTCGTCACCCGCGACGTGACCGTGGTCGAGCCAGAGCAGTCGGTCAATGCCGAGGCGCTCTGTCAGTTCCGCCTCGATTGCGCCGGCCGAAAGATCCGGATTTCGGTTCGGGTTGCTCAGACAGAAGCGCGTGGTCAGAAGTGTGCCCGCGCCGTCGGTCTCGATGCTGCCGCCTTCGAGCACCATGGGGCTCGCCTCGGTGCCCACACCGCAAAAAACGCCGGCCTGAACGACGCCGCTGCCGAATGCTGCGTCATTGGCGCAGTCGTACTTCCCTCCCCATCCGTTGAAGCGGAAATTGAGTAGGATTGGTCCTGCGCTCGTTTCGATGCTTAGCGGGGCGGTATCGCGAACCCAGATGTCGTCATACGGTACATCGACGAATCGGACGCGCGAGGTCACTCCTTGCGACGCTTCGATTCGATCGCGTATCGGCGCCTGCAGCGTGGGATCAGAGCAGGCGATCAGAACGATTTCGCGCCGGCTGATGGCGGTGGCGATATGGACATAGGTTTCGACTGCTTCGTCGAGGCAGTCGGCGAAGGCGCCGTCCCTGGTCGGCCAGGCGATCAGGACGGCGCTTTGCTCGGCCCATTCGGGCGGAAAATGGCGATGGGTCACGGGTTCCCTCAGTTCGTTCTTGGCTTCTGGATGAGCGTGGTGGCGCGGCGGGCGAGAAGCGCTGCTCCGACTTTCAGGAGAGGGCTTGCGCCAGCATCTCCTCGGCGTGTGCAAGCGTCTGTTCGGTGATTCGGACGCCGCCCAGCATGCGGGCGATTTCCCGGGTTCTTTCGGTCGGGCAGATTGGACTGACGATGGTTTGCGTGACATCGTTCTGGGTCGACTTCGCGACCAGCAGATGGTTGTGGCCCTGGGCCGCGACTTGTGGCAGATGGGTTACGCACAACACCTGCCGATCGGCGGCCAGCAACCGCAGCTTCTGGCCGACGATCTCCGCGACACCGCCCCCGATGCCGGTGTCGACCTCGTCGAAGATCAGAGTCGGTGTGGACTTGTAGGCCATCGCGCTGACCTGTATTGCCAGGCTGATACGGGACAGTTCGCCGCCCGATGCCACTTTGCCGATGGGACGCGCCGGCAGGCCGGGGTTGGCCGTAACCGAAAACTCGATCCGATCCATTCCATGGGGCCCCATTTCGGAGTCATCCGACGGTTGAACGGAAATTCGAAACTCGCCATAGGGCATGCCGAGTTCACGGATCACAGCCGTAATCCGCGTGCTGAGCTGCGCGGCGCCGATGTTCCGCTGCTCAGACAAGCGACGGGCCGATACCTGGTAACGTTCCAGCGTATCCTGTACTGCGCGCTCCAGCTCCGCAACCTGCTCCTCGCTGCGGCCGAGGCTCTCCAGCTCGGCGCTCAGTGCCGCATACTGCGGTCCCAGCTCGGCCGGCGTCACCTGATGTTTGCGGGCCAGGCGATTCAGATCGCCGATGCGCTCTTCCAGCCATTCAAGCCGCTTTGGATCCGACTCCAGCCGGTCGACATGATGACGGATCGATGCGGCCGCTTCCTTGATCTGGATCTGCGCTTCCAGAAGCATCGGCATGACCTCGCCCAGTTCCGGGCACAGCGCGCCGAGCTCCTTCATTGACGTAACGGCCTGCGCCAGAAGCCGGTTGGCCGAACCGGTTTCGTCGTCGTACAGCAGGTCCAGCTGCTGCTGGCTCAGTGCCAGAATGCGTCCGATGTTGGCCAGCCGCGAGTGTTCGGCGAGCACTTGCTCGTAGTCGGCGGAGCAGACCTCATGGCGTTCCAGTTCCTCGACCTGATAGCGCAGCAGTTCCTCACGCGCGGCCCGCTGCGCCGACGTCTGGCGACGCTGCGTGAGCTGGTCCTGCAGCGTCCGCCAGCGTTCGTAAAGTTCGCCCACCTCGCCGACCAGAGCGAGCGTTCCTGATGACTCGTCGAGGAGTCGTCGCTGTTCCCGAGCCTGCAGCAAGGCCAGATGAGCGTGTTGCCCATGGATCTCGACCAGTAGTGAACTGAACTCCTGCAGTTGCTGCAGCGTCACCGGCCGGCCATTGATATAGGCCTTGGATCGGCCGTCACTACCGATGGTGCGGCGTATGAAGCATGAGTCGAGATCGTCGACCAGTTCGTGTTCGTCCAGCCAGGCCTGGGCTGTCGCAAGGTCGGACACATCGAACTGCAGCGTGACTTCGGCCCGGCTGGCGCCCGGGCGCACCAGCCCGGAGTCCGCGCGGTCCCCGAGCGCGAGGCCCAGCGCATTGAGCAGTATCGACTTGCCGGCGCCAGTCTCGCCGGTCAGCACCGTGAAGCCGGGCGCGAGTTCCAGTTCCAGGGCTTCGACCAGAGCGAGGTCGCGTATGCTCAGGCTGGTTAGCATGGTTCAGTTGCGGTTGCCGCTGCTCCAGTTCAGCTTGGACCGGAGGATGGCAAAGAAGTCGTGGTCGACGGGATGCAGCATCCGGAAGGGGCGGTCATGCCGGGTGATGCGCAGGCGATCCGTTGCCTCGACGTCAGGGATCGAGACATTGTCGCAGTTGACCTGGGCGCGGAACTGCTTGCTGGGCCGGAAGCCGATTTCGATGAGGCTGTCGCCGCCAATGACAATGGGTCGATTGGTCAGGGTGTGCGGGTTGATCGGAGCCAGCACGAGGGCGTTCAGTCCCGGATGCAGTATCGGACCGCCCGCCGACAGGGCGTAGGCCGTCGATCCGGTCGGGGTCGAAATGATCAGCCCGTCGGAGCGCTGCGTGTTGAGGAACGCGCCGTCGATCCAGGTTTCGATCTCGATCATGCTGGTCGCGATGGCGCTGTGCACGACGATTTCGTTCACTGCGACCCGGTCGTGCACGACAGTGCCGTTGCGGGACACGCGCACGCGGAGAAGGGCACGTTCCTCGAACTGGTAGTCGCCGCCCAGAATGGCGTCGAGCCGCGTGCGCACCTCGTCCGGCGAAATATCGACGAGAAACCCGAGTCGCCCGAGGTTGACGCCGATCAAGGGAATTTCGTGGTCGACCAGGAGCCGCGCCGCTCTCAGCAGGGTGCCGTCGCCGCCGACGATGACTGCGGCGTCGCAACTTCTGCCGATTTCGTCGATGTCGCAAACGGTCGAATTACCCGACACGAAACCCGCGCAGCCGCGGTCGAGCAGAACGCGGAAACCTTGTGCGGTCAGGTGCTGGTGTATGTGTTCGAGCGTGGCCGAGATACGTTCGGCGTCCGGCTTGCCGATCAGCCCTATGGTCTTGAATTGCCGCTGCATCGGGGCGATCAGCACGAAATCGGCGACGGCCTCATCAACAGTGTGACTGCAGATAGTTCTCGAGTCCCAGCGCCGAGATCAGGCCGAGCTGTGTCTCGATCCAGTCGATGTGCTCTTCCTCGCTGCTGAGAATCTCCTGACACAGTTCCCGCGACACGAAATCCCCGACCGTCTCACACAGCGCAACCGCGTCCTTCAGCACGGTGTGCGCCTGTTGTTCCAGTTGCAGGTCCGCAGCCAGCATTTCCGGAACGTTTTCACCGATGCGCAGATGGCCGAGTTCCTGCAGGTTCGGCAGGCCCTCCAGGAAAAGGATACGTTCGATCAGTCGGTCGGCGTGCTTCATCTCGTCGATCGATTCCCGGTACTCATAGTCATTGAGCTTGTGGTAGCCCCAATTTTTCAGCATCCGCGCGTGAAGAAAATATTGATTGATGCCAATCAGTTCGTTGCCGAGGACGCGGTTCAAACAATCGATAACCTTGGGGTCGCCCTTCATGTGGTTACTCCGGAAGATCAGGGGATGAGTGGCACAACTGCACGCCTTGGGGACTTGATGCGCAGATACCGCGGCCCCGCACATCCGCGGGCTATGGTATGAGCTTATTGACACATAATCTAGGGGTTGCTACCTTTAGCACTCTCACGCCGAGAGTGCTAAAAGTCGTCCCCTGCGTGTCTAATCTACCGGAACTGAGCGATCGGGCCCAGCACCTGTTTAAGGTGTTGGTCGAACGTTATATCGACGACGGCCAGCCGGTCGGCTCGCGTGTCCTCGCGCGCGATGCCGGTCTGAATCTGAGCCCGGCAACGATACGGAACGTGATGGCTGACCTCGAGGAGCTGGGGTTGGTGACGGCGCCGCATACGTCGGCCGGGCGCATGCCGACCGTTTCGGGGTATCGATTCTTCGTCGATTCGCTGTTGACGGTGCGACCTTTGCAGCAAGAGGTGATTGCCCAGTTTCAGGGCGACCTGGAGACACAGGATACCCCGGAGGACTTGCTGGAGGCGGCCTCGAGGCTGCTATCCGACGCCACGCACATGGCCGGTCTCGTGACCGTGCCGCGGTGTGATGCGCCGACCTTTCGGCACATCGAGTTCGTGCCCTTGTCGGATCACCGCGTCCTGGTGATTCTGGTGACTAACGACCGTGAGGTGCACAACAAGATCATCCATACGGCGCGCCCGTTCAGTGCGGCGCAGCTCACGGTTGCCGCCAATTACCTCAACGCGACCTGCGCCGGGAAGGACTTGAGCGGCATCCGGGAGGGCCTGTTTCGTGACCTTCAGGAGTCGCGCGACCGGATAGGACAGGAGATGATCGACGCCGCGGAAATGGTCAAGCTCGCGCTGAATCAGGGCGGGAAGAAACGCAAGCCGTTCGTGCTGGCTGGCGAGATCAACCTGATGGAGTTTTCGGAACTGGCGAGCATGGAGCGCCTGAGAGGCCTCTTCGAGATCTTCCAGCAGAAGGAAGACATCGTGCATCTTCTGGATCGCTGTCTGGAAACGCCGGGTGTTCAGATCTTCATCGGTGAAGAGAGCGGGTGCCGCTCGCTCGAGCCGTGCAGTCTTGTTACGTCACGGTATTCGATCGACGGCCGCGTGGTCGGCGTATTGGGCGTGATCGGCCCGACGCGGATGGAATACGAGCGCGTGATCCCTCTGGTCGACATCACCGCAAGGTTGCTCGGTTTGGCGCTTTGCCGGAGATCCTAGCGCACCGGTCACCAAAGGAGCGGACCCTCGATCCCCTTCGCGGTTGCGGTCATCGCCACGCGGCAGCGCGGGCGATGTTTGCCCTGCCGCCTTGCATAAAGAGAATTCGGGAGACATTGCCATGCAACAACAAGAGATGAATCATCCAGTCGACACTGCCGAGGCTCCGGAACCGAACCTCGAAGTCACCCTCGAACCAGCCGCGTCCGTCGGCGACGCGAATGAGCCGCCTTCCATCGAGTTGATGGAGCAGCGGCTGAACGAGGCGACCAAGAAGGCGGAGGAGAACTGGGAGCGGTTCGTGCGCGCCCAGGCTGAGATGGAAAACGTTCGGCGCCGTGCCGAGAAGGATTTGCAGAACGCGCACAAGTTCGCGCTGGAGCGCTTTTCCAAGGAGTTGCTCGCGGTGGTGGATAGCCTGGAACTGGGATTGCAGGCGGCTTCCGCCTCCGACGCGAATGCCGACGGGGTGCGGGAAGGTATGGAGCTGACGTTGAAGCAGTTGGGTGCGGCGCTGGAGCGTTTCGATGTCAAGCCAGTCGATCCGCTGGGCGAGCGCTTCAATCCGGAGTTCCATCAGGCGATGGCCGCGGAACCGACGGCGGATGCCGAGCCGAACACCGTCATTCGCGTGTTCCAGAAAGGGTATCTGCTGCACGACCGTTTGCTCCGGCCTGCTCTCGTCGTTGTCGCGCAGCCGGTTCCCGTGTCGGCCGAAGGCCAGGCTTGAAATCCCGCTCGATGCACCCCAAGACCCCGGCAGTGACCGATTCACGAACTTAAACAACGAATACCGGAGCGCGTTCAAAAAATGGCAAAAATTATTGGTATCGACCTCGGCACGACCAACTCCTGTGTCGCGATCCTTGAGGTGGACAAGCCGCGGGTCATCGAGAACTCAGAGGGCGGCCGGACGACGCCGTCGGTGGTCGCCTTCACTTCGGATAGCGAAGTCCTGGTCGGCCAGTCGGCCAAACGCCAGGCCATTACGAATCCGACGAACACGCTGTTCGCGATCAAGCGACTCATTGGACGGCGCTTCAAGGACGACGTCGTGCAGAAGGACATCAAGATGGTGCCCTACAAAATCGTTGAGGCAGAGAACGGCGACGCCTGGGTCGATGCGGGCGGAAAGAAAATGGCGCCGCCGGAAGTTTCGGCGCGCGTGTTGATGAAACTCAAGAAGGACGCGGAAGCCTACCTTGGCGAGGAAATCACCGAGGCGGTCATCACGGTGCCGGCTTACTTCAATGACTCCCAGCGGCAGGCGACCAAGGACGCCGGGCGTATCGCTGGCCTCGAAGTCAAGCGCATCATCAACGAGCCGACCGCGGCAGCGCTGGCCTACGGCATGGACAAGAGCCGGGGCGACCAGAAAATCGCGGTGTACGATCTGGGCGGCGGTACCTTCGACATCTCGATCATCGAGATCGCGGAAGTGGACGGTGAGCACCAGTTCGAAGTGCTGTCGACGAACGGGGACACGTTCCTGGGAGGCGAGGATTTCGACCTTCGGATCATCGATTACATCGCCGACGAGTTCAAAAAGGAAAGCGGTATCGATCTGCACCACGATCCGCTGGCCCTACAGCGACTCAAGGAATCGGCGGAAAAGGCCAAGATCGAGCTGTCGAGCAGCCAGCAGACGGAAATCAATCTGCCCTATATAACGGCGGATGCAAGCGGCCCGAAGCATTTAAACCTGAAGCTGACGCGAGCCAAGCTCGAATCACTGGTCGAGGAGTTGATCACACGCACGAAAGGGCCGTGCCTTACCGCGCTGAAGGATGCCGGTCTGAAGGCGGCCGAGGTCGATGAAGTGATCCTGGTTGGCGGTCAGACGCGCATGCCCAAGGTGCAGGATTTCGTCCGTGAGATCTTCGGCAAGGAGCCGCGCAAGGACGTCAACCCCGACGAGGCGGTGGCCGTCGGTGCGGCGATTCAGGCCGGCGTGCTGGGCGGTCAGGTGAAGGACGTGCTACTGCTGGACGTGACCCCGTTGTCGCTGGGTATCGAGACCCTGGGCGGCGTCATGACCAAGCTGATCGAGAAGAACACGACCATCCCGACGAAGCAGCAACAGGTATTCTCGACGGCCGAGGACAGTCAGACGGCGGTGACGATCCATGTCCTGCAGGGCGAGCGCGAGATGGCCAAGGACAACAAGTCGCTCGGACGCTTCGATCTGGCCGACATCCCGCCGGCTCCGCGCGGCATTCCGCAGATTGAAGTCACGTTCGACATCGACGCCAACGGCATCCTGCACGTGTCGGCCAAGGACAAGGCGACCGGTAAGCAGCAGTCGATCCAGATTCGCGCGTCGAGCGGACTTTCCGAAGACGAGATCAAGCGAATGGTCAAGGATGCCGAATTGCATGCCGAAGACGATCGGAAGATGCACGAACTGGTGAATGCGCGTAATCACGCGGACGCGATGATCCACGCGACGAACAAGTCGCTGCACGACCTCGGCGACAAGGTCGATGCGGACGAAAAGAGCCGGATCGAGAGCGCCATTGCCGAGCTGAAGGAAGCCATCAAGGGCGATGACCATGCCTCGATCGAGAGTAAGACGCAGGCGTTGATGGAGGTATCGGGCAAACTGGCGGAGCGGGTATACGCGCAGAAGTCCGATGGCGATGCCAGCGCTGCGTCGCATGAGTCAGCGGGTTCGTCCGAGCAGACGGCGCACGCCACGGCGGATGATGTCGTGGATGCCGAGTTCGAGGAAGTGAAGGACGACAAGAAATAACCGCTCTGCCGGCCTCGATGGTCGGTAGATTCATCAGTCGATTACCGCCGGCGTAAGCCGGCGGTTGTGTTGCATCATGGCCAAAGAAGACTATTACGAATTGTTGGGGGTCGCTCGCAACGCCAGCGATAGCGATATCAAGAAAAGCTTCCGGCGGCTTGCGATGAAGTTCCATCCGGATCGCAACACCGACAACCCGAACGCCGAGGAGCAGTTCAAGAAGGTCAAGGAGGCCTACGACGTCTTGTCCGACCCGCAGAAGCGGGCCGCTTACGATCAGTTCGGACACGCCGGCGTCGATCCTTCGATGGGGGGCGCGGGTGGCTTCGGTTTCTCTGGCGACAGTTTCAGCGACATCTTCAGCGACGTCTTCGGCGACATCTTCGGCGGTGGAAAGCGCCGCGGTGGGGGAGGTAGAGCGCAGCGCGGCGCCGACCTGCGCTACAACCTCGAACTGACGCTGGAAGACGCCGTTGCGGGTACCGAGGTCAAGATTCGCGTGCCGACCTGGAACACCTGTGAGGAATGCGGTGGCAGCGGCGCCAAGAAGGGGTCGGGTCCCGTAACCTGCACGACCTGTCAGGGCCATGGCGCGATCCGGATGCAGCAGGGATTCTTCTCGGTGCAGCAGACCTGTCCGGCGTGCCGCGGCACCGGCCAGCAGATCAAGGATCCGTGTCGGTCGTGCCAGGGGCAGGGGCGCATACAGGACACCAAGACCTTGTCGGTCAAGATCCCTCCGGGCGTGGATTCCGGCGATCGCATCCGTCTCGCCGGGGAGGGGGAGGCAGGCGACCATGCGGGGCCGCCCGGCGACTTGTACGTCCAAGTCGCGGTCAAGGACCACCCGATCTTCACGCGCGACGGCGCCAATCTTTATTGTGAAGTGCCAATCAGTTTCCCGTGCGCATGTCTGGGCGGGGAGTTGGACGTACCGACGCTGGATGGCAAGGTGGTGCTGAAAATACCGCCGGAAACCCAGACTGGTAAGCTGTTCCGCCTGCGCGGCAAGGGCGTAAAGCCGGTCCGCGGCGGGCCGCAGGGCGACCTCTTGTGTCGGGTGCAGATCGAGACGCCCGTTTCTCTCGATAAGGACCAGATAGAACTAATCAGGCGTCTGGATGAGTCCTTGAGCGGCGGCGGTAGCCGCCACAGTCCGCAGGCTCACGGTTGGCTCGATGGGGTCAAGCAGTTCTTCGATAAATTGGGTTTGTAGCCGCGGCCTTCATCTGCTGCCGAGATGCTACGCGGGTAGTCGATTCCCCGCGCTCAGGCCCCTGTGGGGCAATCGGGCGATAAGTGACGGAACCGAAGTTTTTTATTCCGGGAGATCAGTGTGGCTTTACGTATTGGGATAGCCGGCGCGGCCGGCCGGATGGGCAAGAGCTTGATCGCCGCGTGCCAGGAGTCCCCCGGCCTCGTTTTGGCGGCTGCGCTGGAGCACGCGCAGAGCCCGTACCTGGGGATGGATGCCGGCGAACTCGCCGGGTTGCCAGCGGTCGGCGTTCCGGTGGCGACCGGCCTGGAGAGCGCCTGCGAACAACTCGACGTGCTGATCGATTTCACGCGGCCGGAGCCCACTCTCGGCCATGTCGCGATTTGCCGCGCTGCCGGGGTGCGCATGGTCATCGGCACGACCGGGTTTACCGCCGAGCAGCGCCAGACGATAGAGGCCGCGAGCCAGTCCATGGCCCTGGTTCTCGCCCCGAACATGAGCGTCGGCGTCAACCTCGTGCTGAAGTTGCTCGAGCTTACGGCGCGTACGATCGGCGACCAGACCGACATCGAGATCATCGAGGCGCATCACCGGCACAAGGTCGACGCGCCATCGGGCACGGCGCTGCGCATGGGCGAAGTGATCGCGGCAGCGCTCGACCGCGACCTGGCGGAGTGCGCCGTCTACGGGCGCGAAGGGACCACCGGTGCGCGCAACCCGAAAACCATCGGTTTTGCGACGATACGCGCCGGCGACATCGTCGGCGAGCACACGGTGATGTTTGCCGACGACGGTGAGCGCGTTGAAATCTCCCACAAGGCGTCCAGCCGGTTGACCTTCGCCAAGGGCGCGCTGCGCGCTGCGCAATGGGTCATGGGGCGTGAGTCCGGCCTTTACGATATGCAGGATGTACTTGGTTTGAAGTCGCTCTGACGCGGCCCTGCCGTGGACACGAGGGGGGGCGGTTGCGTAAAATTATGCGATTAAGTTCGTACGCGGATTGACGGGACGAGTCCTCCGGGCTCCTCCCGTTTTGCACGTCTAAAGGTGGCTTTTTTGGATAGACCCGCATTCCTGGCTCTCGAAGATGGAACGGTGTTCGATGGCGTCGCCGTCGGTGCCGACGGCAGTTCTGTCGGTGAAGTGGTGTTCAATACCGCGATCACGGGCTATCAGGAGATCCTAACGGACCCCTCCTACGCGCGGCAGATCGTCACCCTGACGTATCCTCATATCGGCAATACCGGGATCAACGACGAAGATGCGGAATCAGTGCGTCCGTTCGCCGCCGGGTTGGTTGTCCGCGATGTGCCGGCGCGGTTCAGCAACTGGCGGTCCGGTCGGAGTCTCACCGATTTTCTGCGAGCCTCGGGGATCGTCGGAATCGCCGGCCTCGATACCCGCCAGTTGACCCGGATCCTGCGGGACAAGGGTGCGCAGCGCGGGTGTCTGGTCGCCGGGGGTGACATTGTCCCCGAGCGCGCGATCGCGCTGGCACAGGAATTTCCCGGGCTGAAAGGTATGGACTTGGCGCGGGAGGTCACCGTCAATGAAGAGTACGCGTGGACTCAAGGCGCTTGGCAACTCGGCGAGGGGCATCGTGAGCTGGCCGAGTTCGGTTACGAGGTCGTGGCCTACGACTTCGGTATCAAGCACAACATCTTGAGGCTACTCGCCGACCGCGGGTGCCGCGTCACCGTGGTGCCGGCGGCGACGCCGGCCGCCGCCGTTCTCGCGCGGCGCCCGGATGGGGTGTTTCTGTCGAATGGTCCGGGTGATCCCGAGCCCTGCACCTATGCGATCGAGGCGATACGCGCCATCGTCGACGCCGGAGTCCCGGTCTTCGGCATCTGCCTGGGCCACCAACTGCTGGCACTGGCCAGCGGTGCAAGGACCGTCAAGATGAAGTTCGGCCATCATGGCGCGAACCATCCGGTGCAGGATCTTGCAACGGGGAAGGTCATGATCACGAGCCAGAACCACGGCTTTACGGTCGATGAAGACAGTCTGCCCGTGACGCTGCGCGCAACTCACCGGTCTTTGTTCGACCAGAGCCTGCAAGGCATCGAACGGACCGACCGGCCCGCATTCAGCTTCCAGGGTCATCCGGAAGCCAGTCCGGGTCCGCATGACCTGAGCCCCTTGTTCGATGCCTTCATCGAGAGAATGAAGGGCACGAGTCGCCGAATGTAGCTGAGCACGACATGCCGAAAAGAACCGATATCGAATCCATTCTGCTGCTGGGCGCCGGGCCGATCGTCATCGGCCAGGCCTGCGAGTTCGACTACTCCGGGGCCCAGGCGTGCAAGGCTTTGCGCGAGGAAGGCTACCGCGTAATCCTGGTCAACTCGAATCCGGCCACGATCATGACCGACCCGGAAATGGCCGATGCGACCTACATCGAGCCGATCGATTGGCAGACGGTCGCCCAGATCATCGAAAAGGAGCGCCCGGATGCCTTGCTGCCGACGATGGGTGGACAGACAGCCCTGAATTGCGCCCTCGATCTCGATCGGGAAGGGGTGCTTGATCGGTTCGGCGTGGAGTTGATCGGTGCCAAGAAGGACGCGATCGACAAGGCAGAGGACCGCGATCGTTTCCGCAAGGCGATGAACCGCATCGGGCTGGCGACGCCCCGCTCCGAAGTCGCGCACACGCTGGATGAGGCGTTGGAGGTGCTCGACCGCATCGGGTACCCGACGATTATCCGTCCTTCGTTTACGCTGGGCGGCAGTGGCGGTGGCATCGCCTACAACCGCGAGGAATTCATCGAGATCTGCGAGCGTGGGCTCGACCTGTCGCCAACCCGGGAACTGCTGATCGAAGAATCGGTGCTCGGCTGGAAAGAGTTTGAGATGGAAGTCGTGCGGGACCGCAACGACAACTGCATCATCGTCTGCTCGATCGAGAACTTCGATCCGATGGGCGTGCATACGGGCGACTCGATTACTGTTGCACCGGTGCAGACGCTGACCGACAAGGAATACCAGCTGATGCGGGATGCATCGATCGCGGTGCTGCGTGAGATTGGCGTCGACACCGGCGGGTCGAATGTGCAGTTTGCAGTCAATCCGGCTGACGGCCGCATGGTCGTCATCGAAATGAATCCGCGCGTATCGCGTTCCTCGGCCCTGGCCTCGAAGGCGACCGGTTTTCCGATTGCCAAGGTCGCAGCGAAACTCGCGGTCGGTTATACGCTCGACGAGTTGCGCAACGAGATCACCGGCGGCGCGATGCCGGCATCATTCGAGCCGACCATCGATTACGTCGTAACAAAGATTCCGCGTTTCACGTTCGAAAAGTTTCCGCAGGCGGATGATCGGCTGACCACCCAGATGAAGTCGGTTGGCGAGGCGATGGCGATCGGCCGCACCTTCCAAGAGTCCCTGCAGAAGGCCTTGCGCAGTCTCGAAACCGGGATCGACGGTTTGGTCAGCCGGCTGGATCCCACGGCCGGCGACGCCCGCGAAAGCCTGCAGCGCGAACTGCACTACCCGGGACCGGAGCGCATCCTGCATGTTGCCGATGCCTTTCGCAGCGGCTGGACACTGGACGAGGTCCATGACCACAGCCGGATCGACCCGTGGTTTCTGGCGCAAATCGAAGACCTGATTGCGACCGAGGCCGATCTGGCCGGGCGTCAGGCGACCGGGTTGTCCCGGGCCGACTTGCTCGCCCTGAAGCGCAAGGGTTTCGCCGACTCGCGTCTCGCCTTTTTGCTGGGCAGCAGCGCCGACGCGATCCGTTCCCTGCGCCGTGGTTTCGGTATCAAGCCAGTCTACAAGCGTATCGATTCCTGCGCCGCCGAGTTTGCGAGTTCGACGGCCTACCTGTACTCGACCTACGAGCAGGAGTGCGAGGCGGAGCCGTCGACGCGGCGGAAGGTGATGGTGCTCGGTGGCGGGCCAAACCGGATCGGGCAGGGCATCGAATTCGACTACTGCTGCGTCCATGCCGCGATGGCGCTGCGTGAGGATGGTTTTGAAACCATCATGGTGAATTGCAATCCGGAAACGGTCTCTACCGATTTCGACACCTCCGACCGGCTCTACTTCGAGCCGCTGACGCTGGAAGACGTGCTGGAGATCATCGATCTCGAACAGCCTTACGGAGTTGTCGTGCAGTACGGAGGACAGACGCCGCTTAAGCTCGCGCGAGCGCTTGAAGCGGCTGGCGCGCCCATCATTGGCACCTCGCCCGATTCCATCGATCTGGCCGAGGATCGGGAGCGCTTCCAACTCTTGATCGAGCGTCTCGGTCTGAAGCAGCCGCCCAACAAGACGGCCCGTTCCCTGGATGAGGCTGTGGCCTGCGCGCAGCAGATCGGTTATCCGCTGGTTGTGCGGCCATCATATGTGCTGGGCGGACGGGCGATGGAGATCGTCTTCAACGATGAGGAGTTGCGCCGCTACATGCGCGAGGCGGTCAGCGTCTCGAACGAGTCGCCGGTTTTGCTGGACCGGTTTCTGGACGATGCGATCGAGATGGATGTCGACGCTGTTCGGGACGGGTCGGAGGTTCTCGTCGGCGGATTGATGCAACATATCGAGCAGGCAGGAGTCCATTCGGGCGATTCGGCCTGCTCCATTCCGCCTTACGATTTGGATGCCGCCATCCAGTCGCAGATTCGCGAGCAGGTCAAGCTGCTGGCCGAGTCGCTGAACGTGGTCGGCCTGATGAACGCGCAATTCGCGATCCAGGGGCGGGATGTCTTCATCCTGGAAGTGAACCCCAGGGCCTCCCGCACCGTTCCATTCGTGTCGAAGGCAACCGGGTATCAGCTCGCCAAGGTCGCGGCACGCTGCATGGTCGGGCGAACCCTCGCCGAGCAGGGTATCCTCGAGGAGCGGGTTCCGTCTTATTTCTCGGTCAAGGAAGCGGTGTTCCCGTTCATCAAGTTTCCGCGCGTTGATCCCGTACTTGGTCCCGAGATGAAATCCACCGGCGAGGTCATGGGTGTCGGTGCCACCTTCGGCGAAGCCTACGGAAAAGCGCAGCGCGCCGCGAATGTTCGGCTGCCGACTAGCGGGGTGACGCTCATCAGCATCCGTGATGCGGACAAGGTCAAGATCGTGCCGATCGCCCGCGACTTGGTCGCGAAGGGCTTTTCGCTGGTTGCAACCCGTGGAACAGCGCAGACCTTGCTGGACGCCGGCGTGCCGTGCGAGGTGGTCAACAAGGTCTATGAGGGCCGTCCGCACATCGTCGACATGATCAAGAACGGGCAACTGCATCTGATCATCAA
Organism: Methylolobus aquaticus; assembly: GCF_054172105.1. NCBI lineage: Bacteria > Pseudomonadati > Pseudomonadota > Gammaproteobacteria > Methylococcales > Methylococcaceae > Methylolobus > Methylolobus aquaticus. The sequence goes on from NZ_JBSYXP010000004.1 coordinate 25,021, forward strand.
CACGACCGAAGGCGCGAAGGCGATCGCCGATTCATTCACGATCCGGCGGCAGGCGTTACAACGACAGGTCACCTACACGACAACGGTGTCAGGCGCACGCGCGATCTGCTTCGCACTCGACGAAGCGCAATCGGCTGGCGTCTGCAGGCTGCAGGATCTCCACGGGGACTTCTGAACGGCGGCGACATTTCCATCCGCATCCCGAACCACAATCATGAACAAAACGCCGATTACCACTCGCGGTGCCGAGAAGTTGAGGGAAGAACTGAATCACCTCAAGTCGGTGCGCCGTCCTAAAATCATCCAGGCCATTGCCGAGGCGCGGGCGCACGGCGATCTGAAGGAGAATGCCGAGTATCACGCGGCCCGCGAGGAGCAGGCGTTTACCGAAGGCCGCATCAAGGAAATCGAGGCGAAGCTGGCCAACGCGCAAATCATCGACGTCACGCGAGTCAATGCGGACGGCAAGGTTGTTTTCGGTGCGACGGTCGAACTGGAAGATCTCGCGACCGGGAACACGGTCACCTATCAGCTGGTCGGGGAAGACGAAGCCGACATCAAGCAGGGGCTGATTTCAATCTCGTCGCCGATCGCGCGGGCGCTGATCGGCAAACACGTCGAGGATGTTGCGACCGTGCAGGCTCCCGGCGGCGTCAGAGAGTACGAGATTTTGCAGATCCGGTATATCTAGTCCGTTTTTTCGGGAGACTGCGGCCCTTGGGGGGCTCCGGCGGTTTTTCCCGATAGAGCGTGACGACATGGCCGACGGTCTGTACGTGGTCGGCCTGAAGTCCACTACAGACCTCGGCTGCCAGCGCTGACCGTTGCTGTGGGGTGTCGGCGTTGATCCGGACCTTGATCAGTTCATGATGTTCGAGCGCTCGGTCGATCTCGGCAGTGACCGCAGGGCTGAGTCCGGCTGCGCCGGTGATGACGACGGGCTTGAGGGTATGCGCCCTCGCCTTGAGAAGTTTCTTCTGCTGGGAAGTGATCATGCCGATGTTGTCTGGTGAAAGTGTTCGGATGTCCGCTGCCGCCGGAGCGTTCCGATTTGGCTAGACGCCCCACGAGCAGCCGTTGGCTCGCCGAGCATCACAGCGACGAATATGTAAAGAAAGCGAGGGAACTGGGCTACCGCTCGCGCGCAGTGTTCAAGCTCGAAGAACTAGACCAACGTTTTAGGCTGTTCCGTTCCGGAATGACCGTGGTGGACCTTGGCGCGGCCCCTGGAGGCTGGTCGCAGTTTGCGGTCAACCGCATCAGGCCGGGCGGGGCGATTATAGCGCTCGACCTCCTGGCCATGGAACCCTTGCCCGGGGTGACCTTCATTCAGGGCGACTTTCGTGAGGATGCGGCGCTCGCTCGCTTGCGGGAAGAACTGGCCGGGCGGCCGGTGGACCTGATCTTGTCCGATATGGCTCCCAACATGAGCGGCATACGCGGGGTCGATATACCGCGCTCGTTATACCTGGTGGAACTCGCGCTGGACTTGGCGCAACATGTCTTGCGTCCGGGCGGCACGCTGGTCGTAAAGACGTTCTCGGGTACGGGTTTCGACGAATTTCTGCGCACGGTCCGCGCGAACTTCAGCCGTGTAGCGCTCAGCAAGCCCAAGGCGTCGCGGAGTCGTAGCCCGGAAACCTACGTCGTCGCAAGCGGTTACCGTGCGTCGGTAGGGTGACGAACAATCCACCTGATCCTTACTGGAACCATCCCGCGGGGGCCTTGTCCTATTTTTGGTGCGCGGAAAAACACCGTGCACCCGCGGTCCGGGTTACAAACTTAGAATTTCGCTAAACAATGAGATACACTCGGGTTCCAATCCGAATTAGGGAGTGGTGGACGTGAATGATATGTTGAAGAACATTGTCCTGTGGGTGGTTATTGCCGTCGTGTTGATGTCCGTGTTCAACAACTTCGGCAATCGTAAAGCCACCGATTCCAGTATGTCCTACTCGCAATTCATCGCTGCGGTGAATGAAGGGCAGGTCAAGCAAGTGACCATCGACGGACCGATGATCAAAGGTGTCCTCGGTAGCGGCGAGAAATTCGCCACTTACACTCCCGAAGATCCTCACATGGTCGACGATTTGCTGAAGAACCATGTCGAGATCAAGGCGCAGCCGCCGGAGCAGCAGTCGCTGCTGATGCAGATCTTCATCTCGTGGTTCCCGATGTTGCTGCTGATCGCCGTCTGGATTTTCTTCATGCGGCAAATGCAGGGCGGCGCCGGTGGTCGTGGGGCAATGTCCTTCGGTAAGAGCAAGGCGCGGCTAATCGAAGAAGATCAGGTGAAGGTGACCTTCGCCGACGTGGCAGGTGTTGAAGAAGCGAAGGAAGATGTGACCGAGATGGTCGACTTCCTGAAGGATCCGAGCAAATTCCAGAAGCTCGGCGGCAAGATTCCGCGCGGCGCCTTGATGGTGGGTCCGCCTGGAACCGGCAAGACGCTGTTGGCTCGTGCTATCGCCGGCGAAGCGAAAGTGCCATTCTTCTCGATCTCTGGCTCGGATTTCGTCGAGATGTTCGTGGGTGTGGGTGCCTCCCGCGTTCGGGACATGTTCGAACAGGCCAAGAAACACGCTCCGTGCATCATCTTCATCGACGAAATCGATGCCGTTGGTCGTCACCGCGGGGCGGGCCTCGGCGGCGGACATGACGAGCGGGAGCAGACCCTCAACCAGTTGCTCGTCGAAATGGACGGCTTCGAGGGCACGGAAGGCATCATCGTGATTGCGGCCACCAACCGACCGGACGTTTTGGACCCGGCCCTGTTGCGCCCTGGTCGCTTCGATCGTCAGGTGACAGTCGGCCTGCCGGATGTGCGTGGTCGCGAGCAGATCCTGAAGGTGCACATGAAGCGTACTCCGGTGGCCGACAACGTCGAGCCGAAGTATCTGGCTCGTGGTACGCCGGGGTTCTCGGGCGCCGATCTTGCCAACCTCGTCAATGAAGCGGCTTTGTTCGCAGCGCGTAAAAACAAGCGCGTGATCGACATGTCCGATTTCGAGAAGGCCAAGGACAAGATCCTGATGGGCGCCGAGCGCAAGTCCATGGTCATGAGCGAAGACGAGAAGCGGCTGACCGCCTATCACGAGGCAGGGCATGCAATCGTCGGCCGACTGGTCCCGGAACACGATCCGGTCTACAAGGTCAGTATCATGCCGCGTGGTCGGGCCTTGGGCATCACGATGTTTTTGCCCGAGCGCGATCAGTACAGCGCCAGCAAGCAGAAGCTTGAGAGTCAAATCTCCAGTCTTTTCGGTGGCCGTATCGCTGAAGAAATGATTGTTGGCAAGGAACGGGTGACCACTGGCGCTCAAAACGACATTGAGCGGGCGACGAATCTGGCACGAAGCATGGTGACTCGTTGGGGTTTGTCCGAGCGGCTGGGTCCCCTGGCTTACAGTGAAGAGGAGGGTGAGGTATTCCTCGGGCGATCCGTGACGAAGCACAAGTCGGTTTCGGAAGAGACGGCACACCTGATCGACGAGGAAATTCGTTCCATCATCGACAGGAACTACGAGCGGTCGGAGCGTATCCTGCGCGAGAACATCGACAAGATGCACTTGATGGCCGATGCCCTGATGAAGTACGAGACCATCGATCGGTTGCAGATCGACGACATCATGGAGGGGCGTGTGCCGCGCGAGCCGCAGGGCTGGGAAGACCAGACGCCGCCCAGTGGGGGACAGACGGCTGACGCGCCGCCTCGCTCTGACGAAGCGCCGACGTTCGGTCGTCCTGCCGCGCAACACTAGCTCGTTGCGCTGAAGCCAAGCCCCCGGGCGCATCGCGATTGCGCCCGGGGGCTTTTTTTTTGAGCCTGCCTCCCCGGCGATCACGCGACCTTGGGTGACACGCCCGCGCTCGGTTCCCGTTCCCTCCCGACGACGATTTTCGCTACACTCGCTCCTGTTTCGTGATTCCTTGGACAGGCGAATCGGCGTTGGGGGAATGTCCGGAGTCTGTAGATTGTTAAATTAAGGCGGATTGTTTGATGCAATCAGTGCCGCGCCCGCCATAACTTCACCGTTACGCTGTCGCGTTTTTCTGCGGTGATCCGGCCAATCCCTGGGAAGGGAGGAGAATACTCATGAAGAAGCGCTTTTTTGGGACCGACGGTATACGCGGTACGGTCGGCACCTATCCGATCACACCGGATTTCATGCTCAAGCTGGGCTGGGCTGCGGGCAAGGTATTTGCCGGAGGCACTGGACCGCGCAAGGTGATTATCGGCAAGGATACCCGCATCTCGGGCTACATGTTCGAGTCTGCGCTGGAGGCCGGGTTAGCCGCGGCGGGGGTCAATACCCAGTTGCTCGGCCCCATGCCGACACCCGCGGTCGCCTATTTGACCCGCACCTTTCGGGCCCAGGCGGGCATCGTGATCAGCGCTTCCCATAACCCGTACGCGGACAACGGAATCAAGTTCTTTTCCGGGCAGGGATTGAAGCTGCCCGACGATGTCGAACTGCGCATCGAGGAACAGATTGATCAGCCCATGACCACCGTGCCCTCATCGGGGCTGGGCAAGGCCGCTCGCATCCAGGATGCCGCGGGGCGCTACATCGAATTCTGCAAGAGTACGATCCCGGCCGGTACGGAATTCGCCGGGCTAAAGGTCGTTGTCGACTGTGCCAACGGAGCCACCTACCACATCGCTCCCCATGTGTTCGGTGAAGTCGGCGCGAAAGTCACGGCGCTTGCCGTTTCACCCGACGGGCTCAACATCAATGACGCCGTGGGTGCGACCCAGCCGGAGCTCTTGCGCCAGGCCGTGGTCGAGGCAGGTGCCGATCTCGGGGTCGCCTTCGATGGTGACGGGGATCGCGTGATCATGGTGGATCACCGTGGTGAAATCGTAGACGGTGATGAATTGTTGTACATCATCGCCCGTTCCCGCCTGGATCAGGGGCAGTTGCGGGGCCCGGTGATCGGTACCTTGATGAGCAATCTGGGGCTGGAGCATGCGCTTGCGGCGATCGATGTCCCGCTGCAGCGCGCCGCGGTCGGCGACCGCTACGTACTGGAACTGATGGAATCGCACGACAGCATGCTCGGTGGCGAGGGCTCCGGGCACATCATCTGCCGTGACCGCACGACGACGGGGGACGGTATCGTCGCGGCCTTGCAGGTGCTTGCCGAGATGAAGGCGCAGGGGAAATCCCTGCACGAGCTGAAGTCTGGCATGACCAAGTATCCGCAGTGTCTGGTCAACGTTCGTGTCGACGTGAGGACCAACCTCGAGTCCCATCAGTCCATCCGGCGTGCGAGGGAAGATGTCGAAGCTCGGCTTAAGGGAAGGGGGCGCGTGTTGTTGCGCTCATCCGGAACAGAGCCGCTGGTACGCGTGATGGTCGAGGGTCAGGATCGCGAACTCGTCGACCAGCTCGCGCATCGCCTGGCGGACGATGTCCGCGCCGCTCTGTCGCTCTGAGTCGCTCGCAAGCCATCGCCGGTCGTTACTGCCAACGGGAAAACTCATGCGTTTGCTACATACGATGATCCGGGTCGGAAACCTGGAACGCTCGATCGACTTTTACGTCAATGTGTTGGGTATGAAGCTGCTGCGGCAACATGATTACCCGGAGGGCCGATTCACCTTGGCCTTTGTTGGCTACGGCGACGAATCCGAGCATACGGTGCTCGAATTGACTTTCAATTGGGGCGTGGAACGGTACGAGCTCGGGAACGCCTTCGGCCACCTGGCCGTAGAGGTTGATGACGTCTACGCTGCGGTCGAGGAGTTGCGTAACCGGGGAGCGCGGATCGTTCGGGAAGCCGGCCCCATGCAACACGGCCGTACCGTAATTGCTTTCGTAGAAGATCCGGACGGATACCGAATCGAACTGATCGGTCGTTGCTTGGAAAACCCGTGAATTCGGAGCGCCGTCACGAAACCGGCACCGGCAACGAAGGGTAAGCCCTAGGTATCGGCTTTTGATTGCCGCTGTTTCAGGGCTTCGAGTTGCTCGGGAGTGGCTTCGCGCTGAAATTTTTCCTTCCACCGAGCGTACGGCTCTCCGTAGACCAACTCGCGGGCGGCGCTCTCGTCCAACGGTTCACCGGCTTGCTGCGCGGCCTCCGTCAGCCACTTGGCCAAGCAGTTCCGGCAGAAGTCAGCCGTGATCATCAGGTCGATGTTCTGGACTTCGGGGTGTTCTCTGAGGTGCTGCAGCAGGCGGCGAAAGGCCGCCGCTTCGATCGCCGTTTGGGTGGATGAATCCAGTGACACGTTGGGTCTACAACCTTGGGAGCTACAGGGAATGTGCAAGTGCCGGCTGAGGCCAAGCCACGCAGCGCATCTAGCGGAAACGTCAGTCGACGACGTTTTCTTGTATCATAGCTCCCTGCTCAGGCAACGCAAGGCCCCGTCGATGTTCGGGAAACCGAGTGTCGAATCCGCATTCAGGGCCGGTCCGCCCTATCAGAACGTTTGCTGACCATGCCCCTGGCGTATTGGCGCCCGCCGTCGGCAGGGCTTGCAGTTAGGAAACACTGTTATGACGCAGGATCCCGCTAATCGCTGCTCACCATGAAACTTCTAGTCGATTTTTTCCCGATCCTGCTGTTCTTCGGCGCTTTCAAGGTCTACGGCATCTATGTCGCGACCGTAGTGGCGATCATCGCGACCGTCGTGCAGGTCGCTTTCGTCTGGTTTCGAACCCGACGCATCGAGCCGATGCATCTGATTACCCTGGCCGTGATCGCCGTCTTCGGTGGCGCAACGCTGTACTTTCAGGATGAGCTGTTCATCAAGTGGAAGCCGACCGTCGTGAACTGGCTGTTCGGTGTGACGTTTCTGCTCAGCCAGATTTTCGGGCGGCGGACCGCGATCGAGCGCTTGCTGGGTGGCAAGGTGGAACTCCCTTCGGGGGTGTGGAAACGCCTCAACTTGATGTGGGCTTCTTTCTTCATCGTCGTCGGCTGCGTCAACCTGTTCGTTGCCTACCGCTTCGACACCGACACCTGGGTCAATTTCAAGCTGTTTGGTCTGATCGGGCTGACGCTCTTTTTCGTGATCCTGCAAACCCTGTACCTGCACCGGTACGTGGCTGAACCTCATCAGGAGTGAATGGGTGCTGTACGCGATCCTGTGTGAGGACGTGCCGGGCAGTGGCAAGTTGCGTCGGAAGGCGCGACCGGACCATCTGGCCCGCCTGGAGGTGCTCGCGGACGAGGGGCGCCTGATTCTCGCCGGCCCGCACCCGGCAATCGATGCCGACGATCCGGGCGATGCCGGATTTACCGGTAGCCTGATCGTGGCCGATTTTCCTGGTTTGGCGGAAGCCGAAGCCTGGGCCGCTGAAGATCCGTACCGTCGAGCGGGCGTCTATGATCGGGTCGTCGTCAAGCCCTTCAAGCGAGTGTTTCCGAGATGAGTGCCCGAATCGAGCGGATCCGTGCGCGCTTGGAAAAGGCCCTTGAGCCCCTGCACCTCGAACTGTTCGACGACAGTGCCGCCCACGCAGGTCATGCCGGAGCCCGGCAAAGCGGTGGCGGACACTTTTCCGCCATCATCGTCGCCGAGCCGTTTGCCGGCCAGAGTCTCGTCGCGCGGCACCGGCTGGTATATCAAGCTTTGGGCGATCTGATGCAGACCGATATTCATGCTTTCAGCATGAAAGTCTATGCGCCCGACGAGTTCGACCGAATTGAAAACAGACAATAGGGAATTGCAAGATGAATAAACGCCTTTTGGTCCTGGCCGCGTTAAGCGGTGTATCACTGTGGTCCTGTGACCAGGCCGGCAAGACATCCGCCGAGGGAGCCATCGTGCTACCTCCGGTTTCCCGCGATGACACGGCGGTACTCGTGAACGGCCGTCCGATCAGCAAGCAGTCGGTCGACATGCTCGCCAACGAGATCGCTCAACGGCGCGGTGGCGAAGGGGTGCCGAAGGACAAGATCGTCGACGAACTGGTCAAGCGTGAGATCCTGCGGCAGTCCGCCGAGAAGGACCAATTGTTGAAGGATCCGTCGATAGCGGCGCGGGTCGACAATGCCATCCGGATGACTTTGTCGCAGGTGGCAGCCGAAAGCCTGCTCAAGAAGCTGGCGCCTACCGAAGAGGAAATTCGGAAGGAATACGACCAGCGTGTTGGCGCGATGAAGGCGAGTGAATACAAGGCCCGGCACATTCTGGTAGAAGACGAGAAGACGGCTCTGGATGTGATCAAGCGCCTCGGCAAGGGTGAGAAGTTCGACGCGCTCGCAAAGAAGCTGTCCAAGGATCCGGGTTCCAAGAACAATGGTGGTGATCTCGGGTGGTTCTCACCGGACCAGATGGTTCCGCCCTTCGCGGATGCCGTGATCGCGCTGAAGAATGGCGAAACGACCAAGGCCCCGGTGAAGACGGATTTTGGGTGGCACGTCATCCAGCGGGAGAGCTCGCGGGAGCAGGAAGCGCCGAGCTACGAGTCCGTGAAGCCGCAGGTCCAGTCGTTCCTGCAGAGTGACAAGCTGCAGAAGTATCTGGATGAACAAAAGAGTCAGGCGAAGATCGAGACGCTGATCAAGTACGACGCCCCCGCCGCCGGCAAGCCGGGGCAGCCGCCCGCTGGCGTGGCACCTGCGGCGACCGGGGCGCCCGCTGCGACCGAAGTGCCGGATGACAACGACGAATCGACCGAGGCTGGCGGACCGGTTGAGGTCGAGGAGGAGACGGTCATTGAGGAGCAGGTTCCACCGGAGGAGGAAGTACCGGAGGACGACGCTCAAACACCCGAGCAGCCTGAATAGGAGTTCCTCGACTCCGGCCGGGTGCCGCACGGGGTCAAGCTCCGCGCGGCATCCGGCCCAAAGCCGCCGCCCTACCTGAACGACCTCAGTCGTCTTCCGCGAACAGATCCAATTGCGCTGCGTGCCGACGCGGCGGACGGAACAGCGAGGAGTCCAGCGGTGGCAACTCGCAACGCATACCCGATTTCCGCAGCGCGATTGCGAACCGCTGTCGCAGCAAGTCAGCGAATATCCCGGTGCCAGTCTGGCGCTTGCCGAATTGCGGGTTGTACAACTGACCGTCATGCAGTTCGGTCACGCAGGCAAGCACGCGGTGGGCCCGGAGCGGAAAGTGGGCCTCCAGCCATTCCCGGAACAGGTCCTTGATTTCCAGCGGCAGCCGGAGAACGATGTATCCCGCCGACTGCGCGCCGTGGCGCGCGCCTTCGGTGACCAGATTCTCCAGATCCGCATCGTTGACGAACGGGATCAACGGGGCAACCATCAAGCGCACCGGCACACCGGCATCCGCCAGTGTCCGCACTGTCTCCAGGCGCCGTGCAGGCGCTGTGGCGCGGGGTTCCATGACCCGAGCGAGTTGTCCGTCCAGCGTCGTGATGGAGATTTGCACCTCGACCAGCCGGCGCTCGGCCATGGCCACCAGCAGGTCGAGATCACGTTCGATCAGTGCCGACTTCGTCGTGATCGTGATCGGGTGTCGGCAATCGTGCAGGACCTCGAGAATTTCCCGCGTCACGCGATGGATCCGCTCGACCGGCTGGTAAGGGTCGGTATTGGCGCCGAGCGCGATCGGTTCGCATCGGTAGCCCTTGCGCCCCAGCTCGGTAGACAGCTGCTCTGCGGCGTTGCGCTTGACGACGAGCTGCGTCTCGAAATCCAGCCCCGGCGACAAGCCCAGGTAGGCATGTGTCGGTCGGGCGTAGCAATAGATGCAGCCGTGTTCGCAGCCGCGGTAAGGGTTGATGGACCGGTCGAAAGGAATGTCCGGCGAGCGGTTCTTCGAGACGATGGAGCGCGCGTATTCTTCGGTGACTTCCGTTCGCGGCACTTCGATCCCGCTGCCGGATTCTGCGGCTTCGTCGGGCTCCCGAACGGTGGTGTCGAACCGTGATGCACGATTGGTAATGGCGCCCCGACCTTTGATGGGTCCGTTGACCATGGCGACGTGGGGGGAAGTCCGACTGAATCCTCAATGGCGCATGGTAGCATCGCACGTTCATGAACGCTCCTGAAGCTGAAAGCCAAGATGAGTTGCGACGACATCGTTGACCAACAGGGCCTCCCGGTCGATCTGGCTTTGCACGCCATGCTGTCAGAGGTCGCTCCGGTGTCCGCCAGCGAGCGCGTCCCGCTCTGGGAGGCGGTGGGGCGGGTCTTGGCCCAATCCGTGGTCGCTCCCAGGCCGGTCCCCGCTCATGCCAATTCCGCAGTCGATGGCTACGCCGTGCGCGCGAGCGATCTGGCCGAAGTGGAGAGCTCTTTTCGGGTCGTCGGGGTCGCGTATGCCGGGTCTCCTTACCACGGCGATCCGCTAGCGACCCACGAAGCGGTTCGGATCATGACTGGCGCGGTCATGCCCGACGGCGCTGATACTGTCGTGATGCAGGAACAGACGCAGGCGCTGGATGACGACCGTGTGCGTTTTGCGCCGCCGCTGCGTGCGGGCGCCAACGTGCGGCAGACCGGTGAGGATTTGCGCGCCGGTGAGGTCCTGTTGGCCGGCGGACGCTGGTTGATGCCCGCGGATATCGGACTGCTGGCTTCGATAGGTCTGGTCGAGATTTCCGTTTACAGGCGCTTGCGCGTTGGCGTCCTGTCGACCGGCGACGAGGTGCGCGGTTTGGGTGATCGGCTGACACCCGGGATGGTGTATGACAGCAATCGTTACCAGCTTTCGGCCGCGCTGCGGCGTATGGGAGCCGAAGTCTGCGACCTCGGCATCGTGCGCGACGATCCCGGCGAGCTGGTGGCCTCCTTGCACTCGGCGGCGAGGCATGTGGACCTGATCGTGTCCAGCGGCGGTGTGTCCAGCGGTGCGGCCGACCGTATTCGCGAGGTCGTGGCCGACATCGGGCGGATCAGCCAGTGGCGAGTGGCGATGAAGCCCGGGCGACCGTTGGCGTTCGGGTCTGTAGGGAACGCGATGTTTTTCGGGTTGCCGGGCAACCCGGTCGCGGCGCTGGTAGCGTTCTGCTGGTTCGTGAGGCCGGTGATGGAAAAGCGGATGGGCGTGTTGGACCGCCCGCTGATTCCTCTGATCAACGCAATGGTCGAAACGCCGCTGCGAAAGCAGCCTGGACGTATGGAGTTCCAACGGGGCATCTTGACTCCGCGGGCCGAGGGCAGCGGATATCAGGTGCGGACCACCGGAAACCAGGGCTCGGGGATTCTCCGCTCGATGAGCCTGGCCAACGGCCTCATCGTCCTGCCAGCGCCCGAAGGGCCGATTGCCGCGGGTAGCCAGGTGGCGGTGCTGCCGTTTTCCGCGGTGTTCTAGCCGACATGTTCAGATCGTATCCAACCGCGGGCGTCGAAGCGTGCCGGTCCATCCCACGCAGCGCGGTGACGACCGGCTTCCCCCGGGTCAGCGCGGGGTCGGACTATCGCACTCTGTGTCGCCGTTTGGCCACCGATGACGATGCGCCCGAACTGTTGTCGATGGCCCACACCGCACTGGAGACGCGCCTGGCAACACTTGTGAAGCGGGACAGCAAGCGACCGGCAACCCCGGCCGGTCCTGGGCCAAGTGCGAGCATCGACGATTTTCGCTACCTTTTGCCCTGGCTGGCCGGAGCGGGAGCCGAACTGTGCCGTATTGCACAGGCGGCCACGGGCCATCGGCAGGCGCATGCCTTGTTGTTCGGCATCTATGTTCGATGCTTTGCGCCGGGAAGCCCTTCCGATCAGCTGCGCGCTGCAGCGCACGCGGCCGATGACAGCAAGCCAGCGACGGCTGGCGGCGTCGTGGACTCGGCCTCTGAGCTGCTCCATGAAGCGGTATTCCTGCGCCTTGGCCTCGGCTGTTTTCCGGTCTCATTCTTCCCCGAGATTCTGGGTTACGTGCTCGCCGAGCTTCGCAGCGCCGCTCTGCTGTGTGAACGGCTGCGTGATGTCACGCGGGAGCACGCTGGCGTGCTGGAGGTTCTGCAAACTCAGGCGCGTTGCCTGCAGGCCGAACGCCCGGTGTTGGCTGCTGCTTGGAAAGCCGCGCGGCGCAGCGCCACTGGCCAGACCCGAAGCTTGCTCAATGCGCGCATTGTCCGCGGCATCGCCCTGCATCAATCGCTGACCGAACAGGTTTGGCGGGCGCTCGAAGCGCGTGCCCGTGACGCAGTGGATGTTGTCGGCGCGATGCGACGATTGCTGCTGAGCAAGGCACCGTTCGCGACGGGTTATCACGCCGGCGTGACGATCGGCGGACGCAGTCTGGACACATGGTTTGCTGATCACCCATTCCAGACCGATGCCTTTCTGTCAGCATTGGCGGCATCGGCATGGGTCGACCGCGAGGTCCCCGAGCGGAGTCATCTGTTGACCCTGTTCCGATTCGGCGGGCCTATGTTCGGGGTACTGACCGCCGACGAGGAAGCCACGCTGCGAGCCTGGCTCGCCGGACTCAGACGACCGGTGTCAGATCCTACGTACAAGGTTCCGATGGCGGTGGAGTCGGGAGATAGAGCTGCCGCTGGAACGGGTGGTGGCGCGCCGCAGGTGGTCGCTGAGGTCGGCGTCGGGGCGTTGGTGCGGCGGGATGCCCGGAGGTTGCGCACGGTTCCCAGAAGCCTGTTTCACGCGCTGGTCAATCCGGAGGAACAGCAACCGGGGGCGTTCTGCTCGGCACGCCGCTACGTCGAGCGCTGTCTGCAGCGGGTAGCCCGCGATCTATGGCACCGATGCGACCGGTTTCCCTATTCCGAGGCAACCTTCGAAACGTGGTTGAACGCGCTCTACCGGCGCCAGACCGACTCAGCCTCACCAAAGCCGCGAAGCGTACCGAAGCTGCCTCGTGGGGCCTATGTGTTCGGTATCGAACAACTCGCCCCCGCGGTTCTGGTTGATGGGTGCTGGCTGCAACGGGTGGACGGTCTGGCGCGCGTGTCCCCTGGGGTTGCGCGGCGGCTCACCACCATTTACGCCGACGAACTGGGCAGCAGTAACGTCGTTCAGAATCATCCCTGGATCTATCGGAGGCTCTTGGTCAGCCTCGGCATCGATTGTCCGGCGGTCGAGTCGATAGACTTTGCATCGAGTCCCCGCTTTCTCGATGCGGCCTTCGAGCTTCCGGCGCTGCTGCTGTCGATTTCGGTCCACACCCATCGCTTCCTGCCCGAGTTGTTGGGTCTGAATCTGGCGATCGAGGTCAGCGGCCTGGGCGCGTCGTACGGACGGGTCGCGCGCGATCTCGAATACTGGGGCATCGATGCCCAAATCGTCAGGCTGCACCAGTCGATCGATAATCTTGCGAGCGGACATGCCGCGCTGGCCAGGGATACGATTGTGGTTCATCTCCGTGAGGTGCGTGGCCTGGGTGGCGAGGCAGCAGAACAGGAGCACTGGCAGCGCATCCAGCGCGGGTACGACCTGCTGCGCGTCGTGACCCGCCCATTCAAGTGGCGGCTCGCGGCCGCTTACCTGACACGCGGGTGGGTCCCGCGCCTTCGTACCCGAGTGATGGGGCCGCAGCCAACATGAAATCAGGACAGCCTGTTCGGGCGCGGGCCATGCCTTCCCGGTCTTCTCCGTGAGTCGTTCCGAGGTCCGGAATGGCGAGAGGCCAGTGCGCGTTGCCCTCGGGATCGAGTACGACGGCAGTCGCTTCGCGGGCTGGCAATGGCAAAAGGGGCGCAGGACCGTGCAGGAGGTTCTCGAAACCGCTCTGAGTCGCGTCGCGGCCATTTCCGTTCGGGTGCATGCGTCAGGGCGCACCGACGCCGGCGTCCATGCCCTGCAACAAGTCGTCCATTTCGATTGCGCGGTGGAGCGCCCAATGCGGGGCTGGATCATGGGGACCAACAGCGCGCTTCCCGACGATGTCAGGGTGCTGTGGGCTCAGGTGGTTCCGTGTGATTTTCATGCACGTTACAGTGCGATCGCCCGGTATTACCGCTATGCCATACTGAATCGCCCGATGCGTTCGGCGCTATTGCACCGCAGGGCCACCTGGTGTTTCTACCCACTGGACGAGGTACGTATGCAGCGTGGGGCCGAGCATCTGCTCGGCGAGCACGATTTTTCGTCTTTTCGGGCTCAGGGCTGTCAGTCGAAAAGCCCCTTCCGTCGGATGCACTTGCTCGACGTGAGCCGTGACGGTGATCAGGTCGTCGTGGATCTGGTCGCCAACGCATTCCTGCATCACATGGTTAGGAACATCGTCGGTGTTCTGATGACAATAGGTGCGGGCAAGGCTGAACCCGAGTGGGCCCAGGAAGTCCTCGACGCCCGATCCCGGTCGCTCGCGAGTGTCACCGCACCGCCGGATGGGTTATATTTCGCCAGCGTCATGTACCCGGCCACTTTCGCCGTGCCACAAGATTCGATCTTTTCGCGCCTGCCCCCGGGCGTGGACCGCTTCAGACCCCATCATCCCGATGACGGCGTATCCCTGGCAACGAACTCGCGTTAAAATCTGCGGCCTGACTCAGCCCGGCGATGCCGAGCAGGCCGTGGCGCTGGGCGCCGATGCGATCGGACTGGTGTTCTACCCACCAAGCCCGCGGGCGGTCGATATCGATCGCGCACAGGCCGTGCTGGCGGCGGTCGGACCGTTCGTGACGGTGGTTGGCCTGTTCGTCAACGCCACCTGGCACGAAGTGAACGGCGTTCTGTCCAATGTGCGCATCGATTTGCTTCAGTTCCATGGGGACGAGTCCCCCGAGTATTGCGCCAGCTTTCGAAAACCGTATGTCCGGGCGTTGCAGATGGCGCCGGACATCGATCTCGTAGCGGAGTTTGCCCGGTTTCCCGATGCGCAAGCGCTGTTGCTCGACGCCTACCACGGAGATATCCGCGGTGGTACCGGGCAGGCTTTCGACTGGCAGCGCGCGGTCGCGCCGCCGGGCCGGCGGCTCATTCTGGCGGGAGGACTGAACCCCGACAACGTGGGGCAGGCGCTGGAAGTAGCAAGACCCTATGCCGTCGACGTGTCGAGCGGCGTGGAGAGCGCGAAGGGCATCAAGGATGCTGCCAGGATCGCGCGTTTCTTAACAGAGGTTTATGACTTTGATCAAAGACAGCGGTCGCGTTAGCGGACCCTACAATCTCCCGGACGAAAGGGGGCACTTCGGCCCCTACGGCGGCATTTTCGTCGCGGAAACGCTGATGGAGCCGCTGACCGAGCTGCGTGCCGCGTATGAACGCTACCGAACGGACCCCGATTTCATCGCCGAGCTTGATTACGACCTCAAGCACTATGTCGGCCGTCCATCGCCCGTGTATCACGCCGCGCGATTGAGCCGGGAGGTCGGCGGAGCGCAGATCTACCTGAAACGTGAAGACCTGAATCACACCGGTGCGCATAAGGTCAACAACACGGTTGGCCAGGCGTTGTTGGCGCGCCGCATGAATAAACCGCGCATCATCGCCGAAACCGGTGCCGGTCAGCACGGGGTCGCAACGGCAACAGTGGCTGCGCGCCTCGGTCTCAAGTGCATTGTGTACATGGGGGCCGTGGACGTCGAGCGCCAGTCCCTCAATGTGTACCGCATGAAGTTGCTGGGTGCCGAGGTGGTGCCCGTGGAGTCGGGTTCCCGGACTCTGAAGGACGCGCTGAACGAGGCGCTAAGGGACTGGGTGACGCATGTGGACGACACCTTTTACATCATTGGTACCGTGGCCGGGCCGCATCCCTATCCGGCCATGGTTCGTGATTTCCAGTCCGTTATCGGGCGCGAGGCGAAACAGCAGATGCGGGAACTGACGGGGCGACTACCCGACGCGCTGGTGGCCTGCGTCGGCGGCGGGTCGAATGCCATCGGCTTGTTTCATCCCTTCATCGACGACTGCGATGTCGCGATGTATGGGGTGGAAGCGGCGGGCGATGGCATCGAGACCGGTCGACACTCAGCTCCGCTGAGCGCGGGCCGGCCCGGGGTGCTGCACGGCAACCGGACGTATCTGATGGAGGACGAGGATGGCGAAATCATCGAAACCCATTCCATTTCTGCCGGGCTGGACTACCCCGGCGTTGGCCCCGAGCATGCCTGGCTGAAGGACAGTGGTCGGGCGACGTACGTGGGCATCACCGATGCGCAGGCGATGGAAGGCTTCCACACCTTGACGTTGACCGAGGGCATCATTCCGGCTCTCGAGTCCAGTCATGCCGTGGCATACGCGATCCAGCTGGCCGCTACGATGAGGCCCGATCAGCAGATCCTCGTGAACCTTTCCGGTCGCGGTGACAAAGACATCAACACGATAGCCACACGAGAGGGTATCCGCCTGTGAGTCGGATCCAGAACACGTTCGCTGCGCTGCGGGAGTCCGGGCGCAAGGCGCTGATCCCGTTTGTGACCGCCGGGGATCCGACGGCCGAGTTCACCGTGCCTTGCATGCATGCGATGGTCGCGGCAGGCGCCGACATCATTGAACTGGGCATTCCGTTCTCGGATCCCATGGCCGACGGGCCGGTGATTCAGCGTGCAAGTGAGCGCGCACTCGCTCACAAGATGAGCTTGCGCAAGACGCTCGGTCTGGTGGAGGCGTTCCGCCGAACCGACACCGTTACGCCGGTGGTGCTGATGGGTTACCTGAATCCGATCGAGAGTCTGGGCTATCGAACTTTTGTTGAGCGCGCACGGGAAGTTGGTGTCGATGGGGCGTTGACGGTTGATCTGCCGCCCGAAGAGTCAGGGGAGTTGCTGCCCCTGATGCTCGAGGCCGGGCTGGATCCCATTTTCCTATTGGCACCGAATAGCGGTCCGGAGCGCGTTCAAGAGATGTCCGATCTCGGTCGCGGCTACCTCTACTACGTCTCGCTGAAGGGCGTAACGGGTGCGTCGAATCTCGACTTGGATGATGTCGAACGACGCATTCGAGCGATCAAGGAAATCAGCGCATTGCCCGTCGGCGTCGGATTTGGCGTGAAGAATGCCGAGATGGCGGGCACGATTGCGCGTTTCGCGGATGCGGTCGTGGTCGGGAGCGCGTTGGTGAGCCAGATCGAAGCCTTCCAGGACAGTCCGGACCAGGCGCAGGCCCAGATCGTTGACATCCTCAGGGCCATGCGCGAGGCTATGGACGCAAGCGCCGCGAGGGACGCATGAGCTGGTTTCAAAAGTTCGTTCCGGCAAAGATCCGGACCGAGGCATCGACCAAGAGCACCGTTCCCGAAGGCCTGTGGTCGAAATGCCCGCACTGCGGCGCGATTCTGTATCGGGCCGAGTTGGAACGGAACCTCGAGGTCTGTCCGAAATGCGCCCACCATTTGCGTATCAATGGGCGACGTCGTCTGCATTTCTTCCTTGACCCCGGCAATCGTCAGGAGATCGGTGAGCAACTGTCGCCGGTGGACCCCCTGAAGTTCAAGGACAGCAAGAAGTACAAGGATCGCTTGGTACAGTCGCAGAAAGGCACGGGCGAGAAAGATGCGCTGATCGTCGTTCGGGGGTATCTGAAAGGACTTCCCATCGTATCCGCCTCTTTCAATTTTGAGTTCATGGGCGGCTCGATGGGTTCGGTCGTGGGCGAACGTTTCGTGCGTGCCGTCAACGAGAGCCTACGCGAGCGTATCCCACTGGTCGTGTTCAGTGCCAGCGGCGGCGCACGCATGCAAGAGTCGCTCATCTCCCTGTTTCAGATGGCCAAGACCAGTGCTGCCCTCGCCCGGCTGTCCGCTGCGGGTGTGCCGTTCATCTCAATCATGACCGATCCGACGATGGGGGGAGTCTCGGCGAGTCTCGCCATGCTGGGCGACATCAACGTAGCAGAGCCGGCCGCCCTGATCGGCTTTGCCGGTCCACGAGTCATCGAGCAGACGGTCCGCGAGAAGCTGCCGGAAGGGTTTCAGCGGAGCGAGTTTCTGTTGGAGCATGGCGCTATCGACCTGATACTCGATCGGCGTGAAATGCGTGACCGTATCCATCGGCTGCTGTTGCTGCTCACGGGCGCCCAGTCCAGAGACAAGGGGCGCGAATCGGAGCTGTCGCGACCGGAGGTTGCCGCACCGACGTCAGCCTTTCGCTCGGCGCTGGATAGTCCCGAAGCCCTCTGAACAATGCGTTTCGGGAGGCTGGCTGACTGGTTGGCCTGGCAGGAGACGCTGCATCCGCGCACCATTGACTTAGGCCTGGACCGCGTCGAGTCCGTGCATCGACGGCTCGCTGCGCCGTCTCCGGGGCCGTCTCCGGTAACTATCACGGTTGCGGGAACGAACGGCAAAGGCTCATCCGTAGCCTATTTGTCCGCTATCCTCCGGGCGCAGGGCTACCGTGTCGGCAGTTATACCTCGCCTCACCTGCTGCGTTACAACGAACGCATCTCCATCGATGGGGAGCCGGTTGGCGATGCCGCTATCTGCCGCGCGTTCGCGGACATCGATGATGCGCGCGGCGAAACCACGCTGAGCTTCTTCGAGTTCGGGACCCTTGCGGCTCTGGATATTTTTGGTCGGGAACGCGTCGACGTTCAGGTGCTCGAGGTGGGGCTTGGGGGCCGCCTGGATGCCGTGAATATCGTAGACGCCGACGTGGTTCTGGTGACCAGCATCGGTATTGACCATGAGGAATGGCTCGGCGACTCCCGCGAGGCGATCGGCCTAGAAAAGGCCGGTGTGATGCGGCGCGGACGTCCGGCAGTGATTGCCGATCCCGAGCCACCCGAATCGATGTTGGCTCATGCTTACAGCCTCTCGGTCGACTTGCGAGTCATCGGGAGGGACTTTCATTTTCTCGAATCCTCTGCCGGGTGGTCGTGGCGCAGCCGTGCGGTTCGGGTGGACGATCTTCCGCTGCCGCTCCTCGGCGGCACCCACCAACTTCGGAATGCGGCCGGAGCGTTGCAGGCCATCGATCTGATCGCGGGCGTGCTGCCGGTCAGCGAATCGGCCATCCGGGCAGGCCTATCGGAGGCTCGCGTTAGCGGCCGGTTTCAGGTGGTTCCCGGTGACCATCCGATTGTGATCGACGTTGCTCACAACGTTCAGGCCGTCGGTGTACTCGCGGCGCAACTGCGGGAGCACTTTCCCGCGAGGCGCTTACATGCAGTCTTCGCCTTGATGCGCGACAAGGACCAGATTGGGGTGGTGACGCAGATGAAGGATCTGGTTGCGGCCTGGTATCTTCCTCGCCTGCAAGTGCCGCGCGCCGCAACGCCGGAGCAACTGAGGGATGTGCTTAGAAGTTCTGGTGTGGAGAGGGTAGAATGTGGATTCAGCCGGGTCAGCGATGCCGTCGCGGCAGCACGCGACGGAGCGGCTGCCGGTGAGCCCATTGTCGTCTTCGGTTCCTTTTTTCTGATTGCCGAGTACCTTGCTCAAGATGGCCGATCGATTGGGTGAATGCCATTGGATGATGAATTAAAGCAGCGGCTCATTGGGGCGACAATCATCGTCGCACTGGTCGTGCTGTTCGTTCCCTTGCTGTTCGACGCAGCGCCAGATCCAAGTACGGAAGCCGTTGACGAAACGGCCGCGCAGTCGCTGCCTCCGGGCACCGAGGTCGTTGAGCCTGTGGCTGGCGTCAGCGAGCCATCGGTCGAGGGTGACGGGTACAAGATCATCCCCCTCACCGACTCGGCCGGCTCGGAACCCGTGGCCGTTACCCCCCGGAGGGATGAACCGTCAACGGTATCGAGTCCAGAGCAGCAATCCGAATATTTGGAAGACGAGGGCGCCGGCACCGTTGAAGTCCCAACACCTGATAGCCCACTGGGACAGGGTGCTCGCAGCGTCGCGCCTCTTGCCCCTGCCGCAGAGAAATCCTTGGCGAAGAAGAAGCCGGCGGGCGAGGCGCCCGGCAACGACCTGTCGCATGGCGCTGTAGCGAAGGTGCCGGATGATGACCGGCCGGTCAAAACTCAGCCGGCCGCTGGTAAGGCCGCTCCACCGCATCCGAAAGCATCGGCCGAGGTTGCCAAAAAGCCGACAGCGGCCAAGGCGCCTCCTTCCGCCCCGCCACCAGCTCCGTCCCATTCCGCGGCCAAGCCTGCCGCCACCGGCGGAACGGCGCGGCGGGAGGAGAAGAAAGCCTCCGTAAAGCACAGTGAGCCGGCGAAGTCCGCCGCACCCTCGAAAGCGACGAGCCCGGCGACACCTCAAAAAAAGAAGGTCGAAGTCGCAGGTAAATCGGCGACGACCGTCGCAGAGGCTGGCACTGGCGAGGGCGCAGCTCCGGGTTCTGCGGTTACTCAGCCCGCGAAGGCGCCCGCCCAGGCCAAGTCGATGGTGGCCCGGAAACCGAAGGGCGAGGATGCTCCAACACGCTGGGTTGTCCAGACCTCAAGCTTCACCAGCGAAGCGAGCGCCAGGGCATTGGCAGAGAAGTTGCGCAAGAACAAGTTCGATGCTTTCGTAGAGACCGTTCCCGGGGCCGGGGGTGTCAACTACCGAGTGTCGGTGGGCCCTGAGCCGGACAAGGGACGTGCCGAGCAGGCCCGCAAGCGCCTCGAAGCGTCGGTAGGCATGAGCGGCACGGTTAGCGGCCGCAAATGATCAGATCCGCAGGGTTTGCCTTTGCCGGTATGGGTAGCGGCACGATGGGATTGGACCGCGACTAGGTCTGGCGCTGGTCATGCATTTCACTTGGGCCGACTATGTGATCCTCGGCATACTCGTCATTTCAGGCTTGCTCGGCCTGATGAGGGGTTTCGTCCGGGAAATCTTTTCGCTGATCGCCTGGGTGGCGGCCGTTACGCTGGCGGTGCATTTCAGCGATCAAGTGGCGGTGTATCTCCAGCACTTGATCGAAGCAGCCCCGCTGCGCAAGGCCGCCGCTTTTTGTCTGATCCTGTTTGTAGTGCTGATCCTGGGCGCTCTGATTGGCAGTCTGCTCGCCGGAATCCTCTCCGGAACCGGGCTCTCGGGTACGGACCGTATTGTCGGTCTCATCTTCGGGGTGTTCCGCGGCGGTATCCTGGTGGCTTTGTTGGTTCTGGTCGGGGGTCTGACGCCCGCGCCGCGTGCAATCTGGTGGAAAGAGGCAACACTCATTCCCCCGTTCGAGAAGGCAGCGCTATGGATGCGAGACAGGATGCCGGCCAGTTGGCTGAGCAATTTGAACTATCGCTGACGGCTCACTGAATCCGGAGTACGAAGTTATGTGTGGCGTAGTCGGTATGGTTTCCCATGGCGAGGTCAACCAGGAACTCTACGAGGCGCTGACGGTGTTGCAGCACCGGGGTCAGGATGCCGCCGGCATCGTGACCTGCGAGCATGATCGCCTCTACCTTCGCAAGGAAAGCGGCCTGGTCCGGGACGTGTTCCATGCGCGCCACATGCTGACGCTGCGTGGAACGATGGGCATCGGACACGTGCGCTATCCGACAGCAGGCTGTACCAGTTCGGCCGAGGCCCAGCCCTTTTACGTGAATTCTCCCTATGGCATCTCGCTGGCGCACAATGGCAACCTGACAAATGCCGAAGTCTTGAAGCGGGAGTTATTCGTGCAGGATCAGCGGCATATCAACACCGATTCCGATTCGGAGGTACTGCTCAACGTCTTCGCCCACGAATTACAAGAGTTGGGGAAGTTGAAGATCAACGCCGAGGATATCTTCAAGGCCGTAGCTGGGGTGCACCGTCGCTGCCGCGGAGCCTACTCGGTCGTCATGATGGTCACCGGCATCGGTGTGTTCGGTTTTCGTGACCCCTATGGCATCAGGCCGCTGGTATTCGGTGAGCGCGCCATCGGGCATGGTCGCAAGGACTACGCGATCGCGTCGGAGAGCGTCGCGCTGGATGTGCTGGGATTCAAACTGATACGCGATGTCGCTCCCGGTGAAGTCGTGCTGATCGATAACGATGGCGTCCTCCACACACGCCAATGCGCCGAGCATGTTTGGCACTCGCCGTGCATCTTCGAGTATGTCTATTTCGCGCGTCCCGACTCGATCATCGACAACATCTCGGTCTACAAGGCGCGCCTGAGGATGGGCGATAAGCTGGCCGACAAGTTGCTCCGGGAACGTCCCGACCATGACATCGATGTGGTCATCCCGATTCCGGACACGAGCCGTACGTCCGCATTGCAACTGGCCAACCGGATCGGCGTCAAGTACCGTGAAGGTTTCGTCAAGAACCGGTATATCGGTCGGACATTCATCATGCCCGGACAACAGCAGCGCAGTAAATCGGTTCGGCAAAAGCTGAATGCGATCGACCTGGAGTTTCGTGGCAAGAACGTGCTGCTCGTCGACGATTCCATCGTGCGGGGCACGACCTCGATGCAGATCATACAAATGGCGCGCGACGCTGGTGCCCGGAAAGTCTACTTTGCTTCCGCCTCGCCACCGGTGCGTTTTCCCAACGTCTACGGTATCGACATGCCGGCCGCTCACGAGCTGATCGCACACGATCGCACCGACGAACAGGTGCAGCAGGCACTCGGCGCCGACTGGCTGATCTATCAGGACCTGGACGATCTGATCGATGCGGTGCATCGGGGTAACCCGGAGATTCGCCGCTTCGACACATCGTGCTTCAACAACGAGTACGTGACGGGGGACGTGAACCAGGACTATCTGGATCGTCTGGGTGAGGATCGCTCCGATCACGCCAAACGGGCGCGTGAATCGGAAACCTCGATCATCGAGATGTACAACACGGTTTGATCCGTCACTGTAGGGATTCAGGGCAGGGCCAGCATGAGTGATTTCGACTTGAGCGAGTGCGCGCTGACGACGCTGGCGATCCGGGCCGGCCAAAGCCGGACTGCAGAACAGGAACACAGCGATCCGATCTTTGCGACCTCTAGCTACGTTTTCCGCAGCGCCGCCGAAGCCGCAGCGCGTTTCAGTGGCAAGGAGCCTGGGAACATCTATTCGCGCTTCACGAACCCGACCGTGCGCGCCTTCGAGCAACGACTGGCGATGCTGGAGGGAGGAGAGCGATGTATCGCGACAGCTTCCGGTATGGCCGCGATCGCTTCCGTGGCCTTTGCGCTGCTTAAGAGCGGCGATCACGTGGTCTGCTCCCGTGGCGTGTTCGGGAACACGACGCTGCTATTCCGGAACTATCTCGAGAAGTTTGGTGTGACGACGAGCTTCGTCGACCTGACGGACTATGACGGCTGGCAGGCGGCGATCCGGACGGACACCCGGTTCCTGTTCGTCGAGACGCCGTCCAATCCGCTGACGGAAATCGTGGACATCACGCGTCTGGCCGCACTGGCCCGTGACGGCGGAGCGCTGCTGATCGTCGATAACTGCTTTTGCACGCCCGCTTTGCAGCGACCGCTGGATCTGGGTGCCGATATCGTCATTCATTCCGCGACGAAGTACCTCGATGGTCAGGGGCGCTGTATTGGCGGCGCCATTATCGGTTCGCAGGCGCTACTGGATGGCGAGATCTACCCGTTCTCCCGCACCGGCGGGCCCGCGATGAGCCCGTTCAATGCCTGGGTCTTTCTGAAGGGGCTCGAGACGCTATCCTTGCGCATGTTGGCTCACTCCGAACGTGCGCTGCGCTTGGCGCGCTGGCTCGAGAACCGGTCCTGGGTCGATCGGGTTTACTATCCGGGGCTGGAGTCACATCCCCAATACCATCTCGCACAGCAGCAGCAGGTCGCCGGTGGCGGCATTGTGAGTTTCGATGTCAGGGGAGGACAAGAGGCTGCGTGGCGGGTGATCGACGCGACGCGCCTCGTGTCGATCACGGCGAATCTCGGGGATGTCAAGACCACCATCACCCACCCGGCGACGACCACTCATGGCCGACTCACCGAGTCTGAACGATCCGCCGCCGGCATCGGTGCAAGTTTGCTTCGTGTGGCCGTCGGACTCGAGGATGGCGACGACATTCAAAGGGATCTGGCTCGGGGGCTCGAGTCCTGACTAGACTTCCTGCCTAGAACGTCTTTCACTCAGCCAAAAGGAGAGGTGACATGAAAGTCACAGTGTTTGGGTCTGGCTATGTCGGTTTAGTCACGGGAGCCTGCCTGGCCGAGGTGGGCAACGACGTGTTGTGTATCGACATCAGCCAGGAAAAGATCGATGGGCTGAATCGAGGCGTCGTGCCGATCCATGAGCCGGGTCTGGATGCCGTCATTGCGCGGAACATGGCGCAGAAGCGGTTGAGCTTCACGACCGATGTCGACGCGGCGGTAGCCCATGGGTTGTTTCAGTTCATCGCGGTTGGCACACCTCCCGATGAAGACGGTTCGGCAGACCTGCAGTATGTGCTGGCTGTCGCACGCAGCATCGGCGCGCGGCTTCAGGAGTACCGCGTGGTCGTCAACAAGTCGACCGTACCCGTCGGAACGGCCGACAAGGTGCGGAACGCGATCGCGGGCGAGTTGGAGAAGCGGGGCGATGCGGTCGAGTTCGATGTCGTATCGAACCCCGAGTTCCTGAAGGAAGGCGCCGCGATTGATGATTTCATGAAGCCCGACCGGATCGTCGTCGGCGCCGACAACCCGCGCACTTTCGAGTTGCTACGGGCGCTCTACGCGCCGTTCAACCGTAACCATGACAGGATGGTCGGGATGGATGTGCGTTCCGCGGAGTTGACCAAGTATGCCGCCAACGCGATGCTGGCGACCAAGATCAGCTTCATGAACGAATTGGCGAATCTGGCCGAATGTCTCGGTGCGGACATCGAGAAGGTACGGGTCGGTATCGGGTCCGATCCGCGCATCGGCTATCACTTCATCTATCCCGGATGCGGTTACGGCGGCTCCTGTTTCCCAAAGGACGTCAAGGCTTTGGAGCGCACGGCCCGGGATGTGCAGTACTCGGCGCAGCTGCTGAAGGCAGTCGAAGACGTCAACGATCGCCAAAAGTTGAAGCTGCTTGAAAAGATCCGTACCCACTTTGGTGAGGCTCTCCGCGGGAAGACCTTCGCGATCTGGGGGCTGGCGTTCAAGCCGAACACCGACGACATGCGCGAAGCGCCGAGCCGCGTGCTCATGGAAGCCCTTTGGGAGTCCGGGGCGGCGGTGCGGGCTTTCGATCCCGTCGCGATGGAGGAAGCAGCGCGGATCTATGGTGAGCGTCAGGATCTGACACTCTGCGAGACGCTGGAGTCGACGCTCGACGGAGCCGATGCGCTGGTCATCGTGACCGAATGGAACGTGTTCCGGAGCCCGGACTTCGAGCGCCTCAGGACGTCTCTCGCTGCGCCCGTCATCTTCGACGGGCGCAATCTGTACGATCCACAGCGGATGAAGGCACTGGGGTTCACCTACTACGGGATCGGGCGCGGGACTTCGCCCCTATAGGCCCGTGTGTCGATAGCGATTTGACGGTGCCCTCGCTTCGGTGCAGGGGCACGCCGACTCGCGTCGTATCTGCCGTTCCGTTCGATCAGGCCCGTCCCTGGGATCGCTCAGGGCGTTGTCATCAGGGCGCGAACATGTGCGGCAACGCTCCTCCCGAGCGCTTCGAGCGCATAGCCGCCTTCCAGCGCCGAGACGATGTGGCCGCGGGCATGCCGCTCCGCGATCCGTTTCAACTCGTTAGTGATCCATTCGAAGTCTTCCTCGATCAGATCGAGCGAGGCCAGCGGATCATCGCGGTGGGCATCGAATCCGGCCGAGATCAGGATGAGGTCCGGCCGAAAGGTATCGACGGCCGGCAGGATGCGGTTCGCGACCGCGTTTCTGAAACTCTTTGAATCGGTGCCTTCGCGCAGCGGCACATTGACGATATTGCCGACGCCGATTTCCTCGGCACCACCCGTTCCCGGATACCAGGGGTACTGATGGGTCGATGCGTACAACACCGAGGGATCCTTCTGAAAGATCTGCTGGGTCCCGTTCCCATGATGGACGTCGAAATCCACCACGGCAACTTTCGCGAGCCCACACGCCCGCTGGGCATGCCGCGCCGCGATGGCGATATTATTGAAAAGACAGAAGCCCATGGGGCGACCCGATTCCGCATGATGTCCGGGGGGGCGGACCGCGCAGAACGCGTTGCGCGCCTTACCGCTGGTCACGGCGACGACGGCGGCACACACCGCCCCTGCCGCGTGCAGGGCCGCCTCCCCGGAGCCCGGCGATACTACGGTGTCGGCATCCAGATGCACGCGGCCCTGTCTCGGGATCGCTTCCAGAACTCGGCTGACATGGGCTTCGGAGTGAACGCGCAGCAATTGCTCGTGCACCGCGGCAGGCGCCTCGCACCGAACCAGGCTCGCGAAACCCGGATCCTGGAGCGCCTGCTCGATGGCTTCAAGGCGCTGAATGCTCTCCGGATGCCCCGGGCCGGTGTCGTGTCGAAAGCAGCTGGGATGGCTGTAATACCAAGTAGACATACTGTTTCAGTGTGAAAATCGGCCAAGTCCGCCCCTATAATGGTTGACGGCCACCGTTGGGATCCCGCCGGACCGTGTCGTCACTCGAACCATCATTCGCAGGGTAGATCCGATGCTAACAGAATACCGCCAGCAGGTCGCCGAGCGCGCGGCCATGGGGCTTGTGCCGAAGCCGCTCACGGCCGAGCAGACGGCCGCTCTGGTCGACTTGATCCGGAATCCCCCGGCAGGTGAGGCCGAGTTTCTGCTGGATCTGCTGAGCAACCGCGTGCCGGCTGGCGTCGACGACGCAGCATACGTCAAGGCGGGCTTTCTGGCTGCGGTCGCTCGTGGAGACGTGGTGTCGCCCATCCTCGATCGGTTGCAGGCGACGGAATGGCTCGGAACCATGCTCGGCGGCTACAACGTGGCGCCTCTGGTCGAATTGCTCGAAGATGCGGCGCTCGGTGACACGGCCGCCAAGGCCTTGTCGCATACCCTGTTGATGTTTGATGCCTTTCACGATGTCCAGGAAAAAGCGGACAGCGGGAACGCCCACGCCCGGGCCGTGATGCAATCCTGGGCCGAGGCGGACTGGTTTACCTCGCGCCCGCCCTTGCCGGAGAAGCTTACCGTCACGGTGTTCAAAGTCCCCGGCGAGATCAATACCGACGACTTGTCCCCGGCGACCGATGCATGGTCGCGGCCCGACATCCCGCTGCATGCGAAGTCGATGCTGAAGAATCCGCGCGAGGGTGTCGTCAACGCCGAGCAGCAAATCACCGAGCTCAAGGCCAAGGGTCATCCGGTCGCCTTTGTCGGGGATGTGGTCGGCACCGGCTCATCGCGCAAGTCCGCAACGAATTCCTTGTTGTGGTACACGGGCGACGATATCCCGCACGTACCGAACAAGAGAGCCGGCGGTGTCTGTATCGGTGGCAAGATCGCACCGATCTTCTTCAACACCATGGAAGATTCCGGAGCACTGCCGATCGAGTGCGATGTGACCGGCCTCGCGACCGGTGACGTCATCGACATCTACCCCTATCAAGGCCAGATCAAGCGGCATCTGACCGACGAGTTGGTGACCACATTCGCGCTGAAGACCGAGATCCTCCTCGACGAGATCCGGGCCGGAGGGCGTATTCCACTGATCATCGGGCGCGGGCTCACCGACCGAGCTCGCAAGGCCATGGGACTGGTAACCTCGCCGGTCTTCCGACGGCCTGTTGCTACCGCTGATTCTGGCAAAGGCTATACCCTCGCCCAGAAAATGATCGGGAAAGCCTGCGGTGTGCCCGGTGTCCGCCCCGGGACCTATTGTGAACCACACATGACGACAGTGGGCTCGCAGGACACGACCGGTCCGATGACGCGCGATGAACTCAAGGATCTGGCCTGTCTCGGTTTCTCGGCTGACTTGGTGCTGCAGTCGTTTTGTCACACGGCGGCCTACCCGAAGCCGGTCGACGTCCAGACTCACCACACCTTGCCTGATTTCATCATGAACCGCGGCGGGGTGGCGCTGCGCCCCGGGGATGGGATCATCCATTCCTGGCTGAACCGGATGCTGCTGCCCGATACGGTTGGCACCGGGGGCGACTCGCATACGCGCTTCCCGATCGGCATTTCGTTCCCGGCCGGTTCGGGCCTCGTGGCTTTCGCTGCCGCGACGGGTGTCATGCCGCTGGACATGCCCGAGTCGGTGCTGGTGCGCTTCAAGGGCACGATGCAACCCGGAATCACGCTCCGCGATCTGGTGCATGCGATCCCTTATGCTGCTTTGCAGCGGGGTCTGCTGACGGTGGAGAAGAAGGGCAAGAAGAATGTCTACAACGGGCGGATCCTCGAGATCGAGGGCTTGCCCGACCTGAAGATCGAACAGGCCTTCGAACTGGCCGACGCCTCAGCCGAGCGGTCTGCGGCGGCTTGTACGGTGCGCCTCAACAAAGAGCCGATCGCAGAGTACCTGCGCTCCAACGTCGTCCTGTTGCAGTGGATGATCAGTCAGGGTTATGGGGACGCCCGCACCTTGCAGCGGCGCATCAGGTCCATGGAGGAGTGGCTCGCGAATCCGGTATTGCTGGAAGCTGACGCCGATGCGGAGTACGCGGAAATCATCGAGATCGATCTCGATGCGATCCGCGAGCCGCTGCTCTGCTGTCCGAACGATCCCGACGACGTCAAGCCCCTGTCGGAGGTGGCGGGTACCGCGATCGACGAAGTATTCCTGGGTTCCTGCATGACCAATATCGGGCATTTCCGGGCTGCGGGCCGCGTGCTGGAGCAGGCCGGCGGTCAAGTCCCAGGCCGGCTCTGGATAGCGCCGCCGACCCGGATGGATCAGGCCCAGTTGATGGAAGAGGGCTTTTACGGCGCCTATGGCAAGGCGGGGGCTCGCATGGAAATGCCGGGTTGCTCGCTCTGCATGGGCAACCAGGCCCGCGTCGCCGACAACGCCACCGTGGTTTCGACCTCCACCCGAAATTTTCCCAACCGGCTTGGGGCCGGTGCCAAGGTGTTCCTGTCATCGGCGGAACTGGCTTCGGTTTGCTCGATCCTCGGGCGCATCCCGACCATGCAGGAGTATATGGGCTTCA
The DNA here is from genome assembly GCF_054172105.1 of Methylolobus aquaticus. Taxonomy (NCBI): domain Bacteria; kingdom Pseudomonadati; phylum Pseudomonadota; class Gammaproteobacteria; order Methylococcales; family Methylococcaceae; genus Methylolobus; species Methylolobus aquaticus. The sequence goes on from NZ_JBSYXP010000004.1 coordinate 53,749, forward strand.
TGCAACAGATTCAGAAGGATGCGGATGACACCTATCGGTATCTGAATTTCGATCAGATCGCGGACTATCGGGATAAGGCGGCAGAATCGGCCGCTGCCTGAGGGGCTCGCAGGGTCGGGCTCAGAGGTGATGGCAGCCTCTAGCGCGCCGGTGCCACAAGCCAGGGGTAAGCGCTGATGCAATGGACTTATGTGTTGATTGGCCTTGTCTCAGGGGTCGTACTGCCGATACAGGCGGCCGTGAACGCGCAGCTCCGGCAGTCCATGACCAGCCCGGTGCTGGCGGCGCTGATTTCATTCGTCGTCGGCACGGCGGCCTTGATTGCCTACATCGGTCTGAGCCGCATACCGATGGCCGATCTACGGAGCGCGGTCCTGGCGCCGTGGTGGGCCTGGCTCGGTGGTCTCTTCGGGGCGCTCTACGTGGTGACGGCGATCCTGGTGACACCGCGGTTGGGCGCGGCGACCTTGGTCGCCGTCACGGTGGCCGGCCAACTCATGGCTGCGCTGGTGATGGATCACTTCGGTTGGCTGGGCTTGCCCTTGCAGCCCTTCAGCGGCCCTCGCGTGCTTGGTGCGCTGCTGCTGATGGCTGGCGTAGTGCTGATGACGCGGAATTGACACTTGATGCGGCAGCGATCCCAGGGGGTAACTGGCTTCCGGCGCTCCCGGCTCCAGTCCAAACGCCAGCACGTCCGCTGAATTGTTGAGTACATATCTGCGGCATTTGCGGTGCGCTCGACAACCGACTACTCTGTGCCCTCCGGTGCCTTTTGAGCGCCGGCTCGAATAACATCATCAGACTACAGGGGAGAGGAGAACGATGCGAAATGTCATGCTCATCCTGATCAATAGCCTAGGCAAGGCTGGCCTCGACAAACTGGAACGTGCACTGATGTTCGGCGCCGGTATCCTGGTGATCCTGGCTTTCGTCACGGGCAGTTTCCAGATGTCCAGGGAGTGGCTGACGTTCCTGTTCCGCTGGCTGCATGTGCTGTCCGGTGTCATGTGGATTGGCTTGTTGTGGTACTTCAACTTCGTCCAGATTCCGTCCATGCCCAAGATTCCGGATGAGCAGAAACCGGCGATCGGCAAGGTCATCGCGCCAACGGCCTTGTTCTGGTTTCGATGGGCGGCGCTCGCAACCCTAGTGACCGGACTCATTCTCGCCGCGCTGAACGAATACATTCTGGAAGCCATGCTGCTCGGCTACTTCAAGGGGGGCAAGGCGACCTTTATCGGTGTCGGCATGTGGTTGGGGCTTGTGATGGCCTATAACGTCTGGATGATCATCTGGCCCAACCAGCAGAAAGCGCTGGGTATGGTCACTGCATCCGATGATGAGAAGAAGGCGGCAGCGCGAACTGCGATGCTGACCAGCCGTTTCAACACGATGTTGTCGATTCCGATGTTGTACTTCATGGTGGCTGCGCAGAATCTCGGCTAGCTGCGCTGGCTTGGTCGGCTCGCCATCGGTCACCGGCGGAGCAGGCGACAATCGGGCGGATCTGCGGTTCGTGGATCCCCCTTACTCGGCCACTCGAGAAGCGCCAAGCTCCGCCGGCAGCATATGCAATCCCGACCTGGCGCCTCCCCGAGACTGCCGGGTTGATCAAGCCGGCGGCGACTATCCTAACCGCAAGGGTCTCTCGCCTTTCGCTTTGCATTCGAGGCTGCGGCGCCCGGAGAAGGGGGGGGGCGGGCAGCGGCGGTCACCGAGGGCCGTCCCGACTGCACCGGCTTCGGCCATTCATTTCTCGCCAACCCCGACTTTCCCGAACGCTTGCTTGCGGGCGCGCATCTGGGCCTTCCGGATTCACCCGCCGGTCGCGGTGATCGCAGAGCGAGATCGAGTTTTCAGCGCTAGAGCCCAAGGGTGCGGGCGCGCGGCTACCGGACTCGTCCTCCATCGCGGCCGATTTGCTCGTGCGGGCTGATTGCCGATCTGCCCATCCTGCCTGAACGGCACCTTTCTTTCTTCTTTATCTGTGAGATGGCATGACTGCAAAGCTGAAGACCCAGAGCCTGGCGCTCTTTTGTGACTTCGAGAACATCGCCTTGGGCGTGCGCGAGGTCAAGTACGCGGCCTTCGACATTCGCAAGGTCCTGGAACGCCTGCTCCTGAAGGGTAACATCGTGGTCAAAAAGGCCTACTGCGATTGGGACCGTTACAAGGAATTCAAGGCAGGCATGCACGAGGCGGCCTTCGAACTGATCGAGATCCCGCATGTGCGTCAGTCGGGCAAGAACTCGGCGGATATCCGCATGGTCGTCGACGCCCTGGACTTGTGCTACACGAAGTCGCATGTCGATACCTTCGTCATCATCAGCGGCGACTCGGATTTCTCGGCGCTGGTCAGCAAACTTCGTGAAAACAACAAACTCGTCATCGGTGTCGGCGTCAAGAAGTCGACCTCCGATCTCTTGATCTCCAATTGCGACGAGTTCATCTTTTACGACGATCTGGTCCGCGGCGCCGAAAAGAGTCAAAAGGCCAAGGTCAAACCTGAGGCGGAGAAAAAGCCCAGCCAGAAGAAGTCCGGTGAGGACAAGGCAAACGACGACGAGCGAAAGAAGCAGGAGGCGCTCGATCTCGTCATGGCTACCATCGATGACTTGAGCGAGGAACGCGGGGAAGAGGAGAAGGTTTGGGGTTCAATGGTCAAGCAGGCCTTGAAGCGCCGTAATCCCGGTTTCAACGAAACCTATCACGGGTTCCGGACTTTCGGAAAACTGCTGGAAGAGGCGCAGAACCGTAAGTTGCTCGGTCTGGAATACGATGAGAAATCCGGTGGCTACATTGTCAAGCTGCTGAATCGCGACGATTGATCGAACGCAAACATGGCGAACGCGCTTACAACAAGTGGGCAACCATCTCCCGTTCTATCAGTAACTCCCGTTCGGTGAGCGCGAGTTGCTTGCGACTGAATTCGTTCAGTTCGAGTCCCGGAACAACCTGGTAGTGGCCGTCATGGGTGGTCACCGGGAAGGAGAACACCAAGTCGTCTGCCATGCCGTACTGGCCCTGGCATGGAATCGCCATGCTGGTCCAGTCACCGTCCGGCGTCCCATAGAGCCAGTTCCGCATCTGATCGATCGCTGCGTTGGCGGCTGAAGCAGCGCTCGACTTGCCTCGGGCCTCGATGACCACCGCACCGCGTTTTTGCACCGTGGGGATGAAATCCTGCACGTACCAGTCGAAGTCGACGCAGTCCAGCGCCGGTTGTCCACGGATGATCGCGTGATGAATGTCCGGAAACTGGGTGGTTGAATGGTTGCCCCAGATCGCAACGCGGCGTACCTCGCCAACCCTGCAGGCGCATTTCATTGCCAATTGGCTTACCGCACGGTTGTGGTCGAGACGCGTCATCGCGGAGAATGCGGCTGGCGGTAATCTCGGGGCATTGGTCATGGCGATCAGGGCGTTTGTGTTGGCCGGGTTGCCGACGACCAGAATCCTGATCGTTTCCTTCGCGGTTTCGTTCAGCGCCTTGCCCTGTTCCGAAAAAATACCGGCATTGACGATCAGCAGATCCTGCCGTTCCATGCCTTGAGTGCGCGGTCGGGCGCCGACCAGAAATGCGAGGTCCGCATCCTGAAAGGCGATCTGGGGCGTGCTGGTGATGACGACGTCGTCCAGCAGAGGGGAGGCGCAGTCGACCAGTTCCATGACGATGCCCTGCAGGGCGCCGATGGCATCCGGCACGTCCAGTAACCGCAGCACGATCGGCTGTTCTGGGCCGAGCAGGTCACCGGCGATCAGGCGGAAGATTAGGGCGTAGCTAATCTGTCCCGCGGCGCCCGTTACGGCAATGTGTACCGGTGGTCTCATAGGCTGCCTCGTCAATTCAAGTCATTCCCTTGGCGTTTCCCGTGGGTGGGGTTGTGTCTCGTAACCGCCCTTTGTCACCACGAGTGGCCGCGGTCTTGGGGTGCAAGCGAGGCGATCTGGCTGTCTCAGGCGGCAGGAGGCCGTCGAGGCAGCGTCATCACGGCGCGCTATTGGACGCCAAGTGCCATGGAAAAGCAATCGGGAAGTGTGTCATGCAAGAGGCACCCGGGTCCGGGCGGTAAGCCGGCTCGGGTCGAATTCCCGCTTAGTCGGACACCACGAAACCGCGTTCGACGATGGCCTTGCGAATGGCCGCCACATCGGCGATGCCTTCGTCGTATTCGACTTCGACCCGGGATTCCTTATGTGACGCATTCACCGACTTGACGCCAGGGCACGCTCCGACCGCTTCCTTGACATTGTTTTCGCAGCCGCCGCATTTCATTCCCTGTACCTTCAATTGGACCGTCGTCATGATGCGCTCTCCTTCAGTTTTAGTGGGGCTGACCGTAGCTTGCCGGGCGTCTGGCCGCTCCGGGCTTGAGTCGCCAGCCGAGACTTGAAATTATACCGGCATAACATGTCCGACATGGTTTCTCGGTGGGTGTTTGCATGTCGCAGCAGCACAGTCAGTCGCTGGAGTTGGGTATCGGTGACGCGCTGATCGTCATCGATGTGCAGAATGATTTCCTGAAAGGCGGCGCGTTGCCGGTTCCCGACGGCGATCGGGTGATCGAGCCTCTGAACCGTTACGTCGCCGCTTTCGCGCGGCATGGTCTGACAGTTATTGCGACGCGCGATTGGCATCCGCCAACCCATTGTTCATTCCGGGAACAGGGCGGTTCGTTCCCGGCACACTGTGTCGCGGGCAGTACCGGCGCCCGCTTTCCGGAACAGCTGCATTTGCCCCATCAATGCCCTGTCGTCGACAAGGCTGTGACGGCGGATCGGGAAGATTTCTCGGGTTTCGGCGCGGATGGTCTGCAGGTCAGGCTGGCAAGCAATGGGATCGATCGCCTGTTCGTCGGCGGTCTCGCCACTGAGTACTGCGTGCTCGAGACGGTGCTGGATGGACTGGACCGCGGCTACGCCGTCATCGTGCTGGTCGACGCGATTGCTGCCATGGACCGGCACCCCGGCGACGGCGCACGGGCGATCGAACGCATGGCTGCGGCTGGAGCGCGTTTCATTTCATTCGATCAGTTGGGGTTGTGATGGCGGCTGGCGATGCGCTGTTGACGGACCTCTATCAGCTAACCATGCTGCAGGGGTATTTCCGCGAGTCGTTGACTGAAACCGCCAGTTTCGAGTTCTTCATTCGCTCGCTTCCATCGTCACGGAATTTTTTCGTCGCGGCCGGTCTGGAACAACTGCTTGAGTATCTGTCCGGGCTGGCGTTCAGCGCCGAGGACTGTGACTGGCTGCGATCCACGGGTCATTTTGCCGCTGACTTCCTCGAGTATTTGCGAGACTTGCGCTTCACGGGCAATGTTTCGGCAATGCCGGAAGGCACGATTTGCTTCCCGAACGAGCCGCTGGTCCGGATCACGGCGCCGCTTCCCGAGGCTCAGATTGTCGAAACGCGCCTGATCAACTTACTGCAGTTCCAGACGATGATCGCATCGAAAGCCGTACGGTCGGTGATCGCTGCGCGTGGCCGGACTGTGGTCGATTTTGGCCTACGCCGAGCTCACGGCGCGGAAGCCGGTTTGTTGGCAGCCCGCGCGAGCTATCTCGCAGGTTTTGCAGGGACATCGAATGTGCTCGCAGGCCGGCGTTTCGGCATTCCGCTGTTTGGGACGATGGCGCATTCATATGTGATGGCCCATGACAGCGAAGCCGAGGCCTTTGTGCGTTTCGTCACGTCCCAGCCGGTACCGACGGTTCTGCTGATTGATACCTACGACACGTTGCGGGCCGCGCAGACACTCGTCCAGCTGGCACCGTGCCTGCTTGAGCAGGGGTTCGGTCTCCAGGGAGTCCGGATCGACAGCGGTGACCTGATGGCTCTTTCGCGCAGCACCCGGGACATCTTGGACAAAGGGGGACTGACGCAATGCCAGGTGGTGGTTAGCGGGGATCTGGACGAGTATGCCGTCCACGATCTAATGGCGGCTGGGGCGCCGATCGACGGCTTTGGGATAGGAACACAGCTTGTGACGTCTGCGGATGTGCCGGTGCTGAATTGCGCCTACAAACTCGAAGAGTATGCGGGTCGTCCGCGCCGCAAGCGCTCTCCTGGCCGTCAGACGCTGCCGGGGCAAAAGCAGGTCTTTCGTGCCTTCGACGAGGCTGGCAGGATGCGGCAAGACGTCATCGAACTCTGTGATCATGCGGCCGAGGGGGAGCCGTTGTTGACTGAGGTCATGCGCGGCGGGCAACGGATCTCGGCAACTGAACCACTCAATGAAATTCGCGCGCGAGTGGCCCAACAGTTGCAAAAACTGCCGGACTCCTTGCAAACACTGGAACGGGCGGAGCCATATCCGGTGTTCTTGGGGCACGCGCTCGCCGAGATGGTGGATGAGATGGAACAGAGCGGGCGCTGAACTGCCTGGCAGCAGATCAGGCGTTCCGGCCGCTTCGGTACCACTGCGCGGTCACGGCCAGCCCTTCCCGCGCCGAGAACGGGGGCGTCCAGTCAAGATGCTCGCGAATTTTGCGGCTGTCGATGACGAGCGACTCCGAAAGTCGCGAAAACACGGCCGATTGGCCGGTCAGGACCGCCGCGAACCTCAGCATGGCAGGCGGCACGGCCAGCAGCCGTGTTTTGGCCGCCAGTGACGGCGCTAGTGCGCGGATCAGTTCGGGCGTCGAGAGAGGTTCGTCATCGGCTACCAGGAACAGCTGATTGGCGGCGCGTGGATCGATGGTGCACCGCAATAGCGCGTCGCACAGATTGGGCAGGTAGACGAGGCTGCGGCGGTTGTCGAGACGGGCAACCGGCAGCGGCAGGCCGAGGGACGCAAGCTTCATCAGGCCCAGGAAATTGGCGCGGACACCCGGCCCGTAGACCAGCGGCGGGCGGACGATGACGACTTCGAGGCCGGTTTCCGCGGCGATTTCGGTCAACGCTTGTTCTGCTTCCCACTTTGAGATGCCGTAGGGATCGAGCGGTTCGGCGCGATCGTTCTCGTCAAACGACTGTCCGGGCAGTGTCCGCTCTCCCATGGACTTGATCGAACTGACGAAAACGAGACGGCGAACGCCGGATCGCACAGCAGCGCGCGCCAGCGCCTTCGTGCCCAGGACATTGACCCGGCGGAACTCAGCCAGCGGGTCGGCTGATGGGTCGTGCATGACATGCACTCTGGCGGCCAAATGTACGACGGCATCGACGCCCGCCAGTGCCGCGGACCAATCGGTGTCTGGTCCGAGTTCCTCGACCAACGCGGCCTCGGTATCCTCGGAGACAGACAGCGGCCTGCGGCTTGCGCCTCGGACGCACAAGCCTGCACGGCTCAGGGCGTGACAGAGCGCGCGCCCGACGAAGCCAGAGGCTCCCGTGATCAGGACTCGCACCGGCTCAGATCAGGTTTAGCATTACGAGAAAGTCCGCCCTGTCAGTTCGTGCGGTCACACGCCAAACAGCCACCGTCCGAGACGCGCCGGGTAGACCGGTTCAGGAGGGCTTCAGGCAGTCGGACAACGCAAGTTCCAGCGTTGGAAACTTGAAGACGAGGCCCAATTCCTCCGTCAAGCGTTGTGGCATGACCTTTTGACTGGCAAGAAGTAGTTCCGCCATTTCGCCTAGCAGCAGTCGCAGTAGCGGGGCCGGAAGGTGGGCTATGGCTGGCCGATGCAATTGGCGCGCGAGCGCTTCGGTGAACACCCTATTCGTGACAGGGGTCGGCGCAGTCAGATTGTAGGGGCCTTGAGCGTGCGGCGTGTTCAACAGCGCGAGCATCGCCTCGACGTGGTCGTCGATGTGAATCCAGGACATCCATTGACGACCGGTGCCGAGTCGACCCCCGAGACCGAGCCGAAACGGTAGCGACATGCGTTGCAGAAGACCGCCTTTAGGTCCCAGAACCAGCCCCGTTCGCAGCGTGCAGACGCGGACACCGAGTTCGGTAGCCCAGCCAGCCGCGCGTTCCCAGGCAGCGCACAACTCGTGGGGAAATCCGTCGGAGGGAGTGGTGGTTTCGGAGAGCGACACATCGCCGCGATCGCCGTAGTAGCCAATCGCCGATCCGCTGAGCAGTATGCGCGGCCGATTTTGCTGGTCCGCGATTTGGGTGACGAGCTGGTCGGTCAGAGCGACCCGACTGTCCAGCAACACGCGTTTGCGCGCGGCGGACCAACGCGGGCCGAAGATCGGTGCTCCAGCCAGATTAATGACGGCATCGCACCGTTGCAGGGTGCCTGCCAGGCTATGTGGCTGAACAGGGCTAACATTCGAACCGAACAGGCCCGCCACTTTGGCGGGCTGCCGGCTCAGTACAGCGACCGAGTGGCCGTCAGCCAACAGTCGGTTGCAGAGAGAGCGCCCGATGAATCCGGTCCCGCCCGTGACCAGGATTAGCATTTGAAACTATCCACTAAAGATCGCGGGTTGCGACACGCGAACGCCGGGGGCGATAGTGACTGACCGAATTCTTCGTGCTGAAGCCGGTATGCTCCAGCTTTATCTGACAGAAACGTTGCGGGGCAAGGGCAGTAGACGCGCAAACTAATGCGGCTGTTTTGGAGGCACGCCCTACGCTTGCCTCGCACCCGCAGCTTACTGCTTGTCGTTGTCGGAAAACACCCAACGAATGAAGAATACACCAATAGCAATGATGGCGATCGTGACCACGATGCCCATCGGGGATCTCATTTTTTCGACCAGATCGAGTATAGCTCCCATTTTACCTACCTTAGTTGAGTGGAGTTTAGTCAGAATAGGCTGCAGATTGATATCCGGCTGCTATCGCGGCGATATGTTACCCGTTGCTGACCTGCTGTCAAGGAAGAAACGCGTCAGCGATCTAAGTAAAGCGATAGGGGCGGATGGGCTGGGGTACGCCGATTCCCCAAGCCGATGCCGTTTAGACCTTTCCCCCGGACGCCGTTGGCCATAAAAAAGCCCGAGTCTATGCTCGGGCTCTATTCTCTCGCGTTGCCTCTCGCTTGTGGTTTGTTCGCTAGTAAGCGCTTCGTTGTTGTTCAGGCGAGGCAACCGGCAATCCGGAAGCGAAGATCAGCGCAGCGAGCTGAACGAAGATTCGAGCTTTTGCTTGTCGCCATCGGGAGAGTTGCCGCAACCCACGACGCCCAGAGACATCATGACCAGGCTCAGCAGGACCAGTACCTTTTTCATAAATCCTCCTCTTTCTTAGTACGAAGTCAGATAACAAGCTTCTTTGTTTATGCCCTGAGGGCACCGCGTTTTTATAAAGAATGTTCCCAAAAAATGCAAGCACGGAGAGGGTCACGAGCAGCCCGGCTCGCGCCCGACCCACGGCGGCGCGCTTGAGCGAAGGCGCGCGGTGCCGGCCGTCGTTGACGCTTGCGGACCTTTCGCTGTACCATGCGCGGCTTTCGGTAACAAACCGACGCGGAGTGTTGGCATGTATGCGGTAATTCAGACGGGTGGCAAGCAGTACCGGGTTGCGCCAGGGGAGACCCTGCGGATCGAAACCCTCGCCGCCGAGGCAGGTCAGGTCATCGAGCTCGATCGCGTGCTCATGATCGCTAGCGAAGAGGGTAACCGGGTCGGCCGGCCGTTCATCGAAGGCGGCAAGGTCACCGCGACCGTCACCGCGCATGGTCGGCACCCGAAGATCCGAATCATCAAGTTCCGGCGCCGCAAGCACCACATGAAACAGATGGGGCACCGCCAAAACTACACCGAGATCCGAATCGACGGCATCTCGGGCTAGCCAGCAATCAGGAGATCTACCCATGGCGCACAAGAAGGCGGGCGGCAGTTCCCGTAATGGTCGCGATTCAAAGCCCAAAATGCTGGGCGTAAAGCGTTTCGGCGGTGAGTTCGTGCAAGCCGGAAACATCATCATCCGGCAGCGCGGAACCAAGTTCCATCCCGGTGAAAACGTGGGTCTGGGCAAGGACCACACGCTGTTCGCTTTGGCCGACGGTCAGGTGCAGTTTCGGGTGAAGGGTGCGGACAAGAGGAAGTACGTCAGCATCGTCGCTTGATCCTTTCGGCTGTGCCGCCGCCTGGCGGGTGCCGGTGCACGGTAGTAACTGACGGCCGTCGTGCTGCCATACACGCCTGCCTCGCTCGCAGGCAGCGCTCAGTAACGCAAGAAGCCCCGGCTGCCGGGGCTTTTTCTATGCACGAATGAAATTCGTAGACGAAGTTCGCATTCGGGTCGAAGCAGGCGATGGCGGCAACGGCTGCGTCAGCTTCCGTCGCGAGAAGTACGTTCCCTTCGGTGGTCCCGACGGGGGTGATGGCGGGGACGGCGGGGATGTCATACTTGACGCTGCCGAGAACCTGAACACCCTGGTCGACTTCCGTTTTCACACGGTCCATCGCGCCGGGCGGGGCGAGAAAGGGGGCGGAGCGAACTGCACCGGAGCCCGCGGCGAAGACTGTGTATTGCGGGTGCCGGTAGGCACGGTGGTGCACGATCCGGCAACCGGCGAAAAACTGGGCGACCTTACGGTGGCCGGACAGCGGTTGGTCGTGGCGCGAGGCGGTTTCCACGGTCTGGGCAACACGCGATTCAAGAGCAGTACCAACCGCGCGCCACAGCGCGCGACCCCTGGCACTCCCGGTGAAAAACGCGATCTGCTGCTCGAATTGCGACTCATCGCTGACGTCGGTCTGCTCGGCATGCCCAACGCCGGGAAATCGAGCCTGATTCGGGCCATCTCCGCAGCCAAGCCGAAGGTCGCCGACTACCCCTTCACGACCCTGCATCCCAACCTTGGCGTGGTGCGCGTCGACGACGAGCAGAGTTTCGTGGTAGCCGACATTCCTGGGTTGATCGAGGGGGCGGCCGAAGGTGCAGGGCTCGGCGTTCAGTTTCTCCGCCATCTCGCTCGCACGCATCTGTTGCTGCATGTGCTCGATGTGGGCATCGTCAGCGATGACGAACCGATCTCCGCTTTTGCCAAAGTGGATGCCGAACTCGCTAAATGGGGGCAGGGTGTCGACCTGAAACCGCGCTGGCTGGTGCTGAACAAACTCGATACCTGGACCGCTGTCGAGGCGGCGGCGCGCTGTGACGAGATCATTGCGGCGTTGGGCTGGCAAGGTCCGGTTTACCGCATATCCGCTTTGCGCGGAGACGGTTTGCGACAGATGGTCTTCGACATCATGAGTTTTCTCGAACGCGCGGATACGGAATATGCAGAGCCGGACGGACTTTCACCGGACTAAACGCGTCATCGTCAAGATCGGCAGCGCGCTGCTGACCGGCGGCGGGCGCGGCCTCGATCACTCGGCTGTCACGGGCTGGGTAAACCAAATCGCGCAGCTGTGTCGCTCCGGGCGCCAGGTCGTTCTAGTGTCGTCGGGCGCGGTTGCGGAGGGGATGAGCCGGCTTGGCTGGAAGGTAAGGCCTCGTTCATTGCATCGGCTGCAGGCCGCGGCTTCGGTAGGGCAAATGGGTCTCGTGCAGACCTATGAAACCTTGTTTCAGGTGCACCAGCTACCTACCGCCCAGGTCTTGCTGACCCACGACGATCTGTCGGACCGACAGCGGTACCTCAATGCGCGCAGTACGCTGCTGACGCTGCTGGAACTCGGCGCTGTCCCGATCATCAACGAGAACGATGCGGTCGCAACCGATGAGATCCGCTTCGGCGACAACGATACGCTCGGGGCCTTGGTGGCGAATTCGGTCGAGGCGGAGTTGCTGATCATCCTCACCGATCAACAGGGCCTGTTCGAGCGGGATCCGACCTTGTATCCGGACGCCGCATTGGTCACGCAGGCCAGCATCAACGATCCGGGCCTCGCGGCCATGGTCGGTGACAGTCGGAGTGGTCTGGGGCGCGGTGGCATGATAACCAAGCTGCGGGCCGCGCGTCTGGCGGCGCGTTCCGGTACCGCGACGGTGATTGCCTGCGGTCGCGAGCACGAGGTGCTGGCTCGGGTCCTTCGCGGTGAGGAGGTCGGAACGTTCCTGATTCCGGATATCTCACCCATGCTGGCGCGCAAGCGCTGGCTGGCGGGTCAGCTGAAATTGAAGGGCGCGGTTCGCCTGGACGACGGCGCCGTGCGCGTTTTGTGTGGCGAGGGGCGGAGCCTCCTGCCCATCGGTGTGACCGCGGTCGAGGGTGAGTTCAGGCGCGGGGATCTGGTGGCCTGCCTCGATTCAAGTGGCGTTGAGATCGCCCGGGGTTTGGTCAACTATGGAGCGGACGAAACCCAGCGCATCATGGGGCGGCCGAGCAGCGAAATCGAGGCTTGTTTGGGCTGGGTGGACGAGTCGGAGCTCATCCACCGCGACAACCTCGTGGTCAGCTAGCGGCTGATGCTGCTGAACCAAGCGCCAGCGCCTTGACGCGGGCGTTCAGACGGCTCTTGCTGCGGGCCGCCTTGTTCTTGTGGATCAGGCCCTTGTTCACCGACGAGTCGATCACCGGTACAGCCTCCCGGAAGGCGGTCTGAGCCTGAGCCACGTCACCGCTTTCCACGGCGAGCAAAACCTTCTTGATGTAGGTCCGGAGGCGGCTGCGCTGCGCCATGTTGCGAGCGCGGCGTTCCTCGGATTGATGAGCGCGTTTTTTGGCGGAGGCAATGTTGGCCAAAGCGAAACCTCGATTCTTGGAAAGACTGAAAACGCGAAATTATCGCTGTCGGTGCATGATGTGTCAAATCTGGCGGTCGATTCGGGCTATCAGGCGTCGTATCTCCGCGCGCTCCTGCGCGTTTAGTCCGCCGGACAGCAGTTTCCGACCCAGTTCATCGATCTGGCGGAGGTCAGTACGTTCGTCCTGTGTGAGAGCGCGGGAGCGCGATCCTTGAATCAGTTCGTCGTGACGCCTGTCGAGGGCTTGTGCCACGATGCGTCGCAAACTCCCCTCGAACTCCGCCTCCAGACCCCCTTCGGGCACGAGTGCATCCTGCGCTAGCACCTCGTCGATCAACGCGTTTTGGGGCATGCCCAGCAGATAGGCGCGGAGGTCGGTGTCGGCTGCGGCCGGGTGTGCGCTCAGGAACGACATGATCGCCGTGAAGAGGCGCCCCAGGCGGGGGTCTGCGGCCGCGCTCGCCTGACTGTCCTCGTCGATCAGGCTGGCCAGGCGCGGATGCGCTATGAGCAGCGACAACATACGCAGGAGTACCGAGGGGCGGGGTGAGGATGCGGGGCGCTGTGGGCGCCCCTGCCAGCGCCGGGTTGGAACGGGCGTTCCCTTCCGGGTGGTCAATTCCCCGAGTTTCCCCAGCATCATCTGACGAAACGGGCCAGGCTTGATGCCCTGCAGCAGCGGTGTCGCAATCTTGATGAGTTTCGCGCGTCCTTCGATCGTATTCAGATCGGCGGTGGTCCGCCCCAATTCGGAGAAAAAGTAGTCGGACAAGGGGGGCGCTGCGGCAACGCGATTCCCGAAGGTCTCCATGCCTTCCTGGCGCACGAGGGAGTCCGGATCGTGGCCGTCTGGCAGCCTGAGAAAGCGCGTCGTCTTGCCGTCCGGTAGGATGCGGAGGGTCGCCAGCACCGCTTTCCAGGCGGCCTTGATCCCTGCGGCGTCGCCATCGAAGCAGAACACGAGTTCGTCGGCGTGGCGGAACAACAGGGAAATGTGGTCCTCTGAGATCGCCGTCCCCAGCGTGGCCACCGCGGATGTGAAGCCGAACTGGGCCAGCGCAATGACATCCAGGTAACCTTCGACGACGAGGAACTGCTGCGGATTACGCTGGGCTTCCAGCGCTTCGGACAGGCCGTAGACCTCACGGTGTTTCTTGAACATCGCGGTCTCCGGGGAATTCAGATACTTAGGCGTTGAGTCATCCAGAACCCGGCCGCCGAAGCCGATCGTGCGTCCCCGGCGATCGCGAATCGGAAACATGATCCGGTCACGGAAGCGATCGTATTGCGAACGCTCTCGGGCGATCATGAGGCCGGCTTCCCGCAGGTCGTCCTGGTCCCACTCCGGCGGCAGGTTGCTCCAGCCGGGTGGTGCATAACCCAGGCGGAAGCGGTCGATGCTCGCCGCGCTGATGCCGCGTTGACTTAGGTAATCTAGCGCTCGGCGCCCATGCGGGTGGCTTTTGAGTTGGCGTGCATAGAACTGCGCAGCGCGGTCCTGGATTTCGAAGAGCTTCTGCGTGCGGCGCCGCTCGGCAGCAAGACGCGGGTCGTCCGGAGGGGTGTCGGGCAGTGCGACACCGGCGCTGTGTGCCAGGCTGGCGACTGCTTCCGGAAACGACAGGCGTTCGAAGGCCATCAGGAAAGCGATCGCATCACCGTGCACACCGCAGCCGAAACAGTGGTAGAACTGCTTCGGTCGGTTGACCGTGAAGCTCGGGGTCTTTTCGGTGTGGAAGGGGCAGCAGGCGGTGAAGTTGGTGCCGCTGGCCTTGAGGCTGACTCGGGAGTCGATCAGGTCGACAATGTCGATGCGCGCTAGCAGGTCTTCGAGGAACTGGGGTGAGAAGCGTCCAGCCATCTAGCTGCAGCGGGTCTCGATGGGGTTTGCCCGACCTCGCTTCACGCCCCCAAACGGGTGCGAACGGTTTTGCTAACGGCCGCCAGATCGGCGCGGCCCTGCAGCGCTGGCTTCAGAATTGCCATAACTTTTCCCATGTCGCCGATGGCGTTCGCGGCTGTCCGATTCAACGCGTCCTCAATGAGGCTTGTCAACTCGGCTTCGCTCAGCGGATGGGGGAGGAACGGCTGGAGCACTTCGATTTCAGCGCGCTCGATTTCGGCCAAGTCCTGCCGTCCGCCTTTTTCGTACTGACTGATCGATTCCCGTCGCTGCTTCAGCATCTTGTCGAGCACGGCGATGACTGCCGCATCATCGAGTTCGACGCGTTCATCCACCTCGCGCTGCTTGATGGCCGCCATGGCCAGCCTCAGCGCGCCGAGGCGCGCCTTGTCGCCCGACTTCATTGCCGACTTCACGTCGGCCTGCAGCCGCTCCTTCAGTGTGAGGGATGAGTCACTCATGCGGGGGTGTACGCACCGGCGAATCAGACCTGGGGACGGCCCTTACGAAGGTTTTGCAATGCGAAACGCTCGCGGGAGAGCTTCTTCAAATGCCGCTTTACGGCTGCTGCTGCCTTCCGTTTCCGCTCTTCGGTCGGTTTCTCGTAGAATTCACGGCGCCGCACTTCGGACAGTACGCCAGCCTTTTCGCAGGCACGTTTGAAGCGGCGAATGGCAATTTCGAAAGGTTCGTTTTCTCTGATTCTGATGGACGGCATGAATGACTTCCCGGGGCTCCTCAAGCTACTCAAACTACGGGCCTGAAGACAGCCCGACCTGGAAAAACGAGAGATTATAAACGGGTGGTCATGCAAAGCAACACTTCGTTTCGGGTGCTCGGGATCGAAACCTCCTGCGACGAAACCGGTCTGGCCGTATTCGACAGCCGGTACGGCCTGCTGGCGCACGCGCTCCACAGTCAGGTTCAACTCCACGCGGACTACGGCGGGGTGGTTCCCGAACTGGCGTCCCGAGACCATATTCGCAAGCTTTTGCCACTCCTGCGCGAGGTGCTCTCGGCGGCCGGGATCGGGCGCTCGGAGCTCGATGGTATCGCCTACACGGCCGGCCCCGGGCTGGTGGGGGCTTTACTGGCCGGCGCGGCCACTGGCCGGGCGCTTGCCTGGGCCCTGGATGTGCCAGCGCTGGCAGTACATCACATGGAGGGGCATCTGCTTGCTCCGTTGCTGGAGGTGGATCGGCCGGACTTCCCATTCCTGTGCTTGCTGGTATCCGGAGGGCATACCCAGTTGATCGACGTTGCCGGTATCGGTCGTTATGGCATTCTGGGCGAGTCCTTGGATGACGCGGCGGGTGAGGCTTTCGACAAGGTGGCCAAGATGCTTGGGCTCGGTTACCCGGGCGGACCCGCGGTGGCCGCGCTGGCGGAGCGCGGTATGCCGGGACGTTTCCGTTTCCCGCGGCCGATGACCGACCGTCCGGGACTCGGCTTCAGCTTCAGCGGTCTGAAGACCCACGTGCTGCAGGTGCTCGCCGCTCACCCCGACAACGCGGGCGTACGTGCCGATGTCGCCGCGGAGTTTCAAGCCGCCGTGGTGGATACGCTACTGGTGAAATGCCGCCGGGCGCTGCGTGAAACCGGGTTGCAACGCCTGGTCGTCTCGGGCGGCGTCAGCGCCAACCGCGCGATGCGGAGCGCGCTGCTCGCGATGTCGGCGGAGGAAGGGGTTCGGGTCTATTTCCCACGGCTCGAGTTCTGCACCGACAACGGCGCCATGATCGCCTATGCCGGCTGCCAGCGCCTCCTTGCCGGACACGCCGAGCCGCTTCGGATTGCGGCTTACCCGCGCTGGCCGTTGGACAGTCTGGCTCCGCTCTGAGTCCGTCTCACGGCGACCCAGCCAGCCCTTGTCCTGCCGCCCTCAGCGGCCGATGCGGCCCTCTTCCCCGCGTAGCAGTCGTTGGATGTTGGCCCGGTGTCGAACGATCAGCAATGCCGACATCGCGGCCGTCGCAGCTGCCAACTCCGGTGACCCGATCAGGAACCAGGAATAGGCCGGGGCCAAAAGTGACGCGACCAGGGCCGACAGTGAGGAAATGCGGAATGCGGCGGCCATTCCTAGCCAAGTCAGTGCGGCCGCCAGGCCGACCCAACTCGAATACCCGAGCAGCACGCCCAATGCGGTCGCAACTCCTTTGCCGCCCTTGAAGTTGAAAAACGCAGGGAACAGGTGGCCGAGGAATGCCGCCAGGCCGGTCGCCGCGATGACCGTCGGTTCCGCGCCGAGACTTTTCGCGATCAGTACCGGCAACAACCCTTTGGCGGCATCCCCGAGCAAGGTGATGACCGCGGCCTTTTTGCCGCCCAGGCGAAGCACGTTCGTCGCACCGGGATTTTTCGACCCTTGCTCGCGCGGATCCGGCAGGCCGGCGATCCGGCTGACGATGACGGCCGTCGACACGGAGCCCAGCAGATAGGCCAGGGGCACTAGGAACCAGTTGATCATGAGTGCGGTCTGTCGGTTGTCAGTCGGCGAAGTTGTGTGTTACCAATGCCGGCGGAAACATAGGGGAATAGAGAGCGGTGGACATTATATTTCTACGCGGACTCCAGATCGAGACGACGATCGGCATCTACGACTGGGAGCGCGTTATCAAGCAGGTTGTGATCCTTGATCTCGAGATGGGGACCGATATCCGCAAAGCCGCGGCATCGGACGACATTGCCGACACACTGGATTACAAGGCGTTGTCGAAACGCCTGATTGGATTCGTGGAAAGCAGCGAGTTTTTGTTGGTTGAGACGCTGGCCGAACGCGTGGCCGACCTTTTGCTCGGGGAATTCTCCATCCCCTGGTTGCGCTTGACCGTAAATAAGAAAGGGGCCATCAGCGGAGCGAGTGATGTCGGCATCATCATCGAGCGCGGGTGCGCGGGTGCCTGAGATTTTCGTCGGCGTCGGCAGCAACGTCGACCGGGAATTGAGCATCGGTGCCGGCCTGCAGAGACTCGGTCGGGAATTTGGTCCCCTGCGCTTGTCCAGCGTTTATGAGAGCGAAGCCGTTGGCTTTGTCGGCGATCCTTTTTTTAATCTGGTCGTCGGTTTCGACTGCACGTTGCCAGCGCTGGAAGTGGCGGAACGCCTGACGATGATCGAGGCCCACGTGGGGCGAATCCGCGCTGACGACAAGTTTGCGGCGCGTACGCTTGATCTCGACCTGCTGCTCTACGGCAACGCGGTGTTCGAGGCCGGGAGTCTTCGAATACCGAGAGATGACATTACGCGCTATGCCTTTGTCCTGGAACCTTTAACCGAATTGGCCGCGGATCTTGTCCACCCTGAGCTGGGTACCAGCTTCGCCACACTGTGGGCAGCGTTCGACAAGCGCTGCCTGCGACAGCGGCGTCTGGACCTGCGGCTCATGCCTAATTGAACAGGGTGCGTCCGCCGTCGACGGCCAGTATCTGTCCCGTGACGTAGGGCGCTCGATCGACAAGGAATGCGACCGCATTCGCAATGTCGCCGGGAGATCCGGTGCGTGCCAACGGCACTCGTGCCAGGATTTGCCTTTCCTCTTCGGGGTTCGATGCGCTTTCCGGCCAGAGTATCGCGCCGGGAGCGACGCCGTTGACGCGAACGCTTGGGGCCAGTTCTTTCGCTAGGCTCTTGGTCAGCGCCACAAGGCCGGCTTTGCTGATGCTGTAGATGGAATAGCCTTCGAGCGTGTGTTCGGCGTGGATGTCACAGAGGTTGACGATGGTTCCGCCGGACTTCGTGAGATAGGGTGCGGCCGCGCGGGCCAAAAAGAAGGGGGCCTTGAGATTGGTTCCGAGCAGATCCTCCCACATCGCGTCAGTCGCTGTTTCGAACGGGGTCGGATAGAACACTGACGCGTTGTTGACCAGCACATCCAGCGCACCCCAGAACGAAAAAGCGGTCGCGACCAGTTGCGGTAGTGCGGCGACATCCCGCAGATCGCCCTGAATGACGCGCGCCGAATTCATCCGTTTCGCATTCTGACTTTCCGCGAGTGCCGCGGCGTCGGCTACGGAATGCCTGCAATGCAGCACGACGTGGTAGCCGGCATCATGCAAGGCCGCGCTAATCGCAGCCCCGAGCCGCCTTCCTGCGCCGGTAATCAACGCGACCCGGGCCGTACTCATGGGGCGATCCCTCCGGTATGAAGGTCAGGTCTGGGCGAGTTTGGACGCATGTTCATTGGGCTTTGTCTGCATTCTGTCACTGAATGGTCAAGTGATTGTCCGAATAGTTTCATGCGGTAAGCCTACTGTCTCGTGCTGACAATGGCGCTGAGGATCCGATCATGAAGCTAATCCAGACGATTCATCAATATGACGTCGTCATGTTCAACTGGTTCATGGGTTGCCGGCCGGTTAGCCGCTGCGCTCGCGTTAGTCGGTGGATTTCGCGCACCGGTGACGGTTACCTCTACCTGCTGATCGGCCTGTACTGCTATGGATATCGGTCGGAACTCCCCTCAGCCTCCCTGTTCCTGTCGTGCGCCACGGCCGCCTTCGTCATCGAGCGGAGTTGCTATCTGTTGCTGAAGCAGGGCTTCAGGCGGGGGCGGCCACAACAGGCACTGCCGAACTTTCGTAGTCTCATTGTTCCATCGGACCGCTTCAGCTTCCCGTCCGGGCACACCTCTGCCGCGTTCCTGATGGCGACGCTGCTGGGCTATTTCTGCCCCGTGCTGCTATGGCCGGGCTATCTGTGGGCCGGCCTGGTGGGCTTGTCCAGGATCTCTCTCGGAGTGCATTTCCCGACCGACGTGCTGGTCGGAATGACCATGGGAATCACGGTCGCGGCGGTGAGTCTGCGGGTGCTGGGCTAGTGAAAATCCTTTACGGCGTTCAGGCGACCGGCAACGGCCACATCACGCGCGCTCGGGTCATGGCGCCTTTGCTGCGTGCCGCGGGGGCCGAGGTGACGTTCTTGTTTACCGGGCGACCGTGGTCCCGCTTGTTCGACATGGAAATTTTCGGCGATTTCGAATGGCGCGCCGGGCTGACCTTCCAGACTCACGCGGGTCAGGTGGATTATTTCAGGACCGCCCTCCATAACGATCTGCCGGGATTTGTTCGGGATGTGCACAGACTGGCGGTAAGGGAATACGATCTGGTCATCACCGATTTCGAACCCGTGACCGCCTGGGCGGCAAAACTCAGGGGCGTACGGGCGGTTGGGATCGGGCATCAGTATGCTTTTGCGTTCCCGATTCCGCGCACCGGCGACGATTTCCTGGCGCGGACGGTCATGAAGTCGTTTGCCCCTGCCAGCATCAGTCTCGGCTTGCACTGGCATCACTTCGACCAGCCCATTCTCCCGCCGATCATCGAGACGCCCGCCGAGCCGGATCGCGTCGCTCCGGAGAAAATCCTCGTCTATCTGCCCTTCGAAGATGCGCGGATGATCGTGCGACTGCTGCAGGGCTTCACTGACTTTCAGTTCTATGTCTACGGGACCGGTCCGGTCGCTGACAAGCCGAGCCATATCCACGTCCGACCTCCGTCGCGCGACGGCTTCCACGATGACCTACGTGACTGCGTCGGGGTCATCTGCAACGCCGGTTTCGAGCTTGCCAGCGAAGCCCTGCAAATGGGAAAAAAGCTTCTGGTCAAGCCGCTGCACGCGCAGTTGGAACAGCTATCGAATGCGCTCGCGCTGGAGCAGCTTGGGTTCGGCACGGTTATGCCGGATCTCGATGCGGCAAGCGTCGGTTTCTGGCTGAAGCACGGCCAGGCGCGACGCGTGGTCTATCCGCGCGTCGCCGAGGCCGTGGTGGAGTGGCTGCTGGGAGGGGATCTTCGGGTTGATCCCCGTTGGATTGCGTCAGTCTGGGAGCGTGTCGTTTACGGCGCCGGTGACGTGGCGGGGCCGACGCAGTTGCGGAAGTTGGCCTAGACGCTCGATCAGCCAGCGATCCCTTCCGCGTACTGGCACCAGTCTGTCGTCTTGTCGCCGAACGCCAGAAAGTAGGGATTCAGGAAGGTGTCCCGTTCGTTGTAGCGAAGTTCCAGTCCCTTGAGATCCGTTACTCGGCCGCCCGCTTCACGCACGACGCAGTGCGCGGCGGCCGTATCCCATTCCGACGTCAACCCGATACGCGGGTAGATGTCCGCGGCGCCCTCGGCGACGAGGCACAACTTAAGCGAGCTGCCCATGGATGTCAGGTCGTGATCCCCCAGGCGGGTAAGGTACTGCATCAGTTCCTCGGTCTGGTGCGACCGGCTCCCGACGACCGTCAGCCTATCCCCGCGGCGGTCCCTGACGCGGATTGGCTCGGGAACCTCGTCTCCGCTCTGCTTGTAGGCGCCGCAACCTTCCGCGGCGAAATACGTGAGGTCGAGCACAGGCGCGTAAACCACGCCGAGCACCGGCTGACCGTCGAAGATCAGCGCAACATTGACGGTAAACTCCCCGTTGCGCTTGATGAATTCCTTGGTGCCGTCGAGCGGGTCGATCATCCAGCAGGATTGCCAGGCCTTACGGATCTCCGGCGCGACGGCGGTGGATTCCTCGGAGATGATCGGGTGAGTGGGGTGCAGGGTCGCCAGGCCGCGGACCAGACTTTCGTGTGCCGCAAGATCGGCCTGTGTCAACGGGCTATCATCACCCTTCAGGTCAACCAGAAAGTCGGTGCCGTAGATGTCGAGGATTTTCTTTCCCGCTTCGCGTGTCAAGGCGACAACGGATTCGAGATATTGCGATGGTTCTCTGGATATTGGCATGGAATAGGTTCCCTTGCTGCTCACATTCGTCGGGTTGGGATCATGTTTCTTTGGAGGATCATAACCGATGATTGACTGGAGCAGGATCGACACGGTGTTTCTGGATATGGATGGCACCTTGTTGGACTTGGGGTTCGATAATTATTTTTGGCGCGAGTTGGTGCCGCGTCGCTATGCCGAAGCCCGCGGCTTGAGCGTTCTCGATGCTCAGGCACGGATTACGGCGCGCTATCAGACCCAGGAGGGTGCGCTGGCCTGGTATTGCCTCGATTACTGGAGCGCCGAACTCGAGCTGGACCTGATCGCGCTCAAGCGGGAAGTCGCATCGGCCATTACGGTGATGCCGTACGCGGAGGCTTTCCTGCAAGCCTTGCAGGCACTCCCGGTGCGTGTCGTGTTGGTCACCAACGCTCATCCGGCGAGTCTTTCCCTGAAGATGGACCGCACCGGCCTGGATCGGTTCTTCGCGGCACAGGTTTGTTCACATGAACTCGGTGTGCCGAAGGAGTCGTCTGTTTTCTGGACGCGGCTGCACGAGGTCGAGCCGTTCCTGCCGCACCGGAGCGTGCTCATCGATGACAGCCTTGCAGTGCTCCAGTCCGCCCGGCGTCAGGGGATAGGCCAGACCATAGCCGTCCGCAGGCCGGACCTCAATCAACCGCCGCGGCACATCGACGAATTTACTGCAATCGACGACCTGCGCGCCGTAACGCCTGACTGAGACTCGGGTCCGCGCCGTTTCATCTTAGCGTCATCTGAGCTTCCGCAAGTTGTCACGCACCTGCCCTAAGGTGGCGTGATATTTACCAACTCGCGGGAGATTGCACAGTGCTGGACTCAACTGCAGGGGCGCGGCCGTCCCGATCGCGCCGCTTCGCCACACTCTTGGCGCGCGACGGAGAAATGGTGCGCAAGGCGCAGGCTTTGCGCTACCAGGTTTTTGCCGGTGAGATGGGGGCTCGTTTGCACTCCCTGGTACCCGGTCTCGACTGTGACGAATACGATGCCTACTGCGATCATCTGGTCGTGGTCGATCAGGTGTCCGATCGAGTCATCGGCTGCACGCGGCTGTTGCGCGACGCCGAGGCTCGGCGGCTCGGGCGATTTTACTCGCAGAGCGAGTTCGAACTCGACCGACTGCTGGCGCGTCCCGGCCGTTTCCTCGAGATCGGGAGAACCTGCGTCGCGCCTGGATATCGTGGAGGGGTCATCATTGCGGCGCTGTGGGCCGAATTGGCCGACTACGCCACGCAACGAGGTTTCGATTATCTGATGGGCTGCGCGAGCATCCCGCCCGGCCCGAGCGGCTTTGCGGTCGATGCGGTCTACAGCCAATTGTCGCCGGCGCAGTTGGGGCCGGCTGAACTGGGCGTGCGGTCGCGTCTCCCGGTGCCCGCGCAACAGCGTTGCCAGCGTGATGAGAGTGGCATTCCACCGCTGCTACAGGCGTATCTGAGGCTGGGCGCCTGGGTCTGCGGCGATCCCTGCTGGGATCCTGATTTCAACGTCATGGATGTATTCGTCCTGCTGTCGCTGGACCGGTTGGCGGAACGTTACGAGCGCCGCTTCGTCGGAGTCAAGGAAGCCGAGCATGCGACGATTTCTGCAATGGTCTAGAGCCGCGCTGATCGGGCTCATGTTCGCCGCTGGCTTGGCGACTGTCGGCCTGCTTTTCCCGGTGCTTCGCTGTCTTCCGCTCTTGCCCGCCCGCCGTTTGGAAGGGGCTATCCAAGTGGCTTGGTATAGCGCCTTGCTGAGCATCCTGGGCGTGAACGTGCGGGTAACAGGGCGTCCGTGTCCCGACGCGGCTTTGTGGGTCAGCAACCATGTTTCCTGGCTGGATATCGTGCTGCTCGGCACCTGCCGACCACTGACTTTTGTTGCCAAGAGTGAAGTGGGAACTTGGCCCCTTGTCGGCTTTCTGGCCAAGGGTACGGGAACTCTGCTCGTCCGGCGCGGCGATCTGGCAAGCAGTGGTCTGGTGGCCGACCGGATGACCTGGCTGTTGCGGCAAGGGCAGGCCGTCGCCCTGTTTCCCGAGGGCACAAGCAGTACCGGGGCCGCAGTAATGCGGTTCCACGCACGGTTGTTCGGGCCGGCCGTGCGGGTCGGAGCCCGGGTCCAGCCGGTCGCGATCCGTTATCACGGCGCGGGCCGCGAGCATGTCCCGTTCGTTGGGGATGATGACTTTCTGCCGCATCTTTGGCGCTTGCTCGGGGAAAGGCGCATCGCCGTTGAGTTGAGCTTCTGTCCGCCGGTCACCGCCAGCGGTAAGGCGCGGGATGAACTGGCAGCACAGACCCGCTCACACGTGGTGTCGGCTCTGGGGGGTGACTCGGCAGAGCATCTCGTTCACGGTTTGCGGCGAAACCGCAACTAAGGTTGCCGGGTCGTCCTGGCTTCCAAGCTACAGGCCTTGCTCGGAGTCGCTTGGCTCGTTCTGCGGCTGCCCCTTGGGCTTGCAA
Source organism: Methylolobus aquaticus (assembly GCF_054172105.1). Taxonomy (NCBI): domain Bacteria; kingdom Pseudomonadati; phylum Pseudomonadota; class Gammaproteobacteria; order Methylococcales; family Methylococcaceae; genus Methylolobus; species Methylolobus aquaticus. The sequence continues at coordinate 77,372 of NZ_JBSYXP010000004.1, forward strand.
AATCGCCCGGTTTAGGCTCAAATTCCGGTTCATTCTGCCTACATGTGGTTCCGGTCCGTGGCGTTGCCCGGACCCGTTTGCGAATTGGTGCTGAGATCAAGGAGTTAATGGTGAGCGCGAACATTGTGCATTTGACCGATGGAGAGTTCGAGGAGAAGGTTCTCAAGTCTCCGGAACCCGTGCTCGTGGACTACTGGGCCGAATGGTGCGGGCCCTGCAAGATGATAGCGCCGATACTCGACGAAATCGCTGCCGATTACGCCGGCAAACTGACCGTGGCCAAGTTGAACATCGATGACAACCCGACAACGCCGCAGCGGTTTGGCGTTCGCGGTATTCCCACCCTGATGCTGTTCAAGAATGGCGAGGTCGAGGGAACCAAAGTCGGTGCGATGTCGAAGTCCCAGTTGACCGCTTTCCTGGATACGCACCTGTAAATTTGCGGCTCTTCGCCACAGGCTGCCTCTCGTCCCATCACGGTGGACGGGGCGCGGCCCGTGTGGTAACCTACGACCGTTCACATCTGTAGATCCCCGCTCCGCGTACGTCGCGGAAGCCCGCCTGTTCAGGCTCCCTTCCCGGGATCTTCCTTCCGATCTCCAAGACTCTCGTTCCTCGCATCATCCTGCCGTGCTCTAACGCCATGAACCTGACCGATCTTAAGCGCAAGCCCGTATCCGAACTCATCCAACTCGCCGAGTCGATGGACATCGAGGGCGTGGCCCGCACCCGGAAGCAAGACCTGATTTTCTCGATGCTCAAGAAGCTCGCGAAAAATGGCGAGGATATCTATGGGGACGGGGTGCTGGAGATCTTGCAGGATGGCTTCGGCTTCCTGCGCTCGACCGACAGCTCGTACCTGGCCGGTCCGGATGACATCTACGTGTCGCCCAGCCAGATCCGGCGGTTCAGTCTACGGACCGGGGACACCATTTCGGGGAAGATCAGGCCGCCGAAAGACAGCGAACGCTACTTTGCGATGCTCAAGGTCGAGCAGATCAACTATGAGCCGCCCGAAAACGCCAAGCACAAGATCCTGTTCTCGAACCTGACGCCGCTGTTTCCGGTCGAGCGTTTCACGCTGGAGTTGGGCAACGGTACGACGGAGGACCTGACGGCGCGTGTGATCGATCTGATCGCGCCCATCGGCAAGGGGCAGCGCGGCTTGATCGTGTCCCCGCCGAAGGCCGGCAAGACGATGATCCTGCAGCATCTGGCGCAATCAATCGCCGAGAAGAATCCGGAGTGCTACCTGATCGTGCTGCTGATCGACGAGCGGCCCGAGGAAGTCACCGAGATGCAGCGCAGCGTGAAGGGTGTCGTGGTGTCCAGCACCTTCGACGAACCGCCCGCCCGGCACGTGCAGGTCGCCGAGATGGTGATCGAGAAGGCCAAACGCCTCGTCGAGCACAAGCGGGATGTGGTGATACTGCTCGACTCCATCACGCGCCTCGCACGTGCCTACAATACCGTGATCCCGCCCTCGGGCAAGGTCCTGACCGGTGGTGTCGACGCCAATGCGCTGGAACGGCCGAAGCGCTTCTTTGGCGCCGCACGCAACATTGAGGAGGGCGGTAGCCTGACCATCATCGCCACAGCGCTGGTCGATACCGGGTCGCGCATGGACGAGGTCATTTACGAGGAGTTCAAGGGTACCGGCAACATGGAGCTGCACCTGGACCGCAAGATTGCCGAGAAACGTGTGTATCCGGCGATCAATATCAACCGGTCGGGGACCCGCCGCGAAGAATACCTGGTGCCGGCGGACGAGCTGCAGAAATGTTGGATCCTGCGCAAGATACTCCAGCCGATGGATGAAATGGCGGCCAGCGAATTCCTGCTCGGCAAACTGAAGGACACCAAGACGAACGCCGAGTTTTTCAACATGATGAAGCGCTGACATTCGTCAGCGAGCTTCACGCAAGCGCGCCCCCAGGCGCGTCAGCCTTCGCCCGCAGCGTTCCGCCTAGAGGCGGGCGAAAACACGGTCCGCCGCTGCCAGTGTCTGGTCGATCACGGGTTCGTCATGCGCAATCGAGACGAATCCCGCTTCGAAAGCTGACGGGGCGAGATAGACGCCTTCCTCCAGCATGCCATGGAAGAAGCGGCGAAACCGCTCCTGGTCGCAGGCCATGACCTGCTCGAAACGGGTGATTTCCGCCTCGGGAGTGAAGAACAGCCCGAACATGCCGCCGACGCTCTGCGCCATGAACGGAATTCCCGCCCTTAGCGCCCGCTCACTGAGTCCTTCCGTCAGATAACGTGTCAGGTCGGCAAGCCGCTCGAAGAACCCCGGCTTCGCGATCAATTCCAGGGTCTTCAGTCCGGCGGTCATCGCGACGGGATTTCCCGACAGGGTCCCTGCCTGATAGACGGGACCAAGCGGTGCGATCCGCTCCATGATGTCGCGCCGGCCGCCGAACGCGCCGACCGGCATTCCGCCGCCGACCACCTTCCCGAGTGTCGTCAGGTCGGGTATGACGCCGTACAACGCCTGGGCGCCGCCGATACCGACCCGAAAACCGGTCATTACTTCGTCGAAAATCAACACGCTGCCGTAGCGTGTGCATTGCTCGCGCAGTGTCTCCAGAAAGCCGGGAGCAGGCGGCACACAATTCATGTTGCCGGCCACTGGCTCGACGATGACCCCCGCGATCTGCTCCCCATACTCGGCAAAGAGCAGCTCGGTCTGTTCGCTGTCGTTGAAGGCGGCGGTCAGCGTGTGTTCGGCGAGCGAGGCGGGCACGCCGGGAGAACTCGGCACGCCGAGCGTCAGCGCGCCCGAACCGGCCTTGACGAGCAGCGAGTCAGAATGACCGTGATAACAGCCTTCGAACTTGAGGATCTTGTCGCGCCCGGTGTAGCCGCGCGCCAGCCGGATCGCGCTCATCGTTGCCTCGGTCCCGGAACTGACCATGCGGACCAGTTCCAGCGAGGGCACCAATTCGCACAGTCGCCTTGCCATCTCTGTTTCGATCAAGGTCGGCGCACCGTAGCTGAGGCCCCGGTCCACGGCGGCATGTACCGCGCTCAACACCGCGGGATGGGCGTGACCGAGAACCATCGGACCCCAGGAGCCGACGTAATCGATGTAGGTGCGACCAGCGGTGTCGTAGAGGTGGGGGCCTGCCGCGCGCGCGATGAACAGCGGATCGCCGCCGACCCCACGGAACGCTCGCACCGGCGAGTTGACGCCGCCCGGAATGTACTGCTGGGCTTCCAGAAAAGCATCGTGGGATGCATTCATGATATGGAGTCCTCGGGGAGGGGCTGTATTCCGCGGCGGACGGTGCGGCAGGTCAGGCCTTGGGCAGGGTGACGCCGGTCTGGCCCTGATACTTGCCGCCGCGATCGCGGTAGGAAACTTCGCATGGCTCGTCGGCGCCAATGAACAACACCTGGGCAACGCCCTCGTTGGCGTAGACTTTTGCCGGCAGCGGTGTCGTGTTGGAGAACTCGAGCGTCACGTGGCCTTCCCACTCGGGCTCCAGAGGGGTGACATTCACGATGATGCCGCACCGGGCATAGGTCGACTTGCCAAGGCAAATCGTCAGCACGTCGCGCGGAATCCGGAAGTACTCCACCGTGCGGGCCAGCACGAAGCTGTTCGGGGGAATGATGCAGACCTCTGACTTGACGTCGACGAAGCTGCTTTCATCGAAATTCTTCGGGTCGACAATGGCCGAATTGATGTTCGTGAAGATCTTGAATTCGTTCGAACAGCGGATGTCGTACCCGTAACTCGACGTGCCGTACGAGATGACGCGCTCACCGGCGGCGTGACGTATCTGCTGCGGCTCGAACGGTTCGATCATCCCGTGCTCGGCCGCCATGCTGCGGATCCAGCGGTCCGACTTGATACCCATAATGTCGTGTCAGGCGGCGGAGGTTCAGGTGTTCGTGACGGTGATCTTGGGAAACCGGCCGCTGTAGTCCTTGGCTTTGCGCGCGAGGCGCGCCGCCATTTTGCGGGCGATGGATTTGTACATCTGAGCTGCGCTGCTATCCGGGTCGGAGATCACGGTCGGCCGACCGCCGTCGGCCGCTTCCCGGATCCGGATGTCCAGGGGCAGGGCACCGAGCAACTCCACGCCGTAGCGCTCCGCCATCCGCTGTCCGCCGCCGGCGCCGAAAATCGGCTCGGCATGCCCGCATTGGCTGCAGATATGAATGCTCATGTTCTCGATCAAGCCGAGCACCGGGACGCTGACCTTTTCGAACATCTTGAGTCCCTTCTGCGCGTCGAGCAGCGCGATATCCTGAGGCGTCGTGACGATGACGGCCCCGGAAACGGGGATCTGCTGCGCGAGGGTCAGCTGGATGTCCCCGGTGCCGGGCGGCAGGTCGATGACAAGATAGTCGAGATCGTCCCAGCTCGTGTCCTTCAGCAGTTGCGTCAGCGCGCCGGTGACCATCGGGCCGCGCCAGATCATCGGCGTGTCGTCATCGATCAGGTAGCCGATGGACATGGTTTGCAAGCCAAGCGCCGTGACCGGCGAGAAGCTCTTGCCGTCCGTCTGGGGGCGTCCTGTGACGCCGAGCATCAGGGGCTGACTCGGGCCGTAGATGTCGGCATCGAGCAGGCCCGTGCGGGCACCCTCGGCGGCGAGCGCGAGCGCGAGGTTGACGGCGGTCGTCGACTTGCCGACGCCGCCCTTGCCGGACGCGATTGCGATGATGTTCCGGACACCGGGCAGTGGTGCCAGGTTCTTTTGCACCGCGTGCGAGACGATCTCTGTGCCGATGTCGATGCTCACTGCCGTCGCGCCGAGGGTGGCCGTCAGGCTCTCGCGAATAGCTTCGGTCAGTTCGGGCCAGAAGCTGCGGGCCGGATAACCGAGCCGCACGCATAGCTCGATGGACGTGCCGTCGATCGCGATCTGCTTGACGGCTTTGGCGCTGATCAGATCGCTGCCGAGGTTGGGATCGATCAGAGTGCGGAGAACGGCTTCTACGTCGTTGTTCGAGAGAGGCATGCGGGAAAATCTGCCAGGTCGGTTGTAATCGTCATTGTACACGGTGGGGCCGCTGCCGTCGCACTGGCAGGGCAGCTGCAGGGCGCCGCGAACGAGCCGCCCGGCGGATATGGGATAATGACCGGCTTGCCTTATGGACTGCCATAACCCGATGAACACGCCGCGACGAATCCTGGTCACCAGCGCCCTGCCTTACGCCAATGGCCCCATCCATCTCGGCCATCTGGTCGAATACATCCAGACCGACATCTGGGTGCGTTTCCAGCGGATGCAGGGGCACGAATGCTGGTATGTCTGCGCGGACGACACGCATGGCACGCCGATCATGCTCCGCGCCGAGAAGGAAGGCATTCCCGCCGAAGAGTTGATCGCCCGCGTGCACGCCGAGCATTCGCGCGATTTCGCCGGTTTCCGGGTCGAGTTCGACAATTACTACACGACGCATTCCGACGAGACACGCGTTTTTGCGGAGCGCATCTATCGCGCGCTGCGCGACAAGGACCTGATCGAGGTACGGGCGATCGAACAGTACTACGATCCGGTCAAGGCGATGTTCCTGCCCGACCGCTTCATCAAGGGCGAGTGTCCGCGCTGCCACGCGGTGGATCAGTATGGGGACAGCTGCGAAGCCTGCGGCGCGACCTATGCGCCCACCGACCTGATCAATGCGTACTCGGCCATCTCGGGGGCTCCGCCGATCCGGAAGGAGTCCGAGCACTACTTCTTCAAGCTCGGCGAATGTGCGGCATTCCTCAAGGAGTGGACCCGGGCCGGTCACCTGCAGTCGGAAGCTGCGAACAAGATGAACGAGTGGCTGGAGTCAGGACTGGCGGATTGGGATATTTCGCGCGATGCGCCGTATTTCGGCTTTGAGATCCCGGACGCGCCGGGGAAATACTTTTATGTCTGGCTGGACGCGCCGATCGGCTACATGGGCAGCTTCGCGAAGCTGTGCGGCCGCACCGGCCTCGATTTCGAGGACTACTGGCGCGCGGATTCCGATACCGAGTTGTACCACTTCATCGGCAAGGACATCCTGTACTTCCATGCCCTGTTCTGGCCGGCCATGCTGCGTTTTTCCGGCTTCCGCACACCGACCCGGATTTTCGCGCACGGTTTCCTGACCGTGAACGGCGAGAAAATGTCCAAATCCCGGGGTACCTTCATCACGGCTGAAAGCTATCTGCAGCAGGGGCTGAATGCCGAATGGCTGCGCTATTACTACGCCTGCAAGCTGAACGGCACCATGGAAGACATCGATCTGAACCTCGATGACTTCGTGCTGCGCGTCAACAGCGATCTGGTCGGTAAATATGTCAATATCGCGAGCCGTACCGCGAAGTTCATTTCCGAGCGCAGCGGCGGAGAACTCGCCGCACCCGAGCCTGCAGTCCAGCGGATTTTCGATGCGTATCGTCAGGTGATCCATCGCGGTCAGCACTACGCGAATGAGATCCTCGGCGAGTTCGGAGTCGGGCTGCTCGCAGCGCAGGAGTGGCGTGAGCTTCAGGGCGCGGAAGCGACCGAACCTGCAGACGATGCCATCGCGACGGTAGCGGACGTGCTGGCGGCTGGGTTTCGCGCGCAGGCGGGCTATGCAAAGCTCGACTGCGCAAAGGCAATGCGCGAGATCATGCTGGCCGCCGACCGCGTCAACCAGTATGTGAACGATCAGGCGCCGTGGGCACTCGCCAAAGAACCGGGCCGCGAGGCGGATGTGCAGCGCATCTGTTCGCTAAGTCTCAATTTGTTCCGAATCCTGACCGTGTACCTGAAGCCGGTGTTGCCGGCCGTCGTCGAGGCCGTCGAGACGTTTCTGGCCGTACCGCCGCTGAGTTGGGAGGATGCTGGTATGCCGCTGACGGCGGGGCACCGCATTAAGCCTTATCAGCACTTGATGACACGTATCGACAAGGCGCGCGTCGATTCGCTGGTCGCGGCCAATCAGGCCAGCTTGGCAGCGACGGAAGTGCCGGTCCGCTCGTCGGCCAAGCCCAGCGAGCATCAGCAGCACGAGATTCACCCCATTGCCGAAACGATCACGATCGACGATTTCGTCAAGCTCGATCTGCGTGTGGCGAAGATCGCGAACGCCGAGCATGTCGAGGGGGCGGACAAGTTGCTGAAGCTGACGCTGGATCTCGGCAACGAGAACCGGACAGTGTTCGCCGGCATCAAGTCGGCCTATCCGCCCGAAGCATTGATCGGGCGGTTGACGGTCATGGTTGCGAATCTGGCGCCGCGCAAGATGAAGTTCGGCCTGTCCGAGGGCATGGTGCTCGCGGCCGGACCTGGTGGCGCGGACATCTTCCTGCTATCACCCGACGCCGGCGCGCAGCCCGGGATGCGGGTCAAGTAGCTGGGTTTCCGGCAGCCTCAGGGCTCCGCGCCCACGCAGCGGCTCACCCCTCGGGGGCCGTCGCGCGGGTCACACGCCAGTGCCCCTGGAGGTCGGCGTGATGGTCGATGTGGCGGTAGCGGTGCTGCTTCAGCAGTGCGCCAACGGCATCCGCCTGATCGAAGCCGTGTTCCAGCAGTAACACGCCGTTCGGGCGCAGGCGAGCGCAGGCCTGCTCGGCGATGGTCCGGTAGGCAGCCATGCCGTCCGGCCCTCCCTGCAGCGCGACCGGTGGTTCAAATCGGAGGTCGCCCTCTCCCAGGTGCGGGTCGGTGTCCGGAATATACGGCGGGTTCGAGACGATCAGATCGAACTCCAGCCCGGCCGGCAAATTTGCGAACCAGTCGGATTCCAAGAAACGCACCGCGGCTCCCCAGCGTGCCGCATTGCGTCGAGCGACTGTCAGTGCTGGAGCGCTGATATCGGAGGCGGACACGGTGGCGGTCCGATACTCGGTTGCCAGCGTCACGGCAATGGCGCCGCTACCGGTCGCAAGGTCGAGTACCGTCGCGGTCGGATGTTCACGAAGGTGGGCTAGCGCCACCTCCACGAGCAACTCCGTTTCCGGGCGCGGGATCAATACCGCGGGTGTCACGAGAAAGTCCCGGGACCAGAACTCGCGTGACCCGGTCAGATAGGCAATTGGTGTGCCGTTGCCGCGCCGTTCGATCAATGCATCGAAATGCGCCCGCGGTTCCGGTTCCAGGGATGCCTCTGGCCACGCGCGAAGGTAAGTGCGGGATTTCCCGAGCACATGCGCCAGCAGGATCTCGGCGTCGAGCAGTGCCGAGGGGCTGGCGGTCTCGAGCCGACGCGAGGCAGTACGGAGCGCCTCGGCCAGAGTCGGCGCCGGTCCGTCAGGCTTCAGAAAGCTGGGCAAGCAATTCGGCCTGATGCTCGTTGGTCAGCGGCTGGATGACCGGGTCGAGGTCGCCGGCGATGATCGCATCGAGTTTGTACAAGGTCAGGTTGATGCGATGATCCGTCAGCCGGCCCTGTGGGAAGTTGTATGTGCGGATGCGCTCTGAGCGATCGCCGCTACCCACCTGCAGTTTCCGCGACGCGGCGATTTCGGCGCTCTGCTTTTCCTGTTCGGCGGCCAGGATGCGCGACTTCAGCAGCGACATCGCGCGCGCCCGGTTTTTATGCTGCGAGCGCTCGTCCTGGCATTCGACAACGATGCCCGTGGGGATATGCGTCAAGCGCACTGCCGAGTCGGTCCGGTTCACGTGCTGGCCCCCTGCACCCGAGGCGCGGTAGGTGTCCACGCGCAGGTCGGCCGGATTGATGTCGACCTCGACCTCGTCGACCTCGGGGAGTATTGCGACGGTGCAGGCCGACGTGTGAATGCGGCCCTGGGCTTCGGTCTCCGGCACACGCTGGACGCGGTGGGTGCCGGCCTCGAACTTCAGCCGCGAATAAACATCCTGGCCCGTGATCCGCAAGACGACTTCCTTGTAACCGCCGTGCTCTCCTTCACTTTCGCTGACGATCTCCGTTTTCCAGCCGGAGATTTCGGCATAGCGTGTGTACATGCGCAGCAGGTCGCCCGCGAACAAGGCGGCCTCAGCGCCTCCGGTGCCGGCCCGGACTTCGAGAAAGATATTGCGTTCGTCGTTCGGATCGCGGGGCAACAGCAAGATCTGGAGTTGCTGGTCCAGTTCGTCGCGTTTGTTTTGAGCGTCGTCCAATTCCTCGCGCGCCATGGCGCGCACGTCGGGATCCGGATCCTGTTGTAGTGATTCGGCATAGACGACGGCGTCCAGTGCGTCGCGGTAGGCGCGAAAACAGGTGATCACCGGGTTCAGCTGTGCATACTCACGGCTCATGGATCGGAAGCGGTCCTGATCGCCCTGTACCTCGGGGTCGGTCAGCAGCGCCGTGATTTCGTCGAAGCGGTCGGACAGGCTTTCGAGTCGGGTCTGGATGCTCGCCTTCACGGGTCGGAGGGGTCCTTGAGCTGAAAGAGTTCCCGAGCCGCGGCGACAAGATCGGGGCGTTCATTGATGCCCGCCATGCGGATCTGCAGGCTGGGGGTGTGCAGCAGCTGGTTGGTCAGCGTGTCGGCCAGCAATTGTAACGCGTCTTCGGGCGCCCGCCCGTTGCGTAGGGCGCGCAGTGCTTTCGACAAGGCGCGGTCGCGCAATTCCTGAGCATGTGCCCGGACATCGCAGATGGTCGTGTTTACTCCCTGCGCCCTGAGCCACCCGACGAAATGTGCCACCTCGACGTCGAGGATCTCCTCAGCCTTCTTTGCCGCTTCGCGACGCGATTCAAGGTTCTCTTCAATCGTGTCCTTGAGATCGTCGACCGTGTACAGGTAGGCGTCGGGGAGTTGTTCGACTTCGGCTTCGATGTCGCGTGGCACGGCGAGATCGACCATGAACATCGGTTTGTGCTTGCGCGCGCGGATCGCACTCTCCACGCTTCCCTTGCCGAGTATCGGTAGCGGACTGGCAGTGGACGAGACGAGAATGTCCGCCTTGGCCAGATGCAGAGGCAACTCGTCGAGCGATATTGCAAAGCCGCCAAACTGGGATGCCAGCGCATGGGCCCGGTCAAAAGTCCGGTTGGCAACGATCAGGCGGCCGATCCTGTTTTCGGCGAGGTGGCGCGCAGTGAGCTCTATGGTATCGCCGGCGCCGATTAGCAGCGCAGTCTGCTCGCTCAGGTCGTCGAAGATGCGCTGTGCCAGCCGCACGGCAGCGAACGCGACCGATACGGGGCTGGATCCGATCGCCGTGTCGGTACGAACTTTCTTGGCGGCCGAGAATGCGTGGTGAAAGAGCCGGCTCAGGACCTTGCCGAGTGTTCCGGCCGCATTGGCCGTCTGGTAAGCCTGTTTCAACTGGCCGAGGATCTGCGGTTCCCCCAGAACCATCGAGTCGAGGCCACTGGCGACCCGGAACATGTGACGGATCGTGTCGGCGCCGCGGTGCTGATAGAGATAAGGGCGGATATCACCGGGTGACATTTGCTGCTGGCGAGCGATCCAGTCGATGAGCACCTCGCTTTGGGTCACTTCCGATTCACAGTACAGCTCGGTCCGATTGCAGGTCGAGAGAATCGCTGCACCTTCCACGTCAGGTATCGCGACAAGATCGCGCAACGCAGAGGCCAGCCGATCAGAGGGCAGCACTAACCGTTCCCGAACGCAAAGCGGGGCGGTATGATGGCTTAAGCCCAAAGTCAAAATCGACATCTACTGAAATATCGCGGCGATCAAGCGTATAATTGTAAGAAAAGCCCGTCCTCAAGTCCAAAGCGCAACGTCATAGCGCGCTGCGGCCAGCCTTCCATTTCGACGTGTCGCTTACGGAAACCTCAGATCGCTCGACCTTACGCTCGATCCTTTGTTCGGCAGGATTCCTGCCGTTCGTTGGAGGGGGGGGGGACTGCGCTGCGGGCCGTGCGCGCAGACGGTTGCGGTTTCAGACATGACCCGCGGACTGTTGTTGCGCCAATTGTGATTTCCATCTTGAGACCTTTGCTTCCCGGCCTTGTGCTGGCCGCGCTGCTGGTTGCCTGCAATGGGCTTTTCGGAACGGCTCGCAATGGGGTGGATTTTGCCTCGAACGACCTGCGGACCAGCCATTCCCCGTTGCCCCAGGCCTCGGAGTATGTCTATCTGGTGCTCAGCGCCGAAATCGCTGGACAGCGGGGCGATTACGCAGGCGCACTGGAGCATTACCTCGAAGCCGCGAAGCTGACCCCCGATCCCAAGGTGGCGGAGCGTGCGACACAGATAGCCCTCTACGCCAAAAATCTCGGCAGTGCGGCGGAAGCGGCGTCTCTGTGGAGCCAACGCGATCCGTCGAACACGGCCCCGAAGCGAATTTCCGCAATCCTGAATCTGAAGCAGGGCAATCTCGAACAGGGGGTGGCTCAGTTGCGGACGCTATTGAGCCTGCCGTCGGTCGATGTCGAGAGCACGCTGATCGAATTGGTCAAGATGCTGGACGGCGAGTTGTCTAAGGAAGACGGCCTGAGTGTGATGAAGTCGCTTCAGGAAGCCTTTCCGCATGTCGCCGAGGTCCACTTCGCCTATGCGTTGCTTGCCACCAACAAGGGGGAATACGCGCTGGCACTGGATCAGACCCAGAAAGCCTTATCGATGCAGCCACGGTGGAGCCGCGCGCAACTGCTGCAGGCTCAGTTGATGTCACAAATGGGTGACTCCGAGTCGGCGCGAGATATCATTCGCAAGGCCGTCAGCCGCGATCCCGCGAACGATCGACTGCGCCTGATATTGGCGCAATTCCTGACCAAGACGGGCGATCTGCGTGGCGCAGAGCGGGAACTGAAAGGCGTTCTGTCCCGTGATCCGGGTAACGATGATGCGCGATTTGGTCTCGCGGTGCTGTTACTGGAGACCGGCAAGGAAGAGTCGGCGCGGGGGGAGTTGCGCAAACTGCTGGGTACCGAGAAGTGGCGCGGGCAGGCCAGTTTCTACCTCGGTCTGCTCGAACTGCGTCAAAACCACCTCCCGGATGCGCTGGTCTTTTTCGATCGTGTCGACTCGGGGCCCAGTGAGTTCGATGCGCGAGTCAACGCGGTGACCGTACTGGTCAGTCTCGGACGCGTGGACGAAGCGCGCGGCCGGCTTAGCGAACTGCGTCAGCGCTTTCCGAACGAGTCGCTGCGCCTGTATCTGGTCGAGGCCGATCTCCTCGTGAAGCGTAAGGAGCCGCAGGCGGCTTTCGATCTGCTGACCTCGGCACTGGCGGAGGATCCGGGACGGGCAGAACTTCTGTACAGCCGGGCGCTGGTTGCTGATCAGCTGGGTCGCGCGGATCTGCTGGAGGCAGATCTTCGCGCCGTCATCGAGAAGAGCCCCAACGATGCGAATGCGTTGAATGCGCTCGGCTTTACACTGGCCGATCGCAACCTTCGGCTCGACGAGGCGAAGTCCCTCATCGCACGGGCGATGCAACTGAAACCGAATGATCCGGCGGTGATGGACAGTTGGGGTTGGCTCCACTATCGCCTGGGTAATCTGGATGTCGCGCTGGATTATCTCGAGCGTGCCCACCGTCTTTTCAAGGACCCGGAAATCGCCGCCCACCTCGGTGAAGTATTGTGGGAAAGCGGGCGCCGGGAAGAAGCGCGGCGCGTATGGCGGGGCGCCTTAAGCAAGGATCCGGAGCATCGGGAGATGCAGCGCATACGGTCCAAGTACCGGGAAGCGTTTCTGCGGTGAGCCTTCGGTCTTGCGTTTACTATGCCCTGATCTCCTTCTTGCTCGGTCTCGCATCGTCGGGCTGTGCTCCGCGCTTGCCGCCGGTCGCTGCAACGCCTGACGCCCAAAGTCGGTTGCTCGGGCTGGCCCACTGGCGGATGGTGGGTCGCATCGGGGTCCAGACCGCGTCGGAGGGGTTCCATGGCAGCATCCGGTGGGAGCACGAGAACGCGCAGGACCGCGTCCAGGTTTCCGGTCCCCTGAGTCAGGGTGGTGTATCGATCGTTTTACAGGACGACTGGATCCTGATTCGGGACGACCGCGGCGAGGTCAAGACTTCACGCGATGCCGGAGCGCTGGTGCGGCAGGAACTCGGTTTTCCCGTGCCATTGTCCAGTCTCCGCTACTGGGTGATCGGTGTGCCGCGGCCCGCTCGGGCCGCCGTGCCACGGTACGATGCTGCCGGTCTTCTGCGGGAATTGAAGCAGGAAGGCTGGTCGCTGGCCTACGAGCAGTTTGTGTCGGCGCAGGGCGTGGCGTTGCCGCGCAAGCTGTCGGCGAGCGGAGATGAAATGAAACTGAAGCTGGTGGTCGATGAATGGGAAGTTCTGCCGTAGGGGTGTCGGACGTGGCTGATGCGAAGGTACTGCGCTTGCCGGCGCCGGCCAAGCTGAACCTGATGCTGCGTGTCGTGGGGCGACGGCCGGATGGGTACCACTTGCTGCAGACGGTATTTCAATTCATTGACCGCTGCGACTGGATCACGCTGCGGGAGCGCAGCGACGGTAGCATCCGTCTGCAGACCCCGCTTCCCGGTGTGCCTGCAGACTCGGACCTGACGGTGCGTGCCGCGGCCCTGTTGCAAAGTCACACCGGCCCGCGTCGGGGCGTCGACATTGCGATCGAGAAAAATCTGCCGATGGGTGGCGGACTGGGCGGGGGTAGCTCCGACGCAGCGACGGTTCTCGCTGGCCTGAATGCATTGTGGGAATGCGGCTTGACGTTGCAGGAGTTGCAGGATCTGGGCTTGAGGCTCGGTGCAGACGTGCCGATCTTTCTGTTCGGTCAGGCTGCTTGGGGGGAGGGGGTTGGGGAGCAGCTTGTGCCCCTGGACTTGCCTGAGCCCTGGTACCTCGTTGTCGTCCCGGCCTGCCATGTGTCGACCGCAGACGTGTTCAATGCGCCGGAATTGACAAGGGATAACCCGCCCGTCACAATACGCGCTTTTTTCGACGGCAGCCACGAGAATCACTGCCTGCCGGTAGTTCTCGGGCGTTACGGGGCCGTTCGGGCTGCCTTCGCGGCTTTGACCGATCTGGGCGCGAAGCCGCGGCTGACGGGAACGGGTGCGTGCGTCTTTGCGACGTTCGAGGAGCAGGCTCAGGCTGAGCGCGCGGCCGAGCAGATGTTGGAGTCGCAGTGGTTGTGTTTCACGGCGCGGGCACTCAATCGCTCGCCCTTGCTTCAGGCGCTGCCGTCGGCGCCGTAGGGAGCTGTCTTTTATTTTTTTGGGGCGTAGCCAAGCGGTAAGGCAACGGGTTTTGATCCCGTCATTCCTAGGTTCGAGTCCTAGCGCCCCAGCCAGTTTTCGCGCGAATCCTCTCTGAAACAGTCTTGGTCAGTACCATGTCCGACGCGTCCTTCATGGTCTTTTCCTGCAATGCCAATCTCCCCCTCGCGGAGGGCATCGCGCGCAAGCTGAACATGCGACTGGGCATGGCTCGCGTCGGACGTTTCAGCGATGGCGAAATCCAGCTGGAAATCGATGAGCACGTTCGAGGACGCGAGGTCTTCGTGGTACAGCCCACGTGCGCTCCGATCAATGACAACCTGATGGAGTTGTTGATCATGATTGATGCGCTGCGGCGATCATCGGCCTCGGTCATCACTGCCGTGATCCCGTATTTCGGGTATGCCCGGCAGGATCGGCGCATCCGGTCGGCCCGGGTGCCGATTACCGCCAAGCTGGTGGCGAAAATGATCTGCTCGGCGGGTGCCGATCGGGTGTTGACGGTCGACTTGCACGCTGATCAGATCCAGGGATTCTTCGATGTCCCGGTGGACAACGTGTATGCGTCGCCGATCCTGCTCGGCGATGTCTGGCGGCAGAAGTATCAGGGGCTCATGGTGGTCTCGCCGGATGTGGGCGGAGTCGTGAGGGCCAGGGCTTTGGCGAAGCGTCTGGACGAAGCCGACCTGGCCATCATCGACAAACGCCGCCCGCGGGCGAACGAGTCGACGGTCATGAATATCATTGGTGACGTCGAGGGGCGTAGCTGTGTGATGGTGGACGATCTGGTCGACACCGCCGGTACGCTCTGCAAGGCTGCTGGCGCGTTGAAAGACCACGGCGCGCTGAGGGTGGTTGCCTATTGCACCCATCCCGTGTTGTCCGGGCCCGCGGTGGACAATATCAACCGCTCCGTGTTGGACGAGCTCGTCGTCACGGACACGATTCCGCTGAGCGCGGAGGCGGCCGCGTGCGGGAAGATTCGGCAGCTCAGCATCGCCGAGATGCTGGCCGAAACGATCCGGCGCATCGCAATGGGTGAGTCGGTCAGCTCCCTGTATGTGGACTGAGCGAATCTGTGTTTTATCTGCTTAGAGTATTTTGGAGAGAAAGATGGTAGGCGGATTTGAGTTTGAAGCGGAATTGAGAGCCCCATGTGGCAAGGGCGCGGCGCGCCGGCTGCGGCGTACGAGTCGCGTCCCGGGCGTCATCTATGGTGCAGGGGCCGACCCGGTGTCGGTTTCACTGGACCATAATGATGTGCTGAAGAAGCTGGAAAACGAGGCAGTGTATTCCCACGTGCTGACCATCAGGGTTGGCGGTCGCGAAGAGAAGGCGGTGCTGAAAGCCCTCCAGCGCCACCCCAGTCGGCCAATCGTCATGCACATGGATTTTCAACGCGTCAGCGCGACCGAGAAGCTCCGTGTTCATGTTCCGTTGCATTTCATCAACGAGGGTACGTGCCCGGGCGTGAAAAAGGGCGGTATGGTCAGTCGCAATCTTATCGATGTCGAAGTCGCCTGCCTTCCGGCTGATCTGCCTGAATTTCTGGAGGTCGACCTCGCGCTCCTCGATCTGGGGCAGACCTTCCATCTGTCCGATTTGAAGCTACCCGCAAACGTCGAGCTGCCGGCGTTGGCTCAGGGTCCGGAGCATGACTTGCCTGTGGTGGCTATTCAGCATAGTCGCACCGGCACCGAGACGACGGACGAGTCAGTCTGAGGTTCGACGGTCGGCGCGGCGCTGGCAAGTTAGCATTGTCTCGTCGACCTCGGGTAGGGATCCATGGCGCCAACGTGCATCCGGCTCATCGTTGGGCTCGGGAACCCGGGTGTGCAGTACGAGCGGACCCGACATAACGCCGGGTTCTGGTTTGTCGAGGAAGTCGCGCGGCGTCATGGCGGAACTTTTCGGTCCGAAAATCGTGGGCAATGTGAGGCGGCTGAAATCGCCGTGAATGGTCGAGTTGTCCACCTTTTAAAGCCTTTGTTGTTCATGAATCGCAGCGGGCTGCCCGTCCAGACGTATGCCCGGTATCGGAATATCTCCCCAGCGGAGATTCTTGTGGTACATGACGAATTGGATTTTGCCCCGGGTGTGGCGAAGCTCAAGCTTGGTGGTGGTCATGGCGGGCACAATGGTCTTCGCGACCTGATCGCCGTTCTCGCGACTGCGGATTTTCCTCGCCTCCGCCTGGGCATCGGGCGGGCGACCTCCAAAGAGGGAGGTGCTGCTTATGTTTTGGCGAAAGCGCCGGCCAGCGAGGAGGAGGCGATCAGGGCGGCCGTAGGGAGAGTCGCCGATTCGCTTCCCACCTTGATTGCTGGCGATCTCGCTGCGGCGATGAACGCGCTGAACGCTCCGCCGCAAAGATGATCTCATGATGGTGGTTGACAGCGTGCCGCAAGTGCGACGATAATTGCCGTCTTAATTTCGGAGGGGTTCCCGAGCGGTCAAAGGGATCAGACTGTAAATCTGACGGCTCAGCCTTCGGAGGTTCGAATCCTCCCCCCTCCACCAGTTTCGATTGTTTCCAGCGGGTGTAGCTCAACGGTAGAGTCCCGGCCTTCCAAGCCGGCTGTGTGGGTTCGATTCCCATCACCCGCTCCAGGTGCGCTACATGTTCGCGCCCATATAGCTCAGTCGGTAGAGCACTTCCTTGGTAAGGAAGAGGTCACCGGTTCAAATCCGGTTATGGGCTCCAGTTTGCTGTAGGACTTTTAATAAATCTAAGAGCAGGGGTATCGGCGGATGTCCAAAGAGAAATTTACACGCACGAAGCCGCACGTGAACGTCGGGACGATTGGTCATGTGGACCATGGCAAGACGACGCTGACGGCGGCGCTGACGAAGGTGATGGCGATTAAGTTCGGGGGCGAGTTCAAGGCCTACGATCAGATCGACAATGCACCGGAGGAGCGGGCGCGGGGCATCACGATTGCGACGGCGCACGTCGAGTACGAGTCGCCGAGCCGGCACTATGCGCACGTGGATTGTCCGGGTCATGCCGACTACGTGAAGAACATGATCACGGGTGCGGCGCAGATGGACGGAGCGATTCTGGTGTGTTCGGCGGCGGACGGTCCGATGCCGCAGACGCGGGAGCACATTCTGTTGGCGCGTCAGGTCGGTGTGCCGTACATCGTGGTGTTCCTGAACAAGGCGGACATGGTCGATGACGCGGAGCTCCTGGAACTGGTCGAGATGGAAGTCCGTGAGTTGCTGTCGAAGTACGATTTCCCGGGCGATGACATTCCGATCGTCAAGGGTTCGGCGCTGAAGGCGCTGGAAGGCGACACCAGCGAGATTGGCGTGCCGGCGGTCGAGGCCCTGGTGGCGGCGCTGGACAGCTACATCCCGG
This sequence comes from Methylolobus aquaticus, assembly GCF_054172105.1. Taxonomy (NCBI): domain Bacteria; kingdom Pseudomonadati; phylum Pseudomonadota; class Gammaproteobacteria; order Methylococcales; family Methylococcaceae; genus Methylolobus; species Methylolobus aquaticus. The sequence goes on from NZ_JBSYXP010000004.1 coordinate 94,796, forward strand.
AGCCGGAGCGGGCCATTGAGAAGCCGTTCCTGATGCCGATCGAAGACGTGTTTTCGATTTCCGGTCGTGGCACGGTGGTGACGGGACGTGTTGAGCGTGGCAAGGTCAAGGTCGGTGACGAAGTCTCGATCGTGGGTTTGAAGGACACCGTCAAGACGACCTGCACCGGTGTTGAGATGTTCCGCAAGTTGCTGGACGAAGGCGTGGCGGGCGACAACTGCGGTGTGCTGCTGCGCGGCACCAAGCGGGAAGATGTCGAGCGCGGACAGGTGTTGGCGAAGCCCGGTTCGATCACGCCGCACACGCATTTCGAGGCCGAGATTTACGTGTTGTCGAAGGAAGAGGGTGGTCGTCATACGCCGTTCTTCAATGGGTATCGGCCGCAGTTCTATTTCCGGACGACGGACGTGACGGGTTCGGTGGAGTTGCCGGAGGGTGTCGAGATGGTGATGCCGGGCGACAACATCAAGGTGCAGATCAAGTTGATCGCGCCGATCGCGATGGAAGAGGGCTTGCGCTTCGCGGTACGCGAAGGTGGCCGTACCGTCGGTGCTGGCGTCGTTTCCAAGGTTATCGAGTAATCGGTTCTCGAGCCGGTCTCGCTCAGTGGCGAGCGAGACCGGTCACTTTTACAGGTCAGTAGCTCAATTGGTAGAGCAGCGGTCTCCAAAACCGCAGGTTGGGGGTTCGAGCCCCTCCTGGCCTGCCACTTTTTCCCACGCGTGTCGTTAGTCCGATGACAACCCAGGCAGAATCGATGTCCAGTGCATTTGACACTGCGAAGCTCGTCTTCGCGGGCGTCCTTATGGTGGCTGGAGTGGTCGCGTACTACTACTTCACTGAGCAGTCCGTGTTCTACCGTGTGCTCGGTGTAATGGGCGCGGCGGCGCTGGCGGGTGCATTGGTCTTTACGACCGGTCTGGGGCGCGGACTGTGGGCGTTCTTTCGTGAGTCCCGCAGCGAAGTCCGCAAAATGGTTTGGCCGACGCGCCCGGAAACCATGCAGACGACCTTGATCGTTTTCGCTCTCGTTTTCCTGGTCGGCCTCATTTTGTGGCTGCTCGACATGGCGCTTTTTTGGGTCGTGACGACGCTGACCGGGCAGGGTGGGTGACGATGTCATTGCGCTGGTACGTGATCCACGCTTATTCCAATTTCGAGAATCACGTAAAGAAGTCCCTCGAAGAGCGCATCGTTCGCGCCGGCCTCGAACAATATTTCGGCAAGATCCTTGTCCCAACCGAGGAAGTGCTGGAGATGCGCATGGGGCAGCAGCGTCGCAGCGAACGGAAGTTCTTCCCCGGATACGTTCTCGTGCAAATGGAGTTGAACGACGAGACTTGGCATTTGGTGAAGGAAGTGCCGAAAGTGCTCGGTTTCATCGGCGGCACCTCTGACAAGCCGGCACCGATCAGTGACCGGGAAGCAGACGCGATCCTTAGTCGCGTTGAAGAAGGCTCACAGCGGCCTCGTCCTAAGGTGCTGTTCGAGGTCGGTGAAGTGGTACGGGTCATCGAGGGGCCGTTCAAGGATTTCAATGGCGTGGTCGAAGAAGTGAACTACGACAAGAGCAAGTTGCGTGTCTCGGTCCTGATCTTCGGTCGGTCTACCCCGGTCGAGCTTGAATTCGGTCAGGTCGAGAAGGCCTGATCAACACGTTGACTGCCGTACGCAGTCGCCCCAGGGGAGCTTACCCGTAAGCGCTACAACCCATCAGGAAACATCATGGCAAAAAAAATCACGGCTTACATCAAGCTGCAAGTCAAGGCTGGCGAGGCAAATCCGAGTCCTCCAGTAGGTCCGGCGCTGGGTCAGCGCGGCGTTAACATCATGGAGTTCTGCAAGGCGTTCAACGCTCACACGCAGAACGTCGAAAAGGGTTTGCCGTTGCCCGTGGTCATCACGGTTTATAGCGACCGCAGCTTCACCTTCATTACCAAGACGCCCCCGGCGACCGTGCTGCTGAAGAAGGCCGTAGGGCTGACCAAGGGAAGCAGCAATCCGAACACCAACAAGATCGGGACCGTCACGCGAGCGCAGCTTGAATCCGTTGCTCAGGCAAAGATGCCGGATTTGACCGCTGCGGACATGGATGCGGCAGTCCGCACCATCGCGGGCAGCGCCGTGAGTATGGGCCTCGAAGTGGAGGGCGTGTGATGGCCGGTTTGAGTAAACGGCAGAAGGAACTCCGTAGCAAGGTCGAGGCGGGCAAGGTCTATGCCGCGGAAGAGGCATTCGCTCTGCTGACCAGTCTTTCGAAAGTTAAGTTCGTCGAGGCGATTGATGTAGCCGTGAATCTCGGCGTCGATCCCCGGAAGTCGGATCAAGCCGTGCGCGGTGCCACCGTGCTCCCGAATGGCACGGGGAAGTCCGTTCGGGTTGCTGTGTTCGCTCAGGGCGTTGCGGCCGATGCGGCTCGTGAGGCCGGTGCCGACATCGTCGGCATGGATGACCTCGCGGCACAGGTCAAGGCCGGAGAGTTGAATTTCGACGTGGTCGTGGCCGCGCCCGATGCGATGCGCGTCGTCGGGACGCTGGGTCAGATTCTCGGGCCCCGCGGTTTGATGCCAAACCCGAAGACCGGCACGGTGACCCCCGACGTGGCCACCGCCGTCAAGAATGCGAAGGCGGGTCAGGTCCGTTATCGCACCGACAAGAAAGGCATCATCCATTGCACGCTGGGGAAGGTGAGCTTTACGCCGGCGGCGCTGCGGGAGAACCTCGAAGCCTTGCTGGTCGACCTGAAGAAGGCCAAGCCGAGCACGTCCAAGGGCGTCTACGTGAAGAAGGTCACCGTCTCGTCGACCATGGGCCCGGGCCTATGCGTCGACCAGAGCAGCCTGTCGGCCTGAATCTAAGCAGACTTTGGGTTGCCGGGTGAGCCCGGTAGCCGTCAAAGACCGCAGGTGCAGCGTGGCTGCTTAATGATCTGCCTGCGCAGACGGTAACTGAAGCCAATTCGGCCGCGGAAACCGTTTTTGAGAGCGCACCCCCTGGAAAGGGGGTGCTTTTTGAGGCTCTGAGTGACTCGTAGGGTTGCTCGGTTTATCTTGGAGGTAGCACGTGGCACTGAGACTGGATGACAAGAAAGCTGTCGTCACTGAAGTTGCCGCTATCGCCGCAAAAGCCCATTCCGCCGTGGCCGCAGAGTATCGCGGTCTGACCGTTTCGGACCTCACGACCTTGCGCAAGACCGCGCGGGAATCGGGAGTGTACCTGAGGGTCGTGAAGAACACCCTGGCGCGTAAAGCCGTAGAGGGGACCGACTTTGCCTGTATGCAGGAAAGTCTGATCGGTCCGCTCATTCTCGCGTTCTCGCTTGAGGACCCGGGTTCGGCGGCGCGTTTGTTCAGCGACTTTGCCAAGACTCACGACAAGTTGTCCGTGAAATTGGTGGCGGTGGGCGGTAAGCAGTACGGGGCGTCTGAGCTCGAGAGACTTTCGAAATTGCCGACGCGGGATCAAGCCCTCAGCATGCTGCTGGGCGTGATGAAGGCGCCGATCGAAAAGTTGGCTCGTACGCTACAGGAACCCCATGCCAAGCTGGTGCGGACCGTAGCGGCCGTACGGGACCAAAAGCAGGCTGCCTAAGTCCCTGGGCTACTGGTGAATCGATTTTTCGTTGGAGTGCGAAATGGCTGTATCTAAAGAAGACATTTTGGAAACCATTGGGAATATGACGGTCCTCGAGGTCGTCGACCTGATTTCCGCCATGGAAGAAAAGTTCGGCGTCTCCGCCGCGGCTGCTGTCGCTGCGGTCCCGATGGCGGCTGCCGGGCCGGCTGCTGCCGCGGCAGAGGAGCAGACTGAGTTCGACGTTGTGATGACGAGCTTCGGCGCCAATAAGGTCAACGTGATCAAGGTCGTTCGCGCGATCACGGGTCTGGGCCTCAAGGAAGCGAAGGATCTGGTCGAGGGAGCGCCCTCGACGGTCAAGGAAGCCGTGCCTAAGGCAGAGGCGGACGACATCAAGAAGCAGCTGGAAGAGGCCGGAGCTTCGGTAGACATCAAATAATTGTCGACTCCACTATCGGCAGTTTTTGAGCCAAGGCTGGCGACCTCGTGTCGCCGGCCTTTTGGTGTTGCTAACGATGCGTCGGCGCCGAGCGCCGCCGCGGTGGTTCGGGGCCGTGCTCAATCTCCCCGAGCAATGCGTACAGCATAACCAGCATTGAGCAGCAAGTCAGCTTGGGAATCACTATGGCTTACTCCTTCACCGAAAAGAAACGCGTACGTAAGAGTTTCGGACAGCGCCGGGACGTACTCGATGTGCCGTATCTCTTGGCGACGCAGGTGGATTCGTACAAACGTTTTCTGCAGAGCGATACCGCGCATCGGGAACGCCTGGACGAGGGGCTGCACGCTGCCCTGAAATCGATCTTCCCCATCGCCAGCCACTCCGGGCACGCGATGCTCGAATACGTGAGCTATCGCCTCGGGGATTCCACGTTTGACGTCAAGGAGTGCCAGCAACGGGGCGCAACCTATGCGGCGCCACTGCGCGTCCTGGTGCGCCTGGTGATCTACGACCGCGAAGCGCCCGCCAATGCGAAGGTGGTCAAGGACATCAAGGAGCAGGAAATCTACATGGGTGAAATCCCATTGATGACCGACACGGGTACCTTCGTCATCAATGGCACGGAGCGGGTCATCGTGTCGCAGCTCCATCGCTCCCCAGGCGTCTTTTTCGATCACGACCGCGGAAAGACACATTCCTCGGGCAAGCTGCTGTTCAATGCCCGCGTCATTCCCTACCGTGGTTCCTGGCTGGACTTCGAATTCGACCACAAGGATTGCGTGTTCGTGCGGATCGATCGGCGGCGCAAGCTGCCCGCCACGGTGCTGTTGCGCGCGCTCGGTTTGGAAAACGAAGAGATCATCGGGCGCTTTTTCGACCTGAACCGTTTCGAGTTCACCGACCGGGGCATCCTATGGGACCTCATCCCGGAGCGTTTCCGCGGTGAAATCGCGAGCTTCGACATCCATCTGAACGGCGAGCTGCTGGTCGAGACGGCCCATCGCATCACGGCACGGCACATTCGCTTGCTTGAGAAGTCGGGTTTGAAGCAGCTCGAGGTGCCCCGCGATTACCTGGTGGGTCGCATCCTCGCCCATAACGTCGTTGACGAAAGCACCGGGGAGTTGATTGCGCGGGTCAACCAGGAGCTGACCGACGAGGTCATCGGCCGCATCATGGCCGCCGGCGTCAAGGTTATCGAGACCCTGTTCGTGAATGACCTGGACCGCGGTCCGTACATGTCGAACACGATGCGGATCGATGTCACGGAGAGCAAGCTCGACGCCCTGGTCGAGATCTACCGGATGATGCGTCCCGGCGAACCACCGACCAAGGATGCAGCGCAGTCGCTGTTCGAGAATCTTTTCTTCTCCGCCGATCGCTATGACCTGTCGCCGGTCGGGCGCATGAAGTTCAACCGCCGACTGGGCCGCAAGGAGGTCCAGGGCCCGGGGGTCCTGAGCAACGAGGACATCATCGACGTATTGCGGCAACTGATCGCGATCCGCAATGGCAGCGGCACGGTCGACGACATTGATCATCTCGGCAACCGCCGCGTCCGCTCCGTAGGGGAGATGGTCGAAAATCAGTTCCGTCTCGGCTTGGTTCGGGTCGAGCGCGCGGTGAAGGAGCGCCTGTCGCTGCCGGACGTGGACAGCCTGGTGCCGCAGGAAATCATCAACGCCAAGCCCGTTGCCGCGTCGATCAAGGAGTTCTTCGGGTCCAGTCAGCTTTCTCAGTTCATGGACCAGAACAACCCCTTGTCGGAAGTTACCCACAAACGCCGCGTGTCCGCTCTCGGCCCGGGCGGGTTGGCGCGTGAGCGTGCAGGGTTCGAGGTACGCGACGTGCACACCACGCACTACGGTCGCGTGTGCCCGATCGAAACGCCGGAAGGTCCGAACATCGGTCTGATCAACTCGCTGGCGGTCTACGCCCGGACAAACGAATACGGTTTCCTCGAGACGCCCTATCGGAAGGTCATTGATGGTGTGGTGACGGACGAGATCGAATACCTATCGGCCATCGAGGAAGGCCAGTACTACATCGCTCAGGCCAGTGTGGCTCTGGACGAGCAAGGGCGCCTGAAGGACGAGTTGGTGTCTTGCCGGCACAAGGACGAGTTCAGCCTGGCATCGCGCGACATGATCAACTACATGGATGTCTCGTCCAAGCAGATCGTGTCAGTGGCGGCGTCGCTGATTCCCTTCCTTGAGCATGACGACGCCAACCGCGCGCTCATGGGATCGAACATGCAGCGTCAGGCCGTGCCGACGCTGCGTTCCGAGAAGCCCCTGGTCGGCACCGGCATGGAACGCATTGTCGCGAAGGACTCCGGCGTAACGGTGATCGCCCGGCGTGGTGGTTCCATCGAATTCGTGGATTCCGGTCGAATCGTCGTCCGAGTCAACGATGACGAAACCGAAGCGGGTATCCCTGGCGTCGATATCTACAACCTGACCAAGCACACACGTTCGAACCAGAACACCTGCATCAACCAGCGTCCCCTGGTGCGGACCGGTGACACCGTGGCGCGCGGTGACATCCTCGCCGACGGGCCGTCGACCGACATGGGTGAACTGGCCCTCGGCCAGAATCTTCTGGTCGCGTTCATGCCCTGGAACGGCTACAACTTCGAGGACTCGATCCTGATTTCGGAGCGGGTCGTGAAGGATGACCGTTTCACGACGATTCACATCGAAGAGCGAACCTGCGTCGCACGCGATACCAAGCTCGGGCCGGAGGAAATCACCTCCGACATCCCGAACGTTGGCGAGGCGGCACTGGCCAAGCTGGACGAGTCAGGCATCGTCTACATCGGTGCCGAGGTCAAGGCGGGTGACATCCTGGTCGGCAAGGTGACGCCCAAGGGCGAAACGCAGCTCACCCCGGAGGAAAAGCTGCTCCGTGCCATCTTCGGCGAGAAGGCTTCCGACGTGAAGGACACCTCCTTGCGCGTGCCTTCGGGCATGGATGGTACGGTCATCGACGTTCAGGTCTTTACCCGTGATGGCGTGAAGAAGGACGAGCGCGCCCGGCAGATCGAAGAAGCGGAGATCGAGCGCGCCAAGAAGGACCTGCATGACCAGTTGCGAATCATCGAGAAGGACTTCTATCAGCGCGTCGAAGCGATGCTGGTCGGCAAGGTCGCGGACGCCGGACCGGGCGGATTGAAGCGTGGCACCGCCATTACGGCCGAGTACCTCGACGGGGTGAAGCCCGCCCAGTGGTTGGAGATCCGGTTGCAGGACGAGGATGCGAATCTGCAATTGGAGGCAATCGCGGAACAGATCGCCCTGCAGCGTGAGGAAATGAACACGCGACTCGAGGAAAAGCGCCGCAAGATCACGATGGGCGATGACCTCGCCCCCGGTGTCCTGAAGATGGTGAAGGTCTATCTCGCGGTCAAGCGCCGCGTCCAGCCGGGCGACAAGATGGCGGGACGACATGGTAACAAGGGTGTGATCTCGCAGATCGTCCCCGTCGAGGACATGCCGCATCTTGCCGACGGAACGCCGGTCGACATCGTTTTGAATCCTCTGGGCGTACCATCCCGTATGAACGTCGGTCAGGTGCTCGAAACCCATCTCGGGTGGGCGGCCAAGGGTCTCGGCCTAAAGATCGGCGAGATGCTGGATGCCAAGTCCCGCATACAGGAACTCCGGGATTTTCTAGATGAGATCTACAACCGGACCGGGCGTACGGAACACCTGGACGAGCTGTCCGACGCTGAGATTCTCGAGTTGGCCGGGCATCTTCGCGGTGGTGTACCCATGGCCACGCCGGTATTCGACGGGGCCTGCGAGGACGATATCAAGAGCATGCTGCGCCTGGCGGGATTACCGGCGAGCGGTCAGACCAAGCTCTACGACGGCCGGACCGGCGAGATGTTCGATCGCGATGTCACCGTGGGATACATGTACATGCTGAAGTTGAACCATCTGGTCGACGACAAGATGCATGCGCGTTCGACCGGGCCTTACAGTCTCGTGACCCAGCAGCCGCTCGGGGGCAAGGCCCAGTTTGGCGGACAGCGTTTCGGGGAAATGGAGGTCTGGGCGCTCGAAGCCTATGGCGCTGCCTATACGTTGCAGGAAATGCTGACCGTGAAGTCCGACGATGTCACCGGTCGTACCAAGATGTACAAGAATGTCGTCGACGGCGATCACCGTATGGAAGCGGCGATGCCCGAGTCGTTCAACGTGTTGATCAAGGAGATTCGGTCACTCGGCATCAACATCGAACTGGAGCAGGATTGAGGGGCCGCGCCCCGCGGTTTGCGGGGTGTTTCGTTCGGGGAGAAGGCGGGCAGACCAAGCAGCCGGAGGCACAGCCGATGGTGACTGAGTGTCTGCCCCAGATTCGCAAGGTTCTTGACCGGGTCGTACCGGGAGTGTGTCCAGAATCGGTGTTCAGCGGGTGTCTGCAGTGGCCTGCGATGCCGGTTGGGCAGTGTCCCGCCGAGGCTCGGTAACGGGGAGATAACGTACGTGAAAGATTTGATCCATTTTCTGAAGCGCCAAACCCAAAGCGAAGAGTTCGATGCGATCCGGATCAGTCTGGCTTCGCCGGACATGATCCGGTCGTGGTCCTACGGCGAGGTCAAGAAGCCCGAAACGATCAACTATCGGACCTTCAAGCCAGAGCGCGACGGATTGTTCTGCGCGAAGATCTTCGGGCCCGTCAGCGACTACGAATGTCTGTGCGGCAAGTACAAGCGCCTGAAGCACCGTGGCGTGATTTGCGAAAAATGTGGTGTGGAGGTCACGCTGTCCAAGGTGCGGCGGGAGCGCATGGGCCATATCGAACTCGCCAGCCCGGTGGCCCACATCTGGTTCCTGAAATCGCTCCCGTCCCGTATCGCGCTGCTGCTCGACATGACGCTGCGGGAAATCGAGCGCGTGCTGTATTTCGAGTCGCACGTCGTTGTGGACCCGGGCATGAGCCCGATGCAACGGGGCCAGCTGCTGAATGAAGAGGAATACCAGGAGGCTGCCCAGACCCACGGCGATGACTTCGTAGCCAAGATGGGAGCCGAGGCGATCCGCGAGTTGCTCCGTACGATGGACCTCAGCGCCGAGGTCACGCGACTGCGGGAAGAGATCAATGCGACCAACTCCGAAACGAAGATCAAGAAACACACCAAGCGCCTGAAGGCCATCGAGTCGATGATCACATCGAGCAATCGGCCCGAGTGGATGATCCTCACGGTGTTGCCGGTGCTGCCGCCTGATCTGCGTCCGTTGGTGCCGCTGGATGGCGGCCGCTTCGCGACCTCGGATCTGAACGATCTGTACCGTCGCGTGATCAACCGCAACAACCGTCTGAAACGACTCCTCGACCTGAACGCGCCGGATATCATCGTCCGGAACGAAAAGCGCATGCTGCAGGAGGCGGTCGACGGGCTGCTGGACAATGGCCGACGTGGCCGGGCGATCACCGGGTCCAACAAGCGCCCGTTGAAGTCCCTGGCCGACATGATCAAGGGCAAGCAGGGCCGTTTCCGCCAGAATCTGCTGGGCAAGCGAGTTGATTATTCGGGCCGTTCCGTGATCGTCGTGGGCCCGACACTGAAGTTGCACCAGTGCGGGCTACCAAAGAAGATGGCGCTGGAATTGTTCAAGCCGTTCATCTTCAGCAAGCTTCAGTTGCGCGGCCTGGCGACCACCATCAAGGCGGCCAAGAAGATGGTGGAGCGCGAGGCCCCGGAAGTCTGGGACATTCTCGATGAAGTGATCCGCGAGCATCCGGTGATGCTGAATCGGGCACCGACCCTGCACCGCCTCGGCATCCAGGCCTTCGAGCCCGTGTTGATCGAAGGCAAGGCCATCCAGCTGCATCCTCTGGTCTGCACCGCGTTCAACGCGGACTTTGACGGTGACCAGATGGCGGTGCACGTGCCGTTGTCGCTGGAAGCGCAGCTCGAAGCACGCACGCTGATGATGGCGACGAACAACATCCTGTCTCCGGCGAACGGTGAGCCCATCATCAATCCCACGCAGGACGTCGTGCTTGGCCTTTACTATATGAGCCGGGAACGTCCGCTGGCGAAAGGCGAGCATCAGGCCTTCAGTGACCTCGACGAACTGGAGCGCGCGTTTATTGGCAAGGCCGTAGAGTTGCACGCGCGCGTGCAAGTGCGTATCCGGGAACGTGTCACCGACGCCAATGGGGAGTCGGTTTCGCAGCTGCGCCGTGTGGAGACCACGGTTGGGCGTGCCCTGATCTGGAGGGTCGTGCCGGAGGGTATTCCCTTCGAGATGATCAACCAGGACATGAACAAGAAGGCGATTTCCCGCCTGATCAACCACAGTTATCGCACGCTCGGCGTCAAGGCGACCGTCGTTTTCGCCGACCAGTTGATGTACACGGGCTTCTCTTACGCCACCCGTGCCGGCGTATCGTTCGGCATCGACGACATGGCGATCCCCGAAGGGAAGCCGGCGATCATCGAGGCCGCGGAGCGCGAGGTGAAGGAAATCCAGAACCAGTTTGCCTCCGGTCTGGTGACGGATGGCGAGCGCTACAACAAGGTCGTCGATATCTGGTCGCACGCGAACGACCAGGTGGCGAAGGTCATGATGGAGGGGCTTGGCACTGAACCGGTGCGGGTAAGCAACCGGGGCCGGCTGAACCGCTGGGTCGTTAACGCGCTGCGCGCAGCGGAAGCCCGCAAGCAGGCCGGTGAGCTTGCTCCCGCGGCCTACGAGGCGGAAGTGAAACGGATCCTGACGGCGCGAGCGTCCGGGGAAGTTTCGGATGATGAGCTCGGACCGGAAGTCATCGAGCAGAAATCCTTCAACTCGATCTTCAAGATGGCGGATTCCGGGGCGCGTGGTTCGGCGGCACAGATCCGACAGCTGGCTGGGATGCGCGGCCTGATGGCCAAGCCAGACGGATCGATCATCGAAACGCCGATCACGGCGAACTTCCGTGAAGGGCTAGACGTACTGCAGTACTTCATTTCCACCCACGGCGCCCGGAAGGGCCTTGCGGATACTGCGTTGAAGACGGCTAACTCGGGCTATCTGACGAGGCGTCTGGTGGATGTGGCCCAGGATCTGGTCATCAAGGAACACGACTGCGGCACGACCGATGGCCTGTTGATGGCGCCGTTGATCGAAGGCGGTGACGTCGTGGAGCCGCTCGCCGAGCGCGTCTTAGGTCGCGTGTTGGCCGAGGATATCATCGACCCCGGTAGCGACGAGCTGATCCTGGAAGCAGGTGCGATGCTGGACGAGCAGGCCGTGGCCTTGTTGGAGCGCCGCGGCGTGGACAACGTTCGCGTCCGCTCGGTCATCACGTGCCGGACCCGCTACGGCGTGTGCGGCTCGTGCTACGGGCGCGATCTGGGGCGTGGACACAAAGTCAACATCGGCGAAGCCATCGGGGTCATCGCCGCGCAGTCGATCGGCGAGCCGGGTACGCAGCTGACGATGCGCACCTTCCACATCGGCGGCGCGGCTTCTCGTTCTGCGGCTATCAGCAATGTCGAGGTGAAGTCCAACGGTACTGCGAAGCTGGGCAATTTGAAGACCGTCACCAACAAGGATGGCAATCTTGTCGCGGTGTCCCGGTCGGGCGAGATCAGCGTGATCGACGAGCATGGACGCGAACGCGAGCGCTACAAGATCCCCTACGGGGCGGTGTTGTCCGTCAAGGAGGGCGCGCCCGTTCGTGCGGGGCAGATCGTTGTGAACTGGGATCCTCACACCCATCCGGTCGTCACCGAAGTGAAGGGTCGCGTGCGCATGGTCGACTTCATCGACGGCATCACCGTCAGGGAGCAGTCGGACGACGTCACCGGTCTGAGCTCGATGGTCGTGATCGATCCGAAGCAGCGCGGCACCACCGGTAAGGAGCTCCGCCCGCTGGTCAAGCTGGTGGACGAAGCCGGCAATGACATCCGTATTCCGTCGACCGAAATCGCGGCTCAGTACTTCCTGCCGGCTGGCGCGATCATCAGCCTTCGCGATGGCGACTCGGTGGAGATCGGCGATGTCGTAGCCCGAATACCCCAAGAGTCGAGCAAGACGCGCGATATCACCGGCGGTTTGCCACGTGTCGCGGATCTGTTCGAAGCCCGGAAGACTAAGGATCCGGCGATTCTGGCCGAGGCGACCGGAACGGTGTCCTTCGGTAAGGAGACCAAGGGGAAGCGTCGTGTCGTGATCACCGACGCACAGGGTGAACAGCACGAATTGCTGATTCCGAAGTGGCGGATCATCACGGTGTTCGAGGGCGAGCACGTTGAGCAGGGCGAAACGATTGCCGAGGGCGATCTGACACCTCACGACATCCTGCGGTTGCGGGGTGTTGCGGAGCTATCATCCTATCTTGTCAAGGAGATCCAGGACGTTTACCGCTTGCAGGGTGTCAAGATCAATGACAAGCACATCGAAGTCATCATTCGACAGATGTTGCGCAAGGTCGAGATCACCGATGCCGGCGATTCGATCTTCCTATCCGGCGAGCAGGTAGACCGCTCCCGTGTGCTGGAGGAAAACGAACGCTTGGAGGCCGAGGGCAAGCTTTCCGCCTGTTACGAGCCGGTGCTGCTGGGTATCACCAAGGCCTCGCTGACCACCGAGTCGTTCATTTCCGCGGCCTCGTTCCAGGAAACCACGCGCGTGCTCACGGAGGCGGCGATTCGGGGTTCGGTCGATCGCTTGCTGGGGCTCAAGGAAAACGTCATCGTCGGACGTCTGATCCCCGCGGGTACCGGGCTCGCCTACCATCTGGAGCGCAAGCTGCGCAGCCGGATGGATGAGGCGGAGGAGTCCGAATCCGCAGTCGCGGATACGAGCGACGTCGAGGAAGCGCTGAAACAGGCACTGACCGAAGCCGGGTCGTAACGAGCTGCCGCGACCCGGAAGCGCCCCTGCTGCGGCCGAGGCTCGCGGCAGGGGCGCTGGTCGCCGGACAGCCATCTCGTTCAGCGCCGGGCGTATCCGTACCGAGTTCGTTGCGGTTGCGGATCGCATGGTGACGCGCTGGTTCCTGCCAGTGTGGTTGTGAAACGCACGCCCCCCGCTAAACTATGGCGGCGCTGCCTCGGTCTTGTGATTTGCACGGTTTGCCCGTTGCCCGACCCGCACCTTGTCGGCGAGAGATTTATCCTTTGGAGCTACTTTGACATGAAACAAAACGTCCACTGGACTTTGTTGGTGACCGCACTCAGTGCCGCGCTGTCGACGGCCCCCAGCCAGGCAGCGGGTGATCGCGAAGCGGGCAAAACGAAGTTCTATACCTGCGTTGGTTGCCACGGCATTAGCAGTTATTCCAATAGCTATCCTTCGTATCCTGTGCCCCGAATTGGCGGGCAGTACGCTGATTACGTGGTCAGCGCTCTGAAGGCTTACCGCTCCGGCGAGCGCCAACACGGGAGCATGCAGGGCAATGCGGTGAGCCTTTCGGACGAGGATATGCAGGACGTGGCGGCTTACGTCGCCGGTTTCCGGTCCATCACCGTAGACTTACCCATCAATGGCGATGTGGCTGCAGGCAAAGCGAAAGCAGCCGAGTGTGCGGGCTGCCATGGCGAAGATGGCAACAGCGATCCCAAGGCGGGTTTTCCGCGCTTGGCCGGGCAATACCAGGGCTACCTTACTCACGTGCTCGAGGCGTACAAGTCGGGTGAACGCAAGCACGCCATCATGAACAGCATCGCGGGACAGTTGTCTCCGGAGCAGATTCGGGATCTGTCCGCGTTCTATGCGAGCCAGCGCCGGGGCCTACTGGTCGTTCAGGACTGACTTTAGGCGCGGTCTGACGAGACGGGCGGGGGCGGTTCCCCCGCGTAGCCAAGTCCCGAACATCGGACCTGTCAACTGATACCCGAAGGATGCGAGGTGACATGATCGGATCGTGCGTTGCAGCGCGGCGGCGCGCTGCGAACGGCGCCGTGCTCATCATGGTATGGGGACTCGCCGTTACCACGGGTACGGCCGCGGCGAAGACTCCTGGGGACCCGGCGCGCGATCAACCGAGGGAGCGTGCGGTGATGGGGTGGCTCGAATCCGTGTTCTTCCGGCCGTGGAACGTACGGATGACCGCGAAGCTCGATACCGGCGCCAACACCTCGTCGCTGCACGCCGAGCGCATCGAGCGGTTCTCCAGAAATGGGGAGAAGTGGGTGCGATTCGCACTCGGCCGGGGTGACGACCACAAGAAATTGGCGGTGGAGCGCCCGGTAATCCGCATGGCCAACATCAAGCAGCACGGCAAGGGCTCGTCGCAGCGCGAAGTCGTCAAGATGACGTTGTGCAAGAACGGCAGGGAGTACGAAACGGAGTTCACGCTGGTCGACCGGAGCAATTTCACTTACCCCGTACTTCTCGGTCGCAGTTTTCTTAAGGATAACGCCTTGGTCGATGCCGGCAGTACCTTCCTGTTCAAGGCGGACACCGACCCCTGCCGAAAGGCGGACACCGACTAAGCACTGCAACATGACGCTCGCCCGGCGGGCCTGAGGCTAGCGAGAGCAGCGTGCGCAATCTCCACGTCAAAATACTGGCACTGGTGCTGGTCCTGGTCGGCGCCGGGCTGTGTTACTACAAGGTGACGCGGCTGGGCTTGCCGCTGTTGCCGACGCAGCATGCCGAGGTCTGGACTGTCGAGGCCCGCGTCGAGTTCAAGGCCCGCCACGATACGCCGGTCAAGGTGCGGCTCGGGATCCCGAGAGCGCCGGATGGCTATACCGTGGTTCATGAGAGCTTCGTTGCCAGCAACTACGGGTTGACTACCGAGGACGATGGCCTCAACCGCTTCGCGCAGTGGGCGGTCCGGAAAATGAGGGGCTGGCAGGTCCTCTATTACCGCATTCAACTCGCCCGCGATCCCGCCCACGAATCCCTGCCTGCGCCGCCGCCGCCAGTTACCGAGTCCGCGGATTTTCCCGAGCCGATCCACTCCGCGGTCAGGGCGATTCTGGCCGAAGTTCAGCGGAAGTCGGCCGATGCCGCCACCTTCGCAAAGCAACTGGTAACGCGCCTGCATTTGGCCTCACAGGACAGCAACGTCATGCTGCTGCATCAGGACATCCAGAGCGACGAGGATTGGGCGCGGCGTCTGGTCGATGTCCTTGCCGTGGCGCAAATCCCCGCGCGCCTGGTGCGTGTGCTGCTGCTGAAGGACGGGGTTAGCCACGGCGCTCTGATTCCCTGGATCGAAATTCACGATGGACAGACCTGGTTGCCTTTCAACCCGGAGACCGGTGACCAAGGGTTGCCCGAGACCGCTGTCGTCTGGTTGATGGGCGATGCGGAACTGCTCGACCTTCAGGGAGGCAAACACGGCAAGGTCGAGTACTCGATCAGCCAGCAGACGCAGGAAATGACGCTGGTCGCCGAGGAGCGAGCGCGCCAGATGGGCTCAAGGCTGATGGAATTCTCCCTGTTCAGTCTTCCGGTGCAGACCCAGAACGTGTATCGGGTGCTGCTGCTGGTCCCGATTGGTGCGTTGCTGATCGTGATTCTGCGCAACATCGTGGGTGTGCAGACCTTCGGTACCTTCATGCCGATCCTGATCGCACTGGCCTTTCGCGAAACCGAACTGCTGTGGGGTTTGATCCTTTTCACGACATTGATTGCGCTTGGCCTGGTGATCCGGTTTTACCTCGAGTATTTGAAATTGCTTCTGGTGCCCAGGCTCGCTGCCGTGCTGATTATCGTCGTCATGTTGATGCTTGCCGTCGGGTTGGTCAGCCATAAGCTGGGGATCGATCGCGGCCTGTCCGTGGCCTTGTTCCCCATGGTCATTCTTGCGATGACCATCGAGCGCATGTCCCTGGTCTGGGAGGAGCTTGGACCGGCGGCGGCCTTTCGGCAGGGTTTCGGCAGCCTCTCTGTCGCCGCACTCGGTTATCTGTCGATGAGCAGCGTCTACCTCGGGCATCTTGTCTTCGTGTTTCCGGAACTCCTGCTGATCGTGCTGGCGGCAACCCTGCTGATTGGCCGCTATACCGGCTACCGGCTATTGGAACTCTGGCGTTTCCGCGCCGTGCTGTTTTCGCGCCCGGGATCATGAGTCGTACCCGGGAATGGTTGCCTTGGCGACGTCTGCGCGCGCACGGCATCATGGGCATGAACGAGCGGAACGGTGATTTCATTCTGCGCTACAATCCGCGGCCCAATTTCCCGCTGGTCGACGATAAGCAGAAGACCAAAGCCATCGCGGTCGCGGCCGGTATCCCGGTACCGGATCTGTACGGGGTCGTGGAAATCGAACACCAGATCGAAGAACTGCGCGAGCGGTTGTCTCCGCACGATGATTTCGTCGTGAAGCCGGCGCACGGCAGCGGCGGTGAGGGGGTTCTGGTGATCACGGGTCGGGTCAATGATGCGTATCGTCGCGCCAGCGGCTCAGTCGCTTCGGAGGAGGAACTCGGGCACCACATCTCGAATATCCTGAGTGGCATGTATAGCCTGGGCGGCATGCCCGACTGCGCGCTGATCGAATATCGCGTGAAGTTCGACCCGATCTTCACCGATATCAGCTATCTCGGCGTTCCGGACATCAGGACCATCGTATTTCGTGGGATCCCGGTCATGGCGATGTTGCGGCTGCCGACTCGCGCCTCGGATGGCAAAGCGAACCTGCATCAGGGCGCGATCGGTGTTGGGATCGACCTGGCAACGGGGCGCACCTACTCGGGCGTGTGGCACGACAGCCTGGTCGGGGAGCATCCCGATACGGGCGGTGAGATCGAGGGTGTGCAGATTCCTCACTGGGAGGATATCCTCGCCCTCACGGCGCGCTGCCACGATCTGGTCGGTTTGGGTTATCTCGGAGTGGATATCGTGTTGGACCGCGAGCTGGGTCCATTGATGCTGGAAATGAATGCGCGCCCAGGACTGGCGATTCAATTGGCGAACCGCACCGGCCTCTTGAAGCGTTTGCGGACGGTCGAGGGACTGCATGCCGTGCCCGAGGCGCTCGGGGAGCGGGTGGAGCTGGCCAAGGCCTTGAGCCGTTAGATGTAACTGAGCACGAACGCCGCGTCGACATGTTTCTGTAACACTTGGCCTATATGATGCCAATCCAGGGGTATACAATTCACGCCGCACGAGGCGCTTGCCCCAGCGGGTACCGACGGGAGCGCGCGCGACCATGGCAACGGCATGTCGGCGGCGAGACGCGCAGTCGGAAGCCAATAACGCGACACCCGCCTCGAATCAACGAAACCTTGACCGACACGTGTCGGTCGCCCTGGAACCCTCCCCCGGATAGCACCGCGTGGACAAGCCCACTCTCCTTCTGCTGATCCTCGTCCTGACGACCGCTGGCTACTATTTCGGTCGCAAGCGCTCACTGGACATCGTGTCGGGCAAGGTCCAGGAACTGCATTCGCTGCCTAGCTACTACGGCTACTACCTTGCGATGTGGGTCGGCGTCCCCACGCTGTTGCTGCTGCTCATCTGGCTCGGGTTCGAAGGCACGGTGCTTAGCCGTCTCGTGGTGGCTGATTTGCCGGGCGAGCTACAGGGCGACTCCGGCGAACGCGCTGCACTTCTGATCAACGAGATCAGGAATACCATGGCCGGGGCGGGGTCCGGAAGTGGCGATCCGTCCATACAGGCAGCAGCCAATCATTACCGGCACCTGCAGGCTGTCAGCGACTGGCTGTTGAGCCTTGGCGTCATCGCTCTGGCCGCGCTTGGAGGCTGGTTCGGTCACCGCCAAATCGAGGTCGAGCAGCGCGCCCGCAACAAGGTCGAGAAGGGCACGATGGTCTTTCTGATCGCCTGCTCGACGATCGCGATCTTCACCACGGTCGGCATCGTGCTTTCGGTCGTGTTCGAATCCGTTCTGTTTTTCCAGAAAGTGCCCGTATCGGACTTTCTCTTCGGGTTGCGCTGGAGTCCGCAGATGGCGATCCGCGCTGACCAGGTGGGCTCCTCCGGAGCCTTCGGGGCCGTTCCCCTGTTCACAGGCACTCTGCTCATCTCCTTTATCGCGATGGTCGTTGCGGTCCCGATCGGCTTGATGTCGGCCATTTATCTCGCCGAATACGCCAGTCCCCGGGTGCGAACGGTCGCAAAGCCGTTGCTGGAGATTCTGGCCGGCGTACCGACCGTGGTATACGGTTTCTTCGCCGCGCTGACCGTTGCCCCGTACATCCGCGATCTCGGGCAGTCGCTCGGGCTCGACGTGTCGTCCGAGAGCGCGCTCGCGGCCGGTCTGGTCATGGGCGTCATGATCATCCCCTTCGTGTCGTCGCTGTCGGACGACTTCATCAATGCCGTGCCGCAATCGCTGCGCGACGGGGCTTATGCACTGGGAGCGACGCAATCCGAGACCATCCGGCAAGTCATCATTCCGGCAGCGCTTCCCGGAATCGTCGGCGGTATCCTCCTGGCGGTTTCGCGCGCGATCGGCGAGACGATGATCGTCGTCATGGCCGCTGGGCTTTCGGCCAACCTCACTGCCAATCCACTGGCCGCCGTGACGACGGTGACCACGCAAATCGTCACACTGCTGGTCGGTGACCAAGAGTTCGATAGCCCGAAGACGCTGGCTGCATTTGCTCTGGGTCTGGTGCTGTTCCTGGTCACGCTGATGTTAAATATCGCGGCCCTGATGATCGTGCGCAAATACCGGGAACAATATGAATAGTGCGTCCTCATCGCGTCCGATCACACCCGGCGAAACACTCGCCAAGGTCAAGGCGGGGCTGCCGCGGCGCCGAGCGGCTGAAAGGCGTTTCCGCGCCTATGGTCTCGCAGCCATCGTCGGCGGTCTGGCAGTCCTCGCGATCTTGCTGCTCGATATCCTGTTCAAGGGACATTCGGCGTTCTGGCAGACTCGCATTGAACTCGACGTGTTTGTCGACCCCGCCATGGTGGCGGCTTCCAGCGATGAGAGGACGCGCCTGATGGAGGCCGATTATTCAGGGATGATCCGGCAGAGCCTTGGTAAGCTGTTTCCCGAGGTCACCGAACGCGGGCGTAAGCGCTTGCTGGGCGCGCTGCTGAGCGGAGGCGCGTCATATGAGCTTCGCGACCGCGTCGTCGCCGATCCCGCCCTCATCGGTCAGACGATCCCAATCTGGGTTACCGCTTCGCCCGACGTGGACATGTTCGAGAAGGGCCAACTCGGGGCGCCAGATGCGGACTCTTTCCGGCTCAAAAGTGACCAGATCGAATGGCTGGCGCGCCTGAAGCAGGATCATCGGTTGGAGAAGCGGTTCAATACCCAATTCTTTTCGGCGGGCGATTCCCGCGAGCCCGAGCAATCGGGTATCTGGGGGGCGGCCGTGGGGTCATTTTTCACGCTGCTGGTCACCCTGTCCTTGTCGCTGCCGATGGGTATCGCGGCCGCCATTTACCTCGAGGAGTTTGCTCCGCGCAATCGGTGGACGGACGTGATCGAAGTCAACATCAATAACCTTGCTGCGGTACCGTCCATCGTGTTCGGTCTGCTTGGTCTGGCGGTATTCATCAACTTTTTTCAACTGCCTCGGTCATCCCCGCTCGTCGGTGGCTTGGTGCTGACGCTGATGACCTTGCCGGTGATCATCATTGCGGGCCGCTCGGCTCTCAAGGCAGTCCCCCCATCGATTCGTGAAGCAGCTCTTGGCGTCGGCGCCTCGTCGATGCAGACCGTATTGCATCACGTCTTGCCCCTGGCTCTGCCGGGCATGCTCACCGGTGGCATCATCGGCATGGCAAGGGCTCTGGGTGAGAGTGCACCGCTCCTGATGATTGGCATGGTTGCCTTCATCGTGGATGTGCCGGGGAGCGTGATGGATCCGGCCACTGTCCTTCCGGTGCAAATCTATCTTTGGGCGGACAGTCCGGAACGCGCCTTCGTGGAACGCACGTCCGCCGCCATTCTGGTGCTATTGGCGTTTCTAATATTGATGAATGGCCTGGCGGTTTACCTGAGGCGGCGCTTTGAGCGCCGCTGGTAGGAAGGCGTCGAGGTAGGAGACAAAAACGTCCATGAACAGCTTGCTGGAACTGAAAACGGCTATGAGAGACGAAAGGACCGAGGTGAAACCGGCCAAGAGGCTAGGTACGAACGTCTCGTTCGATCGTGACTACGGCGATACCGTAGGCGAAGTCACGGCATCCAATGCAAGAATGGTCTGTCGGGATGTGAACGTGTTCTACGGTCCGAAACAGGCGATTCACGGGGTTAATCTCGATATCGGGCGGAATGAGGTCATCGCGCTGATCGGCCCTTCCGGCTGTGGCAAATCGACCTTCATCCGTTGCCTGAACCGCATGAACGACACGATCGTCGGTTGCCGCGTAACGGGTTCCATCCAGCTTGACGGGCAAGACATCTACGACCCGCAGATGGACGTTGTGCCGCTGCGGGCGCAGATCGGCATGGTATTCCAGAAGCCCAACCCGTTTCCGAAGTCGATCTACGAGAATGTTGCCTACGGACCGCGCATCCACGGCTTGACGCAGAATAAGGCGGAACTCGAAGAAGTGGTCGAGAACTCGTTGCGACGAGCAGGCCTTTGGGATGAGGTCAAGGACTCCCTCGACCAGCCCGGTACCAGTCTCTCCGGCGGACAGCAGCAGCGCCTGTGCATCGCGCGGACGATCGCAGTGAACCCGGAAGTCATTCTGATGGACGAACCGTGTTCGGCGCTGGATCCGATCGCCACCGCGCGAATCGAACAGTTGATCGACGAATTGCGCATGCAGTTTACGATCGCCATCGTCACCCATTCGATGCAGCAGGCCGCCCGCGTGTCGCAGAGGACTGCCTATTTCCATCTCGGGAAATTGATCGAAGTCGGCGAAACGGCGCAGGTCTTCACGAATCCCCGTCATCAATTGACTGAAGATTACATCACCGGCCGATTCGGCTGATTCTCGCGTGAGGAAGGGCTATGTCGGTACCTAGAGAAGGCCACATCGTTCGCCGTTACGACGGTGAACTCAGCCACCTCCACTATCTGGTTCTCGAAATGGGCGCTTTGGCGCTCACCCAGGTCAAGGATGCGCGAGACGCCCTGTGTGCCCGCGACCTGACACTGGCACAGCGCGTGATTGCGCGCGAAAAGGATGTCGATGCCTGTGAGTTGCGCGCGGACTCCGAAATCGTCCAGCTGATTGCCTTAAGGACGCCGGTCGGCAGCGATCTGCGCCTTGTCTTCGCGGTATCCAAGAGCATCACGGATCTGGAACGGGTCGGTGATGAAGCGGCGCGAATCGCTAACCTCGGACTGCAGTTATTCGGCAGTGAAGGTGCCGATCCCAACCCGGTTTTGCTGCACGACATCGCCAGCATGGGCGCTCTCGCGGTCGGCCAATTGGAAAACGCGTTGCGGGTCGTGGACCGCTGGGACCAGGAGCTTGCTGAGGAACTCTTGGAGGCTCATGAAGAACTGGATTTCGAGTTCCAGGCCGCGTTTCGCCGCCTTGTGACCTTCATCATGCAGGACCCCAGAAATATCGGTTTCGCCGTCAATATCGTCCTGATCATCAAGGCCTTCGAGCGTATCGGGGAGCACGCGCAAAATCTGGCCGAGTACGTTCTCTACCAGATCGCCGGCAGGGACATTCGGCATCGCGTCGAGCCGTGATGCCTCTGCGGCGTCTCCGTTCGTGCCAGTGTCACCTGTTTTGGGTGGGCTCGGGTGAAGACCTAATAAGATACCAAGACGCGCCCAACGCCCGGCGGTAGTTCGTAAACGAAGGGCGTGGGAAGGAAGCTCATCGGCCACTCGGGCGACACATCGGTCAACGGCGGGGGGCTTTGCACATACTGGTATAGGTCTTCCGTATGGAAAGTCTGGCGGTTCCATGGATCCTTGTTCAGGACGAGCAGAGCCTCGCGGCCGGATCGCGGAGCTGCCTTCCATAGCACCAGGACACCGGGGTTCGGGTGCGGAAGTACCTCGGTAAGGCTTTCCTCCTGGAATACGTCGTGACTCGCCTTGATCTTGTTGACGCTGCGAATGAAGTCCGTCAGGTCGATCGGCGTTTCCTCCCAGTCCGACGGCCGTGTCTTTACGACGTGCAATGGGCGGGCGAAACCGTATTCGTAGCCCATCGGCATCATCACGCCGGCAGAGAACAGCGCCGCGAAAAGGTAACGCTGCTTCATCAGGTCCTGATTGCCCTGAGAGTCGGCGGCTAGCCGCGGCGTGTCATGACTTTCCGGGAAGCTGATCGACGGTGAGGTGTCGCGTGTCAGATGGTATTGCTCCATCAGCCATGGACTGGAAAAGTCCCACCACTTGGAACTGTTGAAGATGTAGTCGAAGCCGGCCCTCGCCGTCTCCTTGGTCTGATCGGCGGAACACCCCAGCGTTTCGGCGGCAAAGACGGTATCGGGCCGCTCACGCCGCGTGTCATTCATTAGCCGAGACCATACGGACTGCGGAATCTGATAAGCCGCGTCGCAGCGGAACCCGCGGAAGCCCAGCCCGGCAAGGTAATCGATGACTTCCTTGCAGAAACGGATCAGAGGTTCGCGCTCGCTGGTTCCGAAATCGAAGCGCGCGAGGTCTTCCCAGACTACGAGGTGGCCCTCGTGCAGGCAATGCGGATGAGCGATTTTCCCGCCTTCCCGTACGAACCACTTGGGATGGTCCTGCAGTAGCCGCGAATCATACGCACAATGGTTGATGACAAGATCCACCATCATCGACAGTCCCAATTCCGACGCATAGCGCACGATGTCGCGCATCTGCTCCTCGGCCGTCTGGGTCGAGGCCGGATCGAGCAGCGCCGTGTTGATCGCGAAATAGTCCCTGATCGAATACAGGCTGCCGGACTTGCCAGGCTGTTGAATCGGGTTCACAAAGACCCAGTCGAAGCCGAGATCGGCCGCGCGTTCCAGATGGGGTTTCCAGTCCTTCAGAGGTCCCGCCAGCAGCGGAAAAAGATTGTAGATGCGCATCGACTCGGTTGCTGCGGACTTACTTCTCGCGAATGTAGTCGTAGATGTTCATGTAGTGCTGCCCCGGATGGTTCCACGAGTAGTCATACCGCATGGCGTTCTTCATGAGTTCGCGGAAATGCTCGGGATACTCGTAGTAGCAGCTGATGGCGCGTCCCAGGGCCGATTCAAGGCCGCCGAAGTCGTAGTCGCGGAAGATGTAGCCGTTCCGCTCATGCAAGGGGCGGTGTGAATAGTCCTTGTCGAACACGGTGTCGGCGAGCCCACCCACCTCACGTACCACGGGCACTGTGCCGTAACGCATGGCGATCATCTGGGTCAGCCCGCAGGGCTCGAAGCGGCTGGGCACGATGACCATGTCGGCGCCCGAGTAGATCAAATGCGACAACTCCTCGTTGAAGCCGATCTCGAGATGGCAGTCGGGATTGTCGTTGAGCTGGTGTTTGAGGCCCCAGAAATAATTGTTGATCTGACTGTCGGGGCTGGAGCCGAGCAGAATGAATTGCCCGTTTCGGTGCAATGTGTAGAACATCGCATGCCGTATCAGTTCCAGGCCCTTCTGCGGATCCAGACGCCCGATGAAGGCAACGATGGGCTTCTCGTTGTCCGACAATAGCAAGCGGTCGCGCAAGGCGATCTTGTTGCGGTACTTGTCCTCGATTGTGTCGGCGGTGTAGTGGAACGGGATGTAGTGGTCGATTTCCGGGTTCCAGGCTTCGTAGTCGATCCCGTTCAGCACGCCACCGTATTTCTGGTGATGGATATGGAGCGTCGGCTCCAGCCCAAACCCCTCGCCATGGTCCTTCGCTTCCACGGCGTGACGCGGAGAGACCGTGGTGATGAAGTTCGAATAGACGATGCCGCCCTTCGTCAGGTTGATCGCATGCACGTTGTTGTTGTCACGCAGGCGATCATAGTGGAAGTAGTACTCTGGCCGGTTCAGACCCGTCGCGTGGAGCAGGTTGGCACCCGTGACGCCCTGATGCTTAAAATTGTGGATCGTAAAGCAGACCCGCGGGTGGGTCATGCCCAAGTGCTGGTAGATTTCGTACAGGAACACCGGTACCAGCGCGGTCTGCCAGTCGTGGCAATGAATGATGTCCGGATGTTTCCCCGACTTCCACAGGAATTCGAGCGCCGCCCGCGAGAAAAACGCGAAGCGCAGGATGTCGTCGTTGAAGCCGTAGATGCAACCCCGATTGAAAAAGTTATCAGCGGAATGCGGCTCGATGAAGAAGCACTTTCGGCCGTGGGCAAAGCCGAAATAGACGGTGCAATGGATCGAACCGCCGTACCACGGCACCCAGAGATCGTTATAGGTCTCCGTCAGGCCCCAGACCTGATCGTACCGGAGCGAATCGTACTTCGGCAGGATGATCTCGACGTGATTGCCGCGAATCTCCTGTTCCTTGGCTAGGCCGAACACGACGTCGGCCAAGCCACCGACTTTGGCGACGGGTGCGATTTCCGGCGTTATATGGACGATGAACATGGATGGCCGGGGCGTCGGCTCGGGTGCCGCGACGGAGTCGGGCGCGTTGTCCGCCGAGGGCTCGCTCTCGGGTTCCAGGCTGCCCTCGATGGAGGGGGCCGGTTCCGTCTCCGGCTCGGGAACGTTTTCGGGGCCGGTTGCTGGCGCTGCGGCGGAAACCGGCTCAACAAGAACCGCAGGCTCCGGGGCCGGTACCGCTTCCTGTTCGAGCGCTTGCAGCGAACTGGATTCCGTTGCCACAACCGCGCTAACCCGTTCCTCCGTCGCGGTTGGCGCTCCGGCGACCTGCAGCGATTCCCTCGCAGCGACTGCCGCGCTTGCCAGAACGTCTTCAGGTTTGTCGGGCGTCGGCGCCGCTTTTGCCGGAGGCGGCGAGGCCGGTCCAGTCGACGGCTCGACCGAGGCCGAGGGTAAGTCGGTACCCGCTTCCCTACCTTGCGCCGCCTTGTCCGGCATTGACGGTGCGACCACTTCACTCTTCTTCGGCTTCTCTGCGGGGCGGCTGGTCGCCGCCGCCGCGTGGCCGCTCGTCGTGGCTTTGGGCGCGGCCGCTCGATCCTCAGTCACGGCTGGCTGATTCTTGCGGTCCTTGTCGGTTGTTTGTGGGCTGCGCGAGGGAGGGGCTTTACCGCTCCCCGCCGGTCCTTTCGATTTCTTCGTCGTCATCGGCGAGCGTCTGTCAGTCACCCAGGTATGGGCGCTAAGTGTAAGTCATGCCTGGGTCAAAGGAAATCGGGGGTAAGGTGCGGCGAATGACCGCAGTGACCGGAAATCGTCATTGATTTCGGAAACCGCTCTTTTTCCCGCCTATTTGGCGATCGTGATGGCCGGCGTGTTGAAACGCGGCAGATCGACGACGGTCATCTGATAGAGCGTTGTCAGCAACTGAAAGGCGGCGCGGTTCCACGGATAGCCGATATCCTGTTTCAATGCGTAGTACCGGCCATTCAGATGCGCGGTCTGCTCCGCGTCGAGGATCGGCAAGGGCGATGAAACAAGTTCCAGCGTATGGGGCGGGTTCTCGCGCACCGGCGGCGTGCGCGGATCGGGTGCAACGTCGTACTCCGGCTCGTCGGTCAAATCACGGCCGACGAAGGCGAGCACGTTCATGAAGCTGCGCAGCCGGAATTTGCCGGCGATCGGAAATTCACCCCCCGGAAATCCAGCTCGGATGTCGATGGCGATCTCATTCGGTGCGTTGTGCTCGATCACATCGTTAAGGCGGAGCCGTTCTTCGTTGGTCAGGGCGTCTGGGTCATAGTTCGTGATCATCAGCCTTCCCTCCTCCTGCTTCTGCAGCCGGTAGGTCTTGGCCTTCGCGTCGTAGGTGACCTCGTACTCGTGTTCCAGCGCCTGGAAGCCTTCCGCCGTGACGGATTCGACCGGCAGCGTCCACTCGCGGACGAAGGTCAGGGGTTCCACGTAGAGATGGTTGCGATCCTGGATCGAGGACAGATGCAAGACGATGCGGCGAAACAGCGGATAGCCCGCCGCATGGGAGGGGCGATTTCGGAATGAGCGCTCCTGTCCTTGCTCTTCGATGCGCACCTCGCCTGCCATCAGGCGCAGTGCCAGATCAATGTCGGTGTACTGGCGCAGCAGTAGCGTCAATTTCCCTTCATCCATCGGATTGAGCAGCCGCTTGGAGAAGTCTTCGCCCTCGATGGGAACGATGCTGAAGGTTGGATTGTCCGAGGCGCTGCCCCCAAATGTGGGCAGAATCATGCCGCCACTATCGCCTGTCAGTGCGGGGGTGGCGCCGGCGTTGACCGTGTAGTTGAAGGTGGCGGCGATGCTCGTGACGCCGGTGAAGTGGGCGGTCCGGCGTTGCCCCGCCCGGACGATGTTGGCCAACAGTTGCTCGGCGAGAATGTCGGTCGTTGCCGTGTTGTAGCCTTGAACCGCTTGCTTCAGTGAGATTGCCGACATGCACCCTGACTGCATCAGCAGGGCCGACAGTACCGGGATACCAAAGATTCGATGCAGCGCTGCCGACCGCTTGCGTGTTGCCTGACACCGTTCGTTCTCTCGACCCATGCCGTTCCTGTTGCTTGAATCCGTCCGCATCCATTCTCCCATGGTGCGGGGCCACAATGTATTGTCAGGCCACGGGGAGTCTGGACGAGAGGTGCGTCTGGCAGAGGGTTGGAGCGAGCAGCCGAGGCACCCGCTCCGATGATGGCCCGAACAGTTTACAAGAGGATGAAGACGAGTCCGATGCCGGCCAGGATGAAGCCGCCGGCGGTCCTAATCAGCCAGCGCTGGCTGCGGTAGTCGCGTTTCACGTTGCAGTCACTCCAGGGTTAGAGGCGTAAGCCACGAGACGGCGACAGTGACGCAGGAAAGGCCTCGCAAACGGCGAGAGCAATCTGGTACAGCGCACTGCCACCTCATACCGCATGTTGGGGAGGTGGCGCGTGTTTTCAACCGTTACGGCTTGTCATGCTGCGAAGTCGGCGTCGGAGCACTTGATCTGCCGGCCTGAAACCTACGGCTCATGGGTTGTGGAAGGCGTGGCTCGGTTCGGCCCTATCGATGATGCCCAGCTCGGTGAGCTGTGTCGCTAGGGCTTCCCAGCGTTCGAGTCGCATCTTGCCAAGTTCGCTCTCGCTTCGATCGGCAGGGGCGATCAGCGGCTCTTGGGCCGCCGCAACGGCGGCAAACGTTTCCAAATCCATCGTCGGATTCAGTCGGTGCATCTCCGCATTCGCGGCCCGCGGGTCCTGCAGATAGGCCTGCCAGCCGCGGCGCACCGCGGCGACCAGAGAGTGCACTAGCTCCGGCTTTTCGGCGATCACCTTACTGCGGGTGATGATGACTCCGGCATAGGGGTTATATCCGACGTCGGTCAATGGGAACACCTGGGGATCGGCGCCCGCGCGTCGCGCCGCTATCGGCTCCGCGGTGATGAAACACTGCTGGGCGAACAAGGGATCGTGAAGGAACGGTGCCAGATTGTTGGTGTAGGGTACGGCGCGCACTTTGTCCAGCCCGAAGCGCTGCCGAAGCAGCCGTTCGTAGGGTGTCCCCGGTTCCATCGCGATGGTGCCGCTCTCGAAGACCTGGGCCAGCGACTTCAGCCCTCGCCCGGAGTGGGTCATGATGCCCTGCGGAAAAGTCTGGTACACCGCGTAGATGGCTACGAGATCGGCGCCACGCGAACGCGCGATCAGCACGTTGTCGGCACTCGAGACTCCGAAATCGATACGGCCCGCGGCCACCATCTGCTCGACGGGCGTTCCCGGACCTCCACCGCGCACGTCGAGAGACAAGCCTGCTTCTCGATCGGCCCCGATCTGCAGCGCTGCGTAGTAGCCTCCGAACTCGGGTTCCGGCACCCAGTTCAGTTGCAGGGCAACCGGTGTGCGGCCATCCGCTGCGGGCGCGTCGCCGCCTGCCGAACAGCCGGTGAGGTTAAGCACCAGCGCGAGCAGGAAGCCCGCTGAATACCTCATGTGCATCCCGTCTACTCCTTGGTTTCCGAAACATGCCAGTGGCGCATGCTGAGAAAGCTCGCCAGGTTGACCAGTGCAAAAAAACCCAGGCCCAGCAGCGAGGCCATCAGCACGGCGGCGAAGACCTTGTCGGTTTTCTGTTCCTTGATCGCCACCTCGATCGCGGTACCGATGCCGCCGCCCGCCTGATACGTGTCAGCGACGAACTCACCCACGATGGCGCCGATCACCGCCAGTCCGGAGGCGATCCGCAGACCGGTCAGGAAATGGGGAATCGCGCTGGGGAGTCGGAGCTTGAGCAGGGTCGCCAACCGCCCGGCGCGGTAGATGCGGAAAAGATCGCAGAGTGCCGGGTCGGTCGATAACAGCCCGCTGAGCGTGTTGGCGATGATCGGGAACACCGACACGATGAACGCCGCGGCGGTGATGGCCCTGATCCCGTAGCCGAACCAGATGACCAGCATCGGTGCGATCGCTACGACGGGCACCGTCTGAAAGAACACCGCGTAGGGATAGAAGGCCCGCCGGACCCAGGGGTGCATGGAGAGTACGACCGCGATGGTGCCTCCGAACACCGCACTGAACACAAGGCCCAGCGATGCGGCCAGGGCGGTCTGTAAGGTCGCCCGCGACAGTTCGCCGGCATCGTCGACGAGGGCCGACAGTACCACGGATGGCCGCGGCATCAGGTAGGTCGGTGTGGCCGTGGCCATCAAGGCCAGTTCGAGGCCCGCTCCGATCACCAGAAGGCTGACGAGCGGCGGAAGCATGGCAGACAGGCGTGAGCCGTGCGTCATGCCGAACGGCCCTGAGCCAGGACTTGCGCCAGCGCCGCGCATTCGGAGGCGAACTCGACGGTGATTTGCACGGCCTCTTGCCGCGGCCGGGCCAAGGCGATGGGGCGATCCGTCAGGATCGTACCGCCTTCCGCCGACAGCACGATCGTACGATCGGCAAGGAAGACCGCTTCGGCGATCGAGTGCGTCACGAACACGACCGTCATCCGGTGTGCCATGAACAGTCCCTGAAGGTAGTCATCCAGATGTTGGCGGGTCAGTGCATCCAGGGCGGCGAAGGGCTCATCGAGCAACAGTAACCGGGGTTCGGTTATCAGCGCGCGTGCCAGCGAGACCCTCATCCGCATGCCACCCGACAACTGTGCGGGAAAGCGCCCGGCCGCCTCGCCGAGTCCGACGGTAGCCAGCAGTTCGGCTGCAGCGTGCAGGCGTTGCTCCTTCGGTACCCCAGTCAGTTCCAGCGGTAGTGCGACGTTGTGCAGAACGGTGCGCCAGGGCAGGAGACTAGGATCCTGAAAAACATAGGCAATAGGCCACGGACTGCTGTCGATCGCAACCCGCCCGGCGTCGGGTTGATCCAGTCCCGAAATCAACCGCAGCAACGTGGACTTGCCGCAACCGGAAGGCCCGAGCACGGCGAGAAATTCGCCAGCATCGATGCGCAAGTCGAAATCCGCGAGTACCTGCCGCCCCCCGAAGTGGCGTGACAGCTTTGAAATCGAAACCGCGACGCCCGTCCCGGAGTCTAGGGTTTGTGGCCTGGGCGGAGAATGGCTCATCGTAGCGGCATCAAGCGGGCGCCATGTTCGTTACGGTAGCGGGGTTTCATGTCGAAACGCGGCTCGCCTTGTCGCGGCATCCTCACCGATGCGTACGGTCGCCCACACTGGGCAATGAACCCACTCGGCTGGCGTGTGGCTGTTGCAGGGGGTAGTCACGCATGTCACCTAGTGTAATACGGACGGGATGCAAAACTGGCAGCGGACGACCTGGTTTTGGTAAAAAGGGCAGGGCGGAGCGTGCCTATGCCCGCGAAAAACATCAACGGACGACCAAGACCACAATCATGAGCCTCACGCGTCGACATTTCATGCAATTGACTTTGGCTGCCAGCGCATTCTCGGCGCTGCGGGTGGCCGGTGCGGAATCCGAGCCCCGAGTCAGGTTGGCTCTGGGTGCCCCGGGTCCGTTCAGCTTTGACGCATTGAAGTCCATGGCCCGCGAGCGGGCCAGTCGTGACTACGTGCCGCCGCCACAGCCGGACCCGGAAATCGTCAAGCAGATCGACTATGACGCGCACGGCAAACTGAGCTATCGAAAGGAGGCCGCCTTGTGGGCGGACTCCGGTAGTGCCTACCCGGTCACTTTTCAGCATGTCGGCATGTTCTTTCCCAAGACCGTCAAGATGCATGTCGTGGAAAAGGGTCAGGCGCGGGAAATCGCCTACGATCCTCGTCTTTTCAATGCCGGGCCGGATCACGTAGCGCGCGGCCTCAAGCCCGAACCGTCGGCCTTCGCCGGTTTCTGGGTCCACGAACGACGCGACGGTCCGGACTGGAAGAAACGTGAGCCCTGGGCGACTTTCCTCGGCGCCTCGTACTTCCGCGCCATCGGAGCGCTGGGGCAGGTC
The DNA here is from genome assembly GCF_054172105.1 of Methylolobus aquaticus. Lineage (NCBI taxonomy): Bacteria > Pseudomonadati > Pseudomonadota > Gammaproteobacteria > Methylococcales > Methylococcaceae > Methylolobus > Methylolobus aquaticus. Next base: position 125,058 of record NZ_JBSYXP010000004.1, read on the forward strand.
GGGTTATCGGCCCGCGGAATCGCGATCGCTCCCGGGACATCCAATCCTGAGGAGTTTCCGGACTTCACCGCGTTCTGGTTTGAAGGCGCTGCCAAGGCGAGTGATCCGCTGATTGTCTACGCCTTGCTGGATGGTCCCAGCCTGGCGGGTGCTTACCGGTTCGCGCTACATCGGACCAAAGGCGTCATGATGGACATCCAGGCGGCGCTCTATTTGCGCAAGGATGTCGACCGTCTCGGCATCGCGCCACTGACGTCCATGTACTGGTTTTCCGAGACGTCCAAGTCAACGGCGGTCGACTGGCGTCCGGAGGTCCACGACTCGGACGGACTCGCGATCTGGAATGGCGTTGGGGAGCACATCTGGCGTCCCCTCAACAATCCACCGCATATTTCGGTATCCAGCTTTCAGGACCGCACGCCCCGCGGCTATGGACTGTCGCAGCGTGATCGCGTTCTGGATCACTATCACGATGGGGTTCGTTACCATCTCAGGCCCTCCGCCTGGGTCGAGCCCAGGGGCGACTGGGGAGCGGGTGCGATCCAGCTCACCGAGATTCCGACCGACGACGAGATTCACGACAACATCGTTGCGATGTGGGTGCCGGCCGAGCCGGCCAAGGCGGGGCAGAGTTACGACTTCGCGTACACACTTCACTGGCTGGCCGACGAGCCCTATCCGAGCCCGCTGGCGCGTTGCGTGGCAACCCGACTCGGCAATGGTGGGCAGCCCGGGAAGCCGCGACCCAAGGGTGTGCGTAAGTTCATGATCGAGTTTCTTGGGAAGCCGCTGGAGAAGATCCCGTTCGGTGAGAAGCCGGAACCGGTCATTACCGTGTCGCGTGGCGAGTTGTCCCGAATCGAGATCGAGGCCGTTCCGGACGACGTCCCCGGTCACTGGCGCACTCACTTCGACTTGGCCGTGTCCGGCCCGGAACCCGTCGAAATGCGGTGCTTCCTGCGCTTCAATGATCAGGTCATGTCCGAAACCTGGCTGTTCCAGTACCACCCCTTTTGAACCGATAGGGGATCGGTTGCTGCGTTTAGCGAGGGCGTTGTGCCGTGCGGGCTTTGGTCGCGATCAGGCAGAGGGCAGAAACGAGTGGGGTTGGCGATGGACGGTGAAAGAACCGCGCGGCACCGGTCCCACTGTTGACCGGTATTGATGACCGCTGCTCGTCGTTCGTCGGGCTGCTTCGGCCGGATTGAACGGCGATCGGTTGGTCGTCAGGCAGTTGGAGCGGGTGATGGGAATCGAACCCACGCTATCAGCTTGGGAAGCTGAAGTTCTACCATTGAACTACACCCGCTGGGGCGTGCGGATGGAGCCGCGGCCTCGCGCGAAGCGCGAACCGGGCGGCCATCGTCACGCCGATTCTACGCATTCCGCGGGACTCACCGCAAGTTGCCGCCTTGCATGCCGGTTCCAGCTCAATCCCGACGCGGGTCTAGATCTGGCGTGTCCTGACTGGGATAGGGTATCGCACGACCACCTCGAGTCGGCGCTTTCCCAACAACTCGTAGGGGGTAGCCATGGGACAGGAAATTGGCAGCGCCAGCTTCTCCAGGGCGGAGGGTCAGGCATTTCGCCTCCGACTAGAGGACGAGACTCGCTTGCTGGCCCAGCAGATTGTCGAAGGACGGTTGTCGACGGTAGGACATGTCGGCGGTGCCGAACTTGAGGCCTGGCTGGTTGATCAGGCGCTCGATCCGGCGCCGCTGAACGACCGGTTCCTCACGCGCTTCGAGGACGAGGCATGCGGCGCGGAACTCGGCCGTTTCAACATTGAGTTCAATACGCCTCCGGCACCGCTGAGGGGGCAGTTCCTGAGTGGCTTGCAGCGATCACTGGACGCCGTTCTGGCTCGGGCACGTGAGACGGCTGGCGCGCTGGATCTCGATATCCTGATGATCGGCACCCTGCCTACGTTGCGCGATGACCAGCTGAATCTGAGAAATCTGTCCCCCCTCAACCGTTACCGTGCACTGAATGACCAGGTGTTCGCTGCGCGCCACGGCGAGCCGATACGGCTCGACATCGCCGGCAAGCAGGAGCTCCGCTCAGAGCATTGCGATGTCATGCTCGAAGCCGCGGCGACTTCGTTTCAACTGCACTGGCAGTTGTCGGCTGCCGACGCCGTGCGGCATTACAATGCGGCGCTGATGGCGTCGGCGCCGGTGCTCGCGGTCAGCGTCAACTCTCCCTATCTGTTCCAGCGGGATCTTTGGGCAGAAACCCGGATCCCGCTGTTCGAACAAGCAGTTGCAGTGCCCGGCTACCATGGCGCGGGCGGCGGAAGCCATGCGCGCGTCGGGTTCGGCAGTGGTTGGGTTCGCGAATCGATTTCCGAGTTGTTCGAGGAAAACCGCGATGAATTCCCGGTGTTGCTGCCCATGCTCTGTGATGAGCCAGCGACGCGATTTGCCCATCTGCGGTTGCATAACGGCACGATCTGGCGCTGGAACCGGCCTGTGGTCGGTTTCGACCCTGACGGGCGGCCGCATCTGCGCCTCGAGCATCGCGTGCTGCCGGCCGGGCCCACGACCGTCGATATGGTGGCGAGCGCCGCGCTGTTTTTCGGCCTAGTCGAGAGTCTGGTCGTCTCTCCGCCCGCAGGGTCCGAGCCAAGTTTCAGAGACGTGACGACCAATTTCTATGCGGCGGCTCGCGACAGCCTGGGCGCCCGCTTGCGATGGTTTGGCGGGCGTGAGGTGGCGGCGCGCGATGTGGTGCGGCAGATGATCGAGGCGGCACGGAGCGGGCTGTCAACACTGGGTATCGACTCGGACGAAAGCGACCGATACCTTGCTATTATCGAAGCACGGTGCGTCACCGGCCAAACCGGAAGTGATTGGCAGCGGCGTTTTCTCCGGCGATACCCTGGCCAATTCACTGCGATGACACGAGAGTACCTGCAGCGCCAGAAGGGTGGGCTCCCCGTCCATGAGTGGGCCATATGAATGAACGGGCTGTGCTGACACAACACAACAGTATTCCGGAGGGTCTGCTGGACGCGTCGGCGGACTCGCTGCACGCCGTGTTGCCCTCCTGCTCCCTGCTGCATCTGCCCGGACTGCGTCCGCAACCCTTGTTTGTGGCTGTCCTGCTGCATGGCAACGAGACCACCGGCCTGCAGGCGGTGCAAGGGCTGTTGCGGCGTTACGAAGCGCGCCCCTTGCCGCGCGCCTTGTCGCTGTTCTTTGGGAACCTCGAGGCGTCACGCCTGGGCGTTCGGCGTCGTGACGATCAACCCGATTACAATCGGATATGGCCGGGTACGGTACTCGGCGACAGGAACGAAGCAAAACTGGCTCGTCAGGTTGTCGAGTTGATGACGCAGCGCGGTGTCCTGGCCTGCGTGGATGTGCACAACAATACCGGCCTGAATCCGCACTATGCCTGCGTTGACCGTATGGATCACCCGACGCTCCAGCTGGCTGCGCTGTTCGGTCGCTTATGTATCTATTCCACGCGCCCCACCGGCACCTGCTCGGCCGCGTTCGCGGATATATGTCCGGCAGTGACCCTGGAATGCGGCAAGCCGGGGACGGATTTCGGCGCCGAGCATGCGCTGGAGTACCTGGATGCCTGCCTACACCTCGACCATATTCCGGAGCATCCGGTGGCTCGTCACGATCTCGACCTGTACGAGTCCGTCGCGCAGGTCTTGGTCCCGCCCGACATCGAATTCGGGTTCGGGGCCGGCGACGCCGCGCTCGAGTTGATACCCGATCTGGATCGATTGAACTTCACGCCAGTGCCACCGGGCTTCAAATGGGCCCGCGTTCACACCGACCGACTTCCGTTGCAGGTGATCAATGGCTGTGGCGATGACGTGGCCGCAAGGTATTTTCATGTCGAGGATGGGTATCTACGGTCGGTCAGGCCGGTGATGCCCTCCATGCTGACCCTGGATCGTCGCGCGGTCCGCCTCGATTGCCTGGGGTACCTGATGGAGCCGCTTGAGTATCCCGGCGCGCGGCGGGGATGACCGCAGTGCGGCGGTCTTGTATCGTAGCGGCCGCGGGTAACCTCGGTCCCCGCATACACCGAGTACAGAACAACGAGTCGGAACGGGAGATGCGCTTATGTTGGGTGGGATAGTCGCGTTAGTCGTCGCGATCTGGTTTTATCGCAGTGCGGAGGGGCGCGGCCTGCCATCGGTGCCATGGGCCATGGCCGGGGTCATCGCCTACTATGTGCCGAATTTCATCTGGAGCCTGATGGTCGCCAAGCCTTGGCTGACCACGCTGCACGCCCAGAATGCCGCCGTCATGTCCAGTCTGGTCGGGCATTCGTCCATCTTCGTCGGATTGGCATTTGCGGTGCTGGCTCGTCAGTTCGCATTGATGAAGGCAAAGCCGAGCGTCTGACCAAGGTAGGCCGGACAAAAAAGCGCGGACCGCTACGACACGGCCCGCGCTTCGCTCGCCGCCGCGCGCGCATCATCTGCGGTGCGCCTGCGGCCGGCCGGCAACCTCGTCAGAGGTCTTTGGCGTTTTTTTCCAGGTAGCTGGCGACGCCCTCGGCGTTGGCCGACATGCCTGCCTTGCCCTTGCTCCACCCGGCCGGACACACTTCGCCGTGTTCCTCGAAGAACTGCAGCGCGTCGACCATTCGGATCAGTTCGTCCATGTTGCGGCCCAGCGGCAGATCGTTGACGACCTGATGGCGCACAACGCCGTTCTTGTCGATCAGGAAGGTGCCGCGGAACGCGACGGCAGCGCCTTCGACTTCCACGTCATAGGCCTTGGTGATCGCGTGGCTGACGTCGGCAATCATCGTGTAGCGTACGGCCCCGATGCCGCCCTTCTCGATCGGCGTGTTGCGCCAGGCCGCGTGAGTGAACTGCGAATCGACCGATACAGCCAGCACTTCGACGCCACGTTGGGTCAACTCGTCAAGACGGTGATCCAGTGCGATCAGTTCCGTCGGGCAGACGAAGGTGAAGTCAAGCGGATAGAAGACGATGGCGACGTATTTGCCCTTCGTATCTTTGGACAGGGTGAAGTCTACGATCGATCCGTTGCCCAACACCGCGGCAGCAGTGAAATCGGGCGCGGCTTTGCCGACTAACACACTCATGGAAACTCTCCTCAGATTGACTACGGAAAATGGTTTTGAACCCCGCGCAAGGCGGCTGCGTATGCCGGGTAGGATCTGGCGGGGCGGGACTAGGCAGTCGCGGAGAGCTTACACCAAATCAGTCGGAAATTCTCGCCGTTGCAGGGTGTCAGGCGCAGTCGAAGGTGTCCATGATGTCCTGCCATACCGCGCTATTCGCCTGATCCGGGGGGCTTGATATTCGCGCGATCACGTTGCCGTTCACCGATACGATGTCGATGCCGGTGTCGGGCCGGCCACCGGTCATGGGCGCGGATAGACGCACCGTCTCGATCATGCTCTCCTGGAGTTCAAGCGTCAGGTTCCCTATGGTTAGCCAAAAACGCCCGTTTCGGCGACCGCAGCCCTTCACGGGGCCGTTCCCGGTCGGTTCCCGGGCGACATTCCCCGTCTGAATGGTGCAGGGCAATTCGATGCTGGCTAGCAATGACAGTCGTTGCATCAGCGCGGACAATGGGACGGTGTGGCGCATATCGGCGCCGATCGCGGTCTCGGTTGGACATGAACCGACCAAGGAACGCGCCAGAACGGTGTCGCAGTGGGAAACCCGTTCGGTCCAGTGTGATTGGTGCGAGAGTGTTTGCATGATGGGGTCCCCCCTTTGGTTCCTGTCCTGATGCGGCGTGGGTCGATGCGGCGCTCGGTGCCTCCACCTTGCCCGGCACTTTCTTCAAAGAATGCATGCAAGCCACGCGCCATCGTTCCCGGTAAGCGGTGCGGCAGGCCTCGGTGTCGATTCCTATCGGTCCAGCGTCCGATGAGCGGTGTTTGGGCGTCGCCGCTGTGGCGTCTGGACAACGTCGGCTCGGCGACGCGTGTCCAGAGCCGGAGGCGCTATCAGTTGCGGTGAGCCCCATCCGCTTAAGCGCGATAAAGTAGCAGGGCGTCATGACCGGACGATGACGCCGGCGTGAACCGCCGTCGGTGCAGGGCTGTTGTGAATACAACGACAAGGCGGCCGGCTCTGCGAGGGATAGAGCTGCGAACGGTCTCAGCTGCCGACTTCAGGGTGCGAAGGCGTTGGCCCATTCTCCGCGACGCAAGAGTGGGCCGTTTCACGCACCGAGTTGGGTGTATTCGCGATCTTGTGCCCTGAACTCGGAGTCTTGATGTTGTCTCCCACCGGATCGATCCACGCCGTCCGTCCCGATCCCACGGCCCAGAGGTCTCGACCATGAAGCAGCTGTCGCTGGTGGCCTGTTATGGAGCTAAGTCGGTAGGCTACACCGCGCTGTTGTCGCGTTGCCTGGAATCGATCCGGAAATCGCCTTTGCAGCCCGTCTTCCGGCCCTACGCACTGGAACAGATTCACGGCACGGTTGTCGGGATGGAATACCTCGACGACGACGGGGCGTTGATCAATGCCAATCTGCTGGCTCGAACCGGAGAACGAACGGTCATGCGTTTCGACCGGCTGTTGCCGACGCTTGAACGGCACCTGCCGCTGAGTATTCGTTTCGGCGGGTTCGCCCGCGGCGATGTGCCGTTCCTCAGTTCCGGTCGCACGCCCTATGACCGGAGTTTTCAGCTTCAGTGGTCGAACCGGCGCGCTACGTTGATCGGCTGGCCCCATTGCGGTGGGGACTTTGTCGGTAACGGCGCACTCCGTGCTTTACGCGACGAACTCGAGGAAGTCTGCGGGATGGCGCACAAGTACCCCGATGACAATGATTTCTTCATGGTTCTCGGCACGCTCGAGTTGCCCGGGAATCTGGCCCGGGCTGCGTACGACGAACTGGAGCACGCCGCGGCCATGCTCGAAACGCAGATTCGCGACCGGTTGTCCGCCGAGCCGTTCGAACTGATGATCAGCCAGTCCGATGTGCGCATCGTGGCGTACGAGGACGTCACGTTGTGTCCCGATTCGACGACAGCGTGGGAATTGAAGCCCGACACTGTGAAAGCGGAGTGGCTTCAGCAGATCCGCCGGTGAATCCGGCGCGGAGCCGCGGGCGCCGACACATAGGGGGAGGTGAAAGGATACGCCGGGCGGGCAGCCCCGCAATCGGAGCTGCCGCTTGGGAACGCGTCAGTCGGTTACGCCCAGGATGATCGCACCCGCCTTGAAGACCGCGGTGGCAGGCATGCCGGTCGCCAAACCGAGCGATTCAACGCTTTGATTGGTGATCGTCGCGGCGACCGAATCGCCGCCGGGCAGCCCGATCACGACTTCGGCATTGACGGCACCTTTCTCCAGATGGGTGATGGTGCCGGCCAGTTGGTTGCGCGCCGAAAGCCGGTAGCCCTCGAGGTCAGCCACGATCATCACCAGCGGTGCCTTGACCAGGGCCAGAACTTCTTTGCCCTTGGCCAGACCCAACGACCCAACCGATTCCTTGGTCACCGCCGCGACCAGTTGCGTGCCACCCTTCAGTTGTAGGTGCACTTCAGCGTTTACGGCGCCGACATCCACGTCGGTGACCGTACCAAACCATTGATTGCGTGCGCTTGCCTTCATGAACAATCTCCGTAACCAGATTAGTAATTCCGCGTCATCCGCCACATCGTGATTGAGCCGCTCCAGGAACAGGCGGTGTTCCTCCTGAAGCTTTGTGAACAGATCCAGTAGTTTGCGTCCGGTCGCGGTCAGTTTCGTGCCGCCGCCTTCGCGGCCGCCGGTCGCCGTTTCGATCAGCAGGCGCGGTGACAGATTGTTAGCGCGCTCGATCATCTCCCAGGCGCCCTTATAGCTGAGCCCGACATCGCGCGCGGCGCGGTTGATCGAACCGATTCGGTCGATGGCTTCGAGCAACCCGAACAGTCGGGCATTCAGATACCCGCCCAGGCGCAGTTCGCCGTCTATCAGTTGGCTGGGTGCCGTTACGGTTTGCGAGGGCTTGCGCATAGTTGGAGCGCCGAGTTGTGAATTGAATGGGGCGAATGGTCGTGGCGTTGGCGGGCTGCGTCCATTGTCAGTCCAGCAACGCCACGGCCTTGATCTGGGCCCAGACGGGACGCCCTGGCGCGAGACCGAGCGCATGGCTCGAGCGGCGGGTGATCCGCGCGAGCAGCGGGCTGCCGTTCGCTTCGAGTCGCACGAGCACATGGGCGGGGCTGTCCAGTGGCGCAAGGTCGAGCACGGTTGCCGGCAGAATGTTCAGGATACTGGTGTGTTCCGCGCGTTCGAGCGTCAGGCTGACGTCGCGGGCATGGATCCGACAGCGAAGTCGATAGCCAATGGCCTCCTGACGGTGCGCCACGAATAGGCTCCCGCCGGCGAAGTCCAAACGCGACAGTCCGTCAGTCTCGTCGTGGCAGCCAATCACCGTATCCAGCACGACTCCTGCATCGTCGGCAAAGGCTACGGGAAGATCCAGTCGCGCCAAGGTGTCCTGCAGCGGACCGCTAGCCACTACCGCCCCATCGGCAAGCAGCACGAGGTGATCGGCCAACTGGGCCACCTCATCGGGGGAATGGCTGACATACAGCACCGGAATGTCGAGTTCATCGTGGAGTCGCCGCAGATAGGGCAAGATCTCTTTTTTTCGCTGCAGGTCCAGCGCCGCGAGCGGCTCGTCCATCAATAGCAGGCGCGGGCTCGTCAGCAGCGCGCGAGCGATTGCGACGCGCTGCCGCTCGCCCCCCGAAAGCTTTGCCGGCCGGCGGTCGAGCAAGTGCTCGATCCCCAGCAAGTGGATGGCATGATCGAATGATACTTTCCGGGATTCGCGCGGGACCCGCCTCTGGCCGAAGTCGAGGTTCCGGCGCACCGTCAGGTGCTCGAACAGGCTGGCTTCCTGGAAGACATAACCTAGGGGGCGCCGATAAGTTGGGAGAAAAACGCCTTTCGCGTCGTCCTGCCAGACCTGCCCGTTGACCCTCAGGAACCCTTCTCGCGCGTGTTCCAGACCGGCTACACAGCGGAGAAAGGTGGTTTTGCCGGAGCCGGAATGACCGAACAGCGCGGTCACGCCGGAGCCGGGAAGGGCCAGATTGGTTTCCAGGGTAAAGCCGGGCCAGTCGATACGGAAGCGGGCACGAATTGTTTCCACCAACGCCTCAGGCCTTTCTTGAGCCGGTCCGACGGGTATAGAGCCCCAGGAGCACCAGAAAGGAGAAGATCAACATCACCGCCGCCAGCTTGTGCGCCTCGGTATACTCCAACGCCTCGACGTGATCGTAGATTTGCACTGAAGCAACCCGGGTTATTCCTGGCAAATTGCCACCGAGCATCAGGACGACACCGAATTCCCCAACCGTGTGGGCAAAGGTCAGAATGCCCGCGGTCAAGAACCCGGGCAAGGCCAGCGGCAGCGCGACGAAGAAGAACGTATCGAGCGGCGAGGCCCGAAGTGTCGCCGCCGCTTCCAGCGGACGTTCCCCGATCGCCTCGAACGCATCTTGTACCGGCTGAACCATAAACGGCAGGGAATAGAACACCGAGGCCACCACCAGCCCCCAAAAGGTGAAAGGCAGCAGTCCGATACCCAGGGCTTCGGTCAGGTGGCCGACCGGGCCGTTTGGCCCCATCGCCAATAACAGGTAAAAGCCCAGTACCGAAGGCGGCAGTACCAGTGGCAGGGCGACCATCGCTCCCACGGGACCTTTCCATTTCGACCGCGTGCGTGCCAGCCACCAAGCGATCGGGGTGCCCAGGAGCAGAAGTATCACCGTGACGACGCCTGCCAGCCGGACCGTCAGACCGATCGCCTGCAGATCGCTGTCACTCAACATCGCCGGTGCTCCCTCGATCAATCCGCATGTTGGAAGGTCTTCACCGCAGAGATGAGCAGGATCAGACCCAGCAAAGCCGTGAGGGATTTAGCCGGGACTGTTCCGAGTAGCAGGCCGCCGAGTCCGACGCCGACAACGGAGCCCGCTGCCATCCACAGCGGCAGTCGGCGTTCCTCCCGCAGGACGGAGAAGGCCGTCGCAGAGCTGTACCGGGCGAACCCCACCAACATGGTCGGCAGACTGATCGCGAGCGACAGACTGCCGGCCAGTTTGATATCCAGGTTGAGGATCACGGCTTCCAGCGTGGGGACGCGTTAGGCGCCGACCAGCACCGGCAGCCGGAATTCCGCGCCACCCAAGCCGATCAGGCCGCGCAGCGTGCCAATCACCGCGCCGGCGAGGAAGCCCAGACTGCGATACCGGTATCGGTCGCCGTCAGCGTCGCGTGTCATTTCCCCACCTCTTCACCTGGGAGCGCGAAGCCGTAACGCGTCATGACCTGTCGCGCGGATTTGCTGCCCATGTAATCGGCGAAACGCCGCGCGAGGGCATTGTTCGCCGCCTGCTTGGTCAGTATGTACCCCTGCTCCAGGGGCTGGTGAAGGTTCTCCGGTATCAGCCAATACCCGCCCTGCTTTGCCAGTTCGGGGCTGATTGCCAACGACAGGGCAATGATTCCCACCTGAGCATTCCCGGTCTGCACGAATTGGGCGGTCTGCGCGATGTTCTCGCCGTAGACCAGCTTCGGCTCAACTTTGTCCCATAGGCCTGATGCCCGCAGTGCTTCCTCGGCCCGTTTTCCGTAGGGTGCGTGCTTGGGGTTGGCGATGGCGATGCGGGTGATCTTCGGGTCGGTCAGGCTCTTCAGTGTCATCTTGCTGGCAGTCAGACGGGGGCTCCACAGCACGATGCGCCCCACCGCATACGGTCTGACCTCGGATGCCGCGAAGCCGCCGGCCGCCAGTTCTCGCGGAAATCCGATGTCGGCGGAAAAAAACAGGTCGTACGGCGCGCCCTGCTGAACCTGGGTGTGGAACTTGCCGGAAGAACCGTAGGTGACATCGACGGTGTCGCCGGGGTTGGCGCCCTTGAACTGTGCCACGATCTCGTCCATCGCGAATTTCAGATCGGCCGCCGCGGCGATGGTGATCTTCTCGGCCTTCACAGCCTGGACCAGTAGCAGGGAACAGACTAAGAGCAGGCGCTTGACGTGTGTCATTGACGTTTTCCTGGTGGGATCAGAACTTGCAGCCGAAGGACTGGACGATGGCCTTGGCCGGCTCGCTCTTCAGGTTTGCCAGCAATGCGATGGCAGCCAAATTTTCCTTTCCCTCTGCCAATAGCACCGCATCCTGTCGGATCGGTTCGTACAGCTTTTCGGGCACCATTCAGGCTGATCCCTCGGTCAGCTTGCCGTCCTTCAGTACCTGCGACTTCGCGACGAAGCCGAACTCGGCGTTGCCGGTTGTAATGAATTGCTGGGTCTGGGCAATGTTCTCACCTTGCACCCACTTCGGTTCCAGTGCCTCGAATAAACCCAGGTGGTTCAGTACTTCAACGGGCGCTGCGCCGTAGGGTGCGGTCTTGGGATTGGCCAACGCCAGGTGGGCGAACTTGCCCTTCTTGAGGATGGCGCCGTACTTGTCGACGGAACCGGGCCTCGCGCTCCACAGGACCAGTTTGCCGATGGCACAGGTGAAGCGTGAGCCCGGCACGGCCAGGCCCTCCGCCTCGATTTTCGCCGGAGTCCTGTCGTCCGCGGCGAACAATAGTTCGAAGGGCGCGGCGTTCTGGATCTGTGCGTAGAACTTGCCAGAGGCTCCGGTCGAGATCGCCGCCTTGTGCCCAGTGCTGTTCTCGAAGGCCGCTGCTATCAATTCCATCGGTCCTGCAAAGTTTGCAGCGACGGCCACCTGAACCGTCTCGGCCAGCGCATTGGCGCTCAGGGTCAGGCTTGCCAGCAGAAGCAGCGAATTTCGCATCATTCAGGATCACCTTTCGTTGGTTCGTGGCCCAGTGGAGGCGCCGAGATCCGGGGGGGCGCGTTTTTGGAGGTCGGTCGTTATAAACCAAGCGACATAAGGGAGTGTACCGTGGGCTTTAAGGGCATTCCACCTGCTGTTCATCGACGGAGTATTTCCAAAACCGGCTTGTGCCGGCCAGCCCAGAACCGGGCGGTCGGCGTTTGTGCGAGTCAAGCCAGTATCGAAACGCGCTCGGGGAGCGGCATCTTTGCACGATCAGGAAACGGTGTGTCTGAATTGCAAATGCAGGTTGCGTCTAGGACACAGTCAGCATTATCGTAGTGTCACCATTACGAGAGGCCGACCTCAGGAAGCGCGATGCGACACGATGCCTGCTACCGCGTCCCGATGATGGCGTTTCTGCTGGGATCTCTCGCCAGTGGGGTCGCGATCGCAGTGGAAAATCCTGCCCCTCTCAATGCCTCCGCATCCACGGATGCCGCGCAACATGCAACCGCGCCAGCGGGTAAAACCAAGGCCCTTCCGCCCCCTAAGGACAAGGCAACCGCAAAGGACAGCCAGACGACCGACCCTGGTGTGGGTAAGACACCCGCAGAGGACAAGAAAGGCACGACGCCCCCGGAGTACAAACGCCCCAACCGCTGGGGCTTGACGGCGGGCGGCAGCCAGCGCAAGGACTGGGTCACCGGCAAGAATCGCTGGGATTTACACGAGCATTACAACGCGAAGAAGATGCTCGGGATGCCGGAATGGCTCAACGGCATGCTGGAGCAGCGGACGCGGTACGAAACCTTCGACGTGCCGTGGCAGCGAGGCCAGACCGGTGGCCAGCACCAGATTCCGTTGCAGACGGTATTGTGGCTGGAAGCGAACTACGCCGGCTTCCGGGCCGGGTTCGAGTTCTGGGATGCGCGGCAGTTCGGCGCCGAGCCGACCTACACGCTGAACAATACGATGGTCAATGTCGCCGACTTCACGCAAATCTATGGCGCGTATGCGACACAGAACCTCGCCGAGACGGGGCTGGGCTTCGAGGCGATCGCGGGTCGCCAGACGATGGAATTCGGCAGTCGGCGACTCGTCGCGCGCAACGTGTTCCGGAACACGACCAACGCCTTCACCGGCCTCAAGCTACGGGTACGAGAAGGCGAGGGTGCCTGGCAAATCTACCCCTTTGCGATGGTGCCCGTCGTGCGCCTGCCGGAAGACAAGGCCCAGCTTCTCAACAACGACTGGGCCTGGGATCAGGAACAGGAGGGGACGGTCTTCACGGGTTTCTTCGCCGACACCCAGGCGTTACCGTGGGATATTCGCGGTGAGCTCTATCTCTATTACCTCGACGAGGACGAACGAAGCGCGCGTAACCGGCAGTTGTTCACGCCGGGTTTCCGTGTCTTCCGCAACGCCAAGAAGGGAGAGTTCGATTTCGAAGGCGAGAGCATCGCGCAGACGGGCACCTCCCGCGTTAACGCGCTGTCGCGACAACTCGACCACGAAGCCTACATGCAGCACATCCAGTTCGGGTACACCTTTGACCTGCCTTGGGACCCGCGCTTCGTCCTCCAGTACGATTACGCGTCCGCGGGCACGAACCGTAGCGGCACGACGACGAATTCTTTCGATACGCTCTATGGTGCTCGACGTTGGGAATACGGGCCTACCGGTATCTGGGGGCCATTCGCGCGCAACAACATCAACGCTCCCGGTGCCAGGCTGTTCGTGGTACCGCACCGCGACGTGACGAGCTTTCTGGCCTATCGCGCGTGGTGGATGGCCGACTCCAAGGCCTTGTGGCAGCCGGCCAACCTGATCGACCCGACGGGGCGCTCGGGCGACTTCATGGGGCAAACGGTGGAGTTCGCGATTCGCTGGGATGCCCACGACAACATCTCGCTCGAAGGCGGATGGAATTGCCTGATCAAGGGCGACTTCGCCCGCAACGCTCCCGGCGCACCAACCAACCACGATAACGTCAATTATTTCTACGCCCAGACGGAACTGCGATTTTGACAGGTCGCCCGATTGCCTGAGCGTCGCAAGTCCCCGGCCCCAGGCCGACGGTGCGGCTGCTAGGAGGGCACGGCGGCGGCTCGACAATCATTGCGTAATCCCGATACCGTTGGTCGCTGCGCGTTCACCGCGTAGAACGGTGACGGCGAAAGATCCAACTCCGGGGTTGTGACATGGAAATGAACGCTCAGCAACAGCCTCCGAACAAGACCTGTCCGGACGAAACCTTTCGGGTCAAGTTCGAGGAATTGCCGGGGGTCCTTCGTGACTGGATGGGTTCGGATTTTCCATGGACGGAGGCCGAAGTCATGGACTTCGGCTGCGGACAAGGCGATATGGCACTTGGGGTAGCCTGTCAACTCGGTTGCCGCCGGGTCGTGGGCACCGATATCGGCGCGGAGTTCAGGGACTGTCGGCGGCGCGCCTCGTCTTATCTAGGGATGAGCGATTTGCCGGAAAATCTGGTTTTTCGTCGGACCTCGCCCGGCAGGCTCGACTCAAGGGATGACCGATTCGATCTGATTTACTCCTGGTCGGTGTTGGAACACGTCGACCAACGGTTTCTGGAGGGTACGATCGAGGCGCTGCGGACCGCGCTCAAGGCCGGCGGTTACCTTTTCGTGCAGATTGCCCCGCTGTACTACTCGGCGGAAGGCGCTCACCTATCCCACAAGATCCCCGAGCCCTGGGGGCACCTGACGAATCAGTCGAACATCTACCGCATGAAGCTCCACCGGAGTTGCCCCACTCCAGATGAATTCAAGCGCTTGTGGTCGACGTTCAACACCTTGAACCGGATCACGGCAGACCAACTCGAGTCCCTGTTGGCCGAAGGTGGCTTCCGAATCCTGAGACGGTACACGACGCAGTGTGCCGCAGAACCGCCAGCCGCCTTGCTGGCGGTCTATCGGGAGGTCGTGTTGCGTACCGAACAGATCGTGCTTTTGGCACAGCGGGATTGAGGGACGAAGGCACGGGGCCGCTGCCGCTACCTGAGGTCCTCTGCGGGTCTGGGGTCGTGCCGAGTCTGGGGTTCAACGGGCCGCAGACAGCGCGGGACGAGGGCGTGATGGGCGCCTTGCCCGCGACACCGGCTATCCCTTGAAGGGGGGCGGTGCGACGCCCAAACAGGGCCGGTACTCGTCGCTTACCGAGCCATCTCCTGGATGAGCGCCTACTTGCAGCCCAGGTTTAGGCGCACTGCGGCGAGACGCTCGACCAACCCGGGGGATCCGGGGCCGGTGACATAGTCGTTGTGGTCGGGCTCGCTCCCATCATGGTCCACTCGATTCAGGGTGCGTTTGATTTGGGCGCATGCAGCCGTCATCTCGTGCCTTGACGTGAAGTCGCCGGTGAGCAAAAGCTGATTCCGGACGGCCTGCACGCGATACGGTTTTCCCGGGGAGAGGGCGCCGACCAAGCGGCCGGCCTTGACCTCGGCATCGAGAAATTCCAGTGTGGGCTTAATCGCCGGAGCGACCGCGGAGATGCGTTCAAACGCGCCACTATCGCAGGCGGGGTTCCGAGGGCGCAACGCGTTGCGTTGATCGGTGCCGGCGCACGCCGCTCCATCGCCTGCGTGGACGGCCGGGCTGTCGTCCGACAAGGCCTGCGTGCGGGTGCTGCCTCCATTGTCCAGCAAGGGCCCGAGTTTCGGGTCTCCCACTATGGCGCCGGATGCCGCTGCATCGCAACTGCCGTCGCCGATCAACGCGCCGCTCAAAAAGGTGACATAGGCATTGCGACAATCTGTGTCGCCTCCCGGGTTACCGGCGATGACGGTGTTGCGCAACGACAGACCGTAAACTCCTTGCCCGGGCTTTCCGACGCGGACCCCGCCGGCCCTGTTGCCGGTGATCGTGCTGTTTTCGAATGCCAGCGTCTCGCCCCCGTAGTCGAAGACACCGCTTGCGTCGACGCCCATGCCGCCGTTGCCGGAGACCGTGGAGTTGGAAAGTGAAGCGCGCGGCTCGCGTGTGAGTTCCAGGCCGGACCCGACGTTATTCTCAATGGTCGAGTTCGTAATGATCGTGCGGTCGCCTCGAAAAGCCTCGCCTCGCAGGCCGACCGCGTTTCGGACAACGCTGCTCGCGTTCAGATTGACGGAACCACGGTTATAGATCCCGAACGAGGTATTGCCGGCGATGACGCTGTGGTCGATCGTGCACTGAGCCGCATATCCATCGCAACTGATACCCCGGTTGTTCCCAGAAATGGTCGAATGTTTGATATCGGCCCGGGCGTAGTTGGCGATCAAGACGCCGCTGCCGACACTTCCGGATACCTTGCTCTGCACCAGCTGTAGCCGCGAGTCCGCGCCGGAGAAAGGAGGCCGCTGGTCGGGGTTGAGGGCCTCATAATCCACGACGAGGCCATGGACACGGGCGTTCTGTAGAGTGACGCGCCTCACGGTCAGGTCGCCGCCCGGGCCGACAACCAGCAGAGAGAATGGAAGCGAATGGCTGCCGGGTTCGGGCTCGATCATGGCATTCTGGCGGTCATGATCCGGGTCGCCGAACAGCGTGATGGTCGACGTGATGGGTGGTGGCGCCGCCGCGAGACGGTAGGTTGCCGCGGTCAATTGCAGGGTATCGGCGCCTTGGCCAGCGGGGCACCCGCCCGTCGCGGTGTCGGTGTTGGCGGCGGTGATCGCGTCCGGGAGTGTGCACTGGATGCCGTCGACTGCCAGACCGGACTGCGCGTCGGCGGCGCCCGACAGCGCGAGAAGGATCGCGGATGTCAGTGGACGGAGGTGAAATCGTTTATGCCTGGATGGGGTCATACTATCGATCCTTGGGGTTTATCGCCCGTTGCGTCCGTTGAGCCAGGGGCAACCAGATGCGCTGGAGAGGTCGCCAGCGGTTTGCATGCAGCGGCGGTAATGTGATGCGACTTGCGAGGAAAAGCCGGAAGCGTAGCGGCGAACGTTCGTGCGTAAGTTAATCCTGATGCGGGCGGCGCACAGCCACATCTTGATGTTAGGTAGTGACCGCTCGGTTTTTCGATGGTGCTCCACGCAAGCGGTTGGCAGCGATCCTCTGCGCCTGTCGCGTTCGGATACATCTGCCTGACGTGATCGTGGCCTCATCGCACGAGACCTGGGTCAAGCAGCCCGGATGCGATTGGGCCGGGCGCGGCCGGCGATCGAACTGACGGGGATAGGGTGCATG
Source organism: Methylolobus aquaticus (assembly GCF_054172105.1). Classification (NCBI taxonomy): domain Bacteria; kingdom Pseudomonadati; phylum Pseudomonadota; class Gammaproteobacteria; order Methylococcales; family Methylococcaceae; genus Methylolobus; species Methylolobus aquaticus. Next base: position 142,021 of record NZ_JBSYXP010000004.1, read on the forward strand.
AGCCTGTTCGTTGGTAAGCCCAGTCTGGTACGCTGCGCGCTGGCAGATCCATGGAGAGTCCGTGATGAAAGCTGAGAATGTCCTGGCCACCATCGGCGACACGCCGCATATCCGCATCAACCGCCTTTTCGGGGCCTCCCATGAGGTCTGGATCAAGTCCGAGCGCAGCAACCCCGGTGGTTCGATCAAGGACAGGATTGCGCTGTCCATGGTCGAAGCAGCGGAGGCTTCCGGCGCGTTGAAGCCCGGTGGGACGATCATCGAGCCGACCTCGGGCAATACCGGCATCGGGTTGGCGATGGTCGCGGCGGTCAAGGGTTATAAGCTGATCCTCGTGATGCCGGACAGCATGAGTGTCGAGCGGCGCCGGCTGATGTTGGCCTATGGTGCCGGCTTCGAGCTGACACCTCGTGAGAAGGGCATGAAGGGTTCGATCGCCCGCGCGGAGGAACTCGTCGCGTCGACGCCGGATGCCTGGATGCCGCAGCAGTTTGAGAACGCCGCGAATATTGCAGTGCACGTTAAGACTACTGCAGAGGAGATTGCGCGGGACTTCCCGGAGGGTGTGGACGTGTTGATCACCGGGGTCGGGACCGGCGGTCACATCACCGGCTGTGCCCAGGTATTGAAGGAGCGTTGGCCGCATCTGAAGGTTTTTGCCGTCGAGCCGAGAGACAGCCCGGTGATCAGCGGCGGACAACCCTCGCCGCACCCGATCCAGGGGATCGGCGCTGGTTTCGTTCCGAAAAACCTGCACACGGATTTGCTCGACGGAGTGATTCAGGTCGAGGCGGAGGCCTCGCGCGAAATGGCGCGCCGTTCGGCTCGGGAGGAGGGACTGCTGGTCGGGATCTCCAGCGGCGCGACGCTGGCCGCGATCTCGCAAAAACTGCCGGAAATCCCTGCCGGCGGCCGCATCCTGGGTTTCAACTACGATACCGGCGAACGCTACCTGTCGATCGAGGGTTTCTTGCCGGCGACCTGATCAAGACCCCTACGGGTCACGGAGGTTTCCATAGCCGCATGCCGCAGAGTCCGATTTCACGCTCCGGCATTCCACCGCACGGGGCCGAGGTTCACAGGCATCGCTCATGCGGACCCTGGGCTGCTCCTGTGCAAAACCATGCCGTTGGAGTTCCTCCGCCCACAGCCAGAAATGCTTTGAGGCGCTTCCCAAAAACCGAACCCCTGTTCCGGCCAGCGCCTCGCCAAATGCGTAAAAAGCGTCAAACAGCCTGCAATGGGGTAGTCACGCCGATGATGGATTGATCTCGTTCTCGAAACGGACAAACTCCTTCAGCCACGGTTCCTTGCTGTAGCCCCAGTCGCCTTCGGCGAGCCGCTGCCTCCCAATGATGAGTTCGTTTCTGGCGAGATCTTCGGCCTCATCCTGTTCCGACTCCCAGATCGCCTCGGCATAGAACAGGTGGTTGAGGGGATGACGCGGATAGCGCTCCGCGGCCTGGCGCAGCAACTGCAAGGCCTTGTCCCCGTCGCCGATACCCGTGGGCCACGGAGGGGCCTTCAGATAAAGCATGCCGAGTAGCCGCAGCGGTCCCCCATCGTCCAGACTGGGGTCGAGAGCCGCACTCCGCTTGATCTCCGCTTCCAGCCGCGGCAGGCTGTCCGCCGCCCGGGCAGCGTGACCGCGGACTGCCAGGCCCAGGTTGGCTGCCAGGTAGTAGTGCACAGCCGCGTCCCCGTCCGCGCCCAGCGCGAGCGCCGTCTCGGCAAAGCGCACCCCTTCCGCAGCGAGGCTTTCTCGCACGTCCGGCTCGGTGCTGCGCTCGGCGAGGTGCAGTGCTATTCGGCTGCCGAGGGAATTGCGCAGTAAGGCTTGATCACCGGTGCGCCGCAGCAACGCGAGCGAACATTCCAAGGTGTGAGTGGTGCTGCGGGGGCCCAACTCGTTTTGTCGGGCGGAGAGGCCCGCCGTGGTCTGTGCGGGACAATCCGATAGCTTTTCGAACCGTACGAGGCTGTGGTCTGGTTGCGGACAGCCGGCTAGTCCCGCAAGGAGCGGCACGGCGATCATGCGGTAACGGTTGCGCAAGAGACTATTTCCCCTCATCCCAGCGTTCGATCAGCGGTTTGAAGGCAGCCGGGTCCGCCGGGACGAACGCTTCCACGCCAAACAGGGAGCAGAGCTTCTTTCCGTCAGGGTCGCTGCACATACCCTGCAGGGCTTTCGCAAAGCGCTGGCGTTCTTCGGGTGTGGTCGTGATGCTGTTGGCCGACATTCCCATCAGCGGGATATCGGCCGAGGTAAACACGGGGGCGATCGGGGTCTTCAGTTCGAGCGCCGCCAGTGCAGCCGACTGCTGCCCATTCAAAAGCACCGCATCCAACTCGCCCTTGTCCAGGGCGCGCAGGGCGCGCAGGGCCTGTCGCGAGGGTTTCAGATCGAAGGTGTTCTGCGGGTCGAGTTTCCCGGCGAACACGACTTTTCTGACGAATTCCGGCTCCTCCAGAGCCGTGCCCCCCAATGATTTCCCGGCAAGCTTATCGAGGCTGTCCGGCCCGCCCTTGCGCGCGATCACCTGATAGCGTTCGAAGGTGGCGCCTTTTATGCGGGGCTGGACCAGCGGCACTAGATGGTGGACGCCACGCTGCTGGAGGAACTGACCGAGGGAGGTGATCGCAAAGCGTGGCTTTTTTGCAGCCAGAAGCTTTCGGCATTCGTCCACCCGGGACGTAAACACGCTGGTCAGGCTATGGTCTGGCCACTGGCCGGCCTTCTCGACCACTCGCAGCATGGCCTCCATGGCGGAGTTCGCGTCCTCCTCACTGACCGGCCCGCCCGGGTAACACACCACGATTGGCGGTTGTTCCGCAGCCGCATAGGGTAGCCATCCGGCCAGCAGGCAGAGTAGAGCAAGCGTGCGAATCATGGATTCCTTTTTCGATCGATCAGTTGTCCGATGGCGGGGGCGACGAGCAGCGTTGCTGCAAGGCAACTCACGAGCCCGATCGTAATGGCGATACCAAGGGTGGAAATGCCACGATAGCGGGCGAGACTGATGGCGCCCAGCCCTGCCAGTTCGGTACCGGCCGCGAGTGCGATGACCGTCCCGGCGATCACGGTAACCTGCAGCGGTGTGTGGTCCTTCAGATCGCGCCAGCGATGGCTGAACCAGACGCCGTAATCCACTGCCAACGCGATGACCAGGGGTAGCGCGATGATGTTGGCATAGTTGTACCGCAGGCCACCCAGTGACATCAGGCCCAACATCCAGCCGCCACCGATGATCAGCGGAAGCGCGGCCAACACTACCCCCCGCACATCGCGCAAAATCACGATCAGCCAGATCAAACACACGGCCACCGCCAGGATGGTGCCGCGGGCGAAGCTCTGCACGACGGATCGTGAAAACACCTGGTGGGTGGTCGGAAAGCCAGTGGCGTTGGGCGACACCCCGTAAACGTCCGTGATCAGGCGGTCCAGCTTCGCGGGATCATACACAGTTTCCTTCGGAAAAGCGTATACCGCGACGGTACCGTCGGCGGCGAAGAACCGGTCCCGCAGAGCCGGGGGCAGCCGATCAGGGGTGAGCGGTTCAGCCGTTCGCCACTGGTCGACGAATTCCATCCCGGCGAGCCCAGCCTTTAGCAGGGCGCGAAAAAAGGCCTCACTGCGCTCGCGGGCATGTCCCGGATCGCGGTCGATGCGTTCCTGAAGTGGTCGGATCTGCCCGCGCACCTTCTCCAAACCCTTCACCAGTTCAGAGTGTCCGGCCGAGAAAGCCTGCTCCTCGGCGTCGTCGATCAAGTCGGGCAGGCGGGCGAGCAGCGTCCGCAGCAGCGTAAAACTGGCGCCGGTCAGGCCGGCTCGGTCCAGTTGCGCCAGCTGTCCGGCATAGTCCCGGCGAACTGTCTCGTCGCCCAAACGCCGCGCCTTGTAAAGACGCTCGTCGGCATCAGCTGGAAACAGGCCGCCCAGCGACTGCACGGTGGCGATGCTCGCGAGTTGCCGGGCTTGGTCCGTGATGCGCTGTGCCTCGGGCAGATCGTTCGCGGTAAAGATCACCACCTCCGCCTGGTAGTCGCTTTCGGCCAGCATCCGCCGTTGATATCGCGCGGCCTCCGAATCCGCGGGCAGCAGAGCGAGCACATCGTAGTCGAAAGGGATGGCGAGACCTTTCACGACGCCGGCCAAAGCGCTGCCCAGTGCGACCAGGACCAGGATGGCTGCGACCGGCAGCGGGAAGGAACCGCGCCGCGGTGTCGGTCCGCCGGCGCGCCGTGATGATTCCACCAACCGCGGCGGTAGCAGGGCATAGAGCGCCGGCTGGACCATCCACGTGCTGATCAGGATCAGTAAGACGCCTCCGGCCGCGATCAGGCCCAATTCGGAGAAACCCGGAAAATCGAGCGTGGCAAGTACGCCGAAGATCAGCAGTGACGCGCCACCTGCGGTCAGCACGGTCGTGAAGGATGAACCGATCCCTATGCCGATCGCCTCCGTCAGAGGCCTTCCTGCTCGGCGCTCTTCGGTGATGCGGGACGAAGTGAAGATGCCATAATCGGCGCCCAGTCCGAACAGGATGGCGAGGAAACTGGAGGTGATGATCGTCAGATGGCCCACCGTGAGGAACGCCAGCCCCAGGCTCCACAGCGCTCCCAGGCCCATGGGTACGAAAATGGCCAGCGCCCAGCGGAAGCTGCGGAGGACCAATACGATCAGCGCGCCGATCAAGCCCGCGGCAGTCCATATCACCAGCGCGATGTCGTGCTCGATGTCGAGGTATTCTTCGTATTCAACGGCCGGGAGCCCGGTGATGCCCACCGTGGGTGGTGTCCGCCCCGCCGCCTGCAGGTCACCGGCGATCACAGCCGCCACTGACCTGACCTTCTCGATGAACGGCCGGCGCGCCTCGAACGCACCGGACGGGCTTTCCGGATGCACGAACAGAAAGAGCATCCGCCCATCTCGGGATGTGAAGTAGCCGTTGCCCATGGCCCCGACCCCCTGAGTCTCCAATACCGGCTTCCAGTCGAGGCCGGCAGGGCAGGGTTCCGCTTCGAGCCATCGCTGCCACTCGTTCAGGAAGAGACCAAACCCTGCCACGCTCTGTTCGGCCGTGGCAAGGTCGATTCCGGACACCCGAGGGTGAGCCTCGATCCAGTCCAGGGCCCGTTTCAGTGCGACGGGGAGACCGGGCAGCGTGACGGGCGCGCCCGTCCTCAGGTAAGCATCGACTCGGTCGAACGTTTCAGCTGGAGCGAGCAAATAGGCGCGCTCCAGAAAAAACCGGTTATCGAGTCGTTCCGTGACCTGCCTGATTTCGGGCTCCTGGCGCAGTTTCGTGGCGAGTTCATTCGCGAAGGACTCGAGTTCCGCGCGGGGAGCCTTCTCCAGCACCACGATGAGGTCGGAGGCGGCGCCAAACTTGACCAGATAGTTGTTCAGACGCCGGGCCACCTCGTTATCCTGGGGTAGCAGCGCCTGACGGGAGGTATATACAGGCAGTTGGACGGTTGCCCAGGCGGCAAGGACCGAAATGGCCAAGGCCAGCGCCAGAACCCAGCGCGGGTGCTTTGCGCTGGCAACTGCAATCTTGGCCACACGTTGGCTCATCGTTCAGGTCCTTGGGCCTTCGGATTCTGGAAATGCGTTGCGCTTAATAAACGGCGAGGCTTGGAAACCTTGGTCGTAGAGCGGTGACGGTTTGATGGTCGCTCCGCCGCTTGATCGGTCATGTCGCGAGGAACAGCGACGGAGGCTACGTTCCATCGCGATGACGGGAGCGTTTGTGAGTATTGGGGAGTTATCTCCGGAGTCAACTGGAAGCGCGCAAGCGGCGCCAAGTCCTTGCGGGACGGCCTGATTTGGTACAGGGGCCGTCCGGTTTGCCCGCGCCTGTCCGTAGAGAACCGATCTGTGGGTAGCATTCAGGAAATTCCGTGGGGTGCGGCTGAGCCGATAGCCGACGGCAACTCCGGATCGCCACCGGGAGCGGTTTCGATGATTGCCGCCCTCCCCGGAAGATCGAGCTCCAACTCGATGGAAAAGTCCGGTGCGGGCAGGGTGTCGCCGCCCCGTTCCGGCCATTCGATCAGGCACAGCGAGTCGCTGCGCAGATAGTCGCGAAAGCCAAACCATTCGAGTTCGTCCGGGGAGCTCAGGCGGTACAGGTCGAAGTGATAGAGGGTCAGACCGGGCACGGCATACTCCTCGACCAGCGTGAAGGTCGGACTCTTAACGGCCCCCTGATGACCGGCTGCGCGGAGCAGGCCGCGCACCAGAGTCGTCTTCCCGGCACCCAGGGTTCCGCGTAGGAACACCAGTGAACCCGGTTTCAGGAATTCGAACAGCCGGCGACCCAGGGCGAGTGTCGCGGCCTCGTCCGGCAGAAAAACTCTCACTGGTTTACCAGCCGTCGCAACGGACCCAGCAGATCGGTGGCCAACAAGCCGCGCTCGCCATCGATTGCCGCGAGGTCCCCCGCTTCCGCATGCCATTGCACTCCGCAGCGCGCGGCAGCCAGCATGTCGAGCCCCTGCGCCATTAAACCCGCGATGACGCCAGTCAGCACGTCCCCCATGCCGCCGCTGGCCATGCCGGGGTTGCCGGCCGTGCAGACCTGCACCAGCCCGTCAGGGCCCCTGATCAGCGACCCGGAGCCCTTCAGGACCACGACACCTCCGTAGCGGGCCTGTAGTTCCGTGATCGCACCGAAGCGGTCGCGTACAACCGCTTCGGTGCTGGTTCCAAGCAGCCGAGCTGCTTCGCCCGGATGCGGCGTCAATACCCAGTCCTCGCGTCGCCAGGGTTGCAGTGCCAGAAGGTTTAGGGCATCGGCGTCGACGACCGATGGGACCTCCCTGCCCAGTGCAGTTCGGAACAGGTCCACAGACCACTGCCTTTGTCCCAGCCCGGGACCCAACGCGAGGACGGTGGCGCGGGCCAGCAGCGGCTCCAGGTCAGCCACCTCGCGTATGCCGTGGCACATCAGTTCGGGCCGGGTCGCATTGAGCGTAGGCGCGTGATCGGGATGGGTCGCCACGGAGATCAGGCCGGAGCCGACGCGCGCCGCAGCCGAAGCGGCCAGACATGCGGCGCCGCCGTAGCCGGAGTCGCCGCCGATCACCAGCACATGACCGCAATGACCTTTGTGCGCAGTCGGCGCCCGGCGTGGCAGACGGCAGTCCTCGCTTCGGATCAGCCGAGCGGTAGGAAGGGTGGACTGACGGACCGTCGCGGGTGTGTCCAGATCATCGAAGATGACTGAGCCGCACTGCGCCGGGCCAGCACCGGTAAACAGCCCGCGCTTCAGTCCGATGAATGTCACGGTAGCATCGGCCTCGACGGCGCTACCCAGCACGGCCCCGCTATCCGCGTGCAAACCCGACGGGATATCCACCGCCAGGACGCCAGCCGAAGTGCCGTTGATGGCGCGGATGACAGCCGCATCGCTGCCTGTGACCTCGCGGTCGAGCCCGGTTCCGAACAGCGCGTCGACGATGACCTCGGCATGTTCGAGGTGCATCGGCACGTAGTCCAGCCAGGAGCCGCCGGCATCCCGATAGGCCTGGAATGCGAGCCGGGCGTCGCCCCGGAGCGCCTCGGGCGGACGGAGTGCGTAGACGCGGGCGTCGAGTCCCGCTTCCAGTGCCAGACGCGCGATCACGTAGCCGTCGCCGCCGTTGTTGCCACCGCCGCACACGATCGACAGGAACTTGGCCGATGGCCAGCGTTGGCGCAGCGTCGCGAAGGCCGCCGCACCGGCGCGTTCCATCAGTGTGAGGCCGGGGATGCCGATGTTTTCGATCGCATGGCGGTCCATGGCGCGGACCTGATCGGCTGTATACAGATCGTTGGGCAGGACAGCGTGCATCGCAGTGAACATCGAAAACGGCGGGACTCGTTGCGGGACCGTCGGGCAGCTTCTGCTATTCTCGCCGAGGGCATGAAGCGAGGGCAAATCGGTACGGTGGAAGATTTAGAACGAGTCAATAGGGCGAACAGCGGGACAGAGTCTCCGGATTATTCGCAGCTCGCCCTACGCATCAAGGACTGGGGCCTGGAACTCGGCTTCCAGCAAATCGGCATCGCGGATGTCGATCTGCAGACGCATGAACAGCACCTGATGCGCTGGCTCGATGCCGGCTGGCACGGAGAGATGGGCTACATGGCCCGCCATGGCACGCGCCGCAGCCGCCCGGACGAACTCATTCCGGGCACCTTGCGGGTCGTCAGCGGCCGTATGGACTACCTGCCCGAGCCGCGAGAGCGCAGCGGCGCCGTGCTCGATGATGCGGCGCGGGCCTTCATTTCCCGCTATGCGCTGGGGCGTGACTACCACAAGGTCGTGCGTTCGCGGCTCGCGAAGCTGGCCGCGCGTATCGAGGGCGAGGTCGGGCCTTTCGGTCATCGCGCGTTCGTCGACAGCGCGCCGGTGCTGGAGAAGGCGCTGGCCGAGCGGGCAGGCCTGGGCTGGATCGGCAAACACACGAACCTCATCAACCGCCACGCCGGCTCGTGGTTCTTTCTCGGGGAAATCTACACCGACTTGCCGCTGCCGCCTGACCGTCCGGTGCAGAATCACTGTGGGAGCTGCGCTGCGTGCATCGAAATCTGCCCGACTCAGGCCATCATCGCTCCTTACCGCCTGGACGCACGGCGCTGTATTTCCTATCTGACGATCGAATTGCGCGGTTCGATTCCCGAGCAGTTTCGCGCCGCGATCGGCAACCGGATCTATGGCTGCGACGACTGCCAGCTGGTGTGTCCGTGGAACCGCTACGCGGAATTGACGCGCGAACATGACTTCCAGCCGCGGCATGGATTGGATAGTGCCGCGTTGGTTCAGGTTTTCTCCTGGGACGAGGCGGCCTTCCTCGCTGCGACCGAGGGCTCCGCGATCCGGCGTATCGGATATGTTTGCTGGCTACGGAACGTGGCCATTGCCCTGGGCAATGCGCCGCGCTCGGAGGCGGTGGTCGCCGCGCTGGAGAGTCGCCGAGATCATTCCTCTGCGCTGGTCCGTGAGCATGTCGGCTGGGCGCTTGCTCGAGAGCGGGAACGCGCGAACCGGACGGGGGGGGGAGTGTCCGACACCGCGGAGGGCGCGTGATTGCGCAGGCGAAAAGCGCCTTCGAGTCGGGATGAGGGTGACGGCGATTTCTGTTGTGCTGAGCAAAGTGTCGTAAAATCGAGCGCTTTGTTGAAACCACGCCCAGGCATCCCCATACCATGCATATGTCATCTAGTTGCCGCACTCTCCTTGCCATAGTGAGCGTTCTGGTTAGCTCCGGCGCCGCCGCCGGGGGCGAATGGGAGCCCTCGACCTTGTCCGACAAAACCATGCAGGCTACGCAGGACGCCAAGGTCGCATATGACCGCTGTCTTGGCGAGCAACTTCAGGCGTCGATCAGCAGCGAGGCCGATTCACGGGCCGTCGCCGACGGCATACTGCGGGCGTGCGAAGATCGATTGGCACCCATCAGGACGGCCTTGGTCGGGGAAAAGGTTCCCGATGGCATTATCGACCGCTATATGCGCCAGCAGCGTTCGCGCGCAGCCCAGGCTGTGTTGCGCGAGGTCATGGGCGCGCAGGCCATGCGACAGGCGACGCAGGACGCCGCGAAGCAGCCCTGAAGGCGTGTTCGAACGAGTCGTGGCTCGTTCCTTTCACAGTTGTCCTCTCTGTCCAACCAAAAGCACGACACCATGCATTTAGATACGAGTATTTGGCCGACCACACTTGACGCCGGTCACGCCCTGCTGGCCGCCCTGGTTCTAGTGTTGTTGATCTTCCAGGTTCTGTTGCTGACGGCGGGAATCGTCGCCTTGCTGCGGCGCGGTCGCGCTGCCGAATCCGTTGGCGCCGCCCATACCGCAGCCGTGGCGACCCCGAACGTTCCCGAAGCGCGTGAGACCTCCGTGGAGGCGGTTCCGTCACCCTTGCGCGAAGCGGCACCCGATTCGGCCTTGCAGTTGCTCAGCCTGCTGCAGAATGAGGCGCGCTTCATCGATTTCGTGCAGGAGAACGTGACGAGCTATTCCGATGCCGAGATCGGCGCCGCCGCACGCATCGTGCATGAAGGGTGTCGCAAGGTGATTCATCAGCACTTCGAGCTCGAACCGGTGCGCAGGGAAGCCGAGAGCAGCCGGGTCACCTTGCCCAAGGGCTTCGACGCCGCCAGCGTGCGGCTCACGGGCAATATCGTTGGGCAGGCACCCTTCAGCGGAACGCTGGTGCATCGTGGCTGGCGAGCGGTACAGGTCAGGTTGCCGAAGCTCGTCGAAAGTCATGACACGCGGATCATCGCGCCGGCGGAGGTGGAGCTGTGAGCGATTCCAGCCGCTTTTCGGTCGGCATCGATCTTGGCACGACGAACAGTGTACTGAGTTACGTCGAGCTGGGGGCCTGCGAAGGCGAACAGGCAGCGCTGGAAGTTCTGGAAATCCCACAACTTACCTCGCCGGGTGTGGTCGCCGAGCGACCGCAATTGCCGTCCTTTCTGTACCAGGCACACGAGGCCGAAGTGCGGCCTGAAGATCTGGAACTGCTCTGGGGTAACGATGATCGGGCCATCGTCGGCGAGCTGGCGCGAACCCTTGGGAGCAAGACGCCGATCCGCCTGATCGCGAGCGCGAAGAGTTGGCTATGCCACAGCGGCGTGGACTGCCGGGCCGCGATATTGCCGATCCAGGCTCCGGAAGAGGTGGCGCGCGTGTCGCCGCTGGAGGCCTCCAAGCTCTATCTCCGGCATCTGCGTGATTCCTGGGATGCGCGCTTCCCCGAGTCGCCGCTGAGCGAACAGGAACTCGTCATCACGGTCCCGGCCTCCTTCGATCCCGCGGCACGCGAATTGACCGTGGAGGCCGCACATGCCGTAGGGCTGCGGCAGGCGGTGTTGTTGGAAGAGCCGCAATCCGCTCTGTACAGCTGGATACAGCGCAGTGAAGGACGGTGGCGCGAGCAGGTCAAACCGGGCGATATCATCCTCGTGGTGGATGTCGGCGGCGGCACGACCGACCTGTCACTGATTGCAGTGACCGAAGAGGATGGCAACCTGCTGCTGAACCGCGTCGCGATCGGCGACCACATCCTGCTCGGCGGCGACAACATGGATCTGGCGCTGGCTTATGCCCTGAAGATGAAACTGGAAGCGGAAGGCAAACGCCTGGAGCCGTGGCAGATTCAGGCGCTGACCCACGGTTGTCGCGATGCCAAGGAGGCAATCCTTGCCGACGCCGAGGTTCAGGAGGTGCCGGTCGTCGTCCCCAGTCGGGGCTCGTCATTGATCGGCGGGTCGCTGCGCACGGCGCTGACGCGGGATGACGTGACTCGCACACTGATGGATGGCTTTTTTCCCAAGGTAGGGATCGATGCCAGGCCTGCCGCGCAGTCCCGCACCGGCTTGACCACGATGGGTCTGCCCTATGCAAAAGATGCCCGGATCACCTGTCATCTCGCGGCTTTTCTGGCACGTCAGGTCAGTGCGGCGAGCGAACTGGCGGGCTTCGATCTGCCCGAGGACGCACGGATGATCCGCCCGACGGCGCTGCTGCTAAACGGCGGTGTATTCAAGGCGGAGCAGCTGAGCCAGAGGCTCCTAGAGGTATTGGGTTCGTGGCTTGGCGAAGAGTCGGCTCCACCGGCACGGCTGCTGAAGGGCGCCGATCTGGATTTGGCCGTCGCGCGCGGCGCGGCGTATTACGGTTATGTGCGTCAAGGGCAAGGCGTGCGGATCCGTGGCGGCATCGCGGCCGCGTATTATGTCGGCGTCGAAAGTGCGATGCCGGCGGTGCCCGGGTTCCCGCCGCCCATGCAGGCCTTGTGCATCGCGCCCTTCGGTATGGAGGAGGGCACGGAGGCAGCATTGCCCCCGCATGAGTTCGGGCTGATCGTGGGCGAGCCGGTGCGTTTCCGCTTTTTCGCATCGACGGTACGTCGCGATGATCCGGTTGGAACAAGGCTGGAGGACTGGCACGAAGGCGAACTTGAGGAGTTGCAGGAGATCGAGGTCAGTTTGCAGGCCGAGCGATATGCGTCTGGGCAGGTCGTGCCGGTCTGTCTGGCGGCCAAGGTGACTGAGGTCGGCACCTTGCAATTGGAAGCCGTGGCGCGGGACAGTGAGCAGCGATGGAAGGTTGAGTTCGATGTCCGAGCCAGCGACGGTTCGGCGGGAGCCGTGCCGGAGGCGGAACGCGCGCTCGCCTGACGTTGGCTTGCACTGAGCGGATTGCCGGAACAACGGCATGAGTCATCTGCCATCATCGCCCAACGGAGGCACGGCGCGCTATCGGGTCGGCATCGACCTCGGCACGAGCAATACGGTCGTCGCGTTCACGGACATGGCGCAAGGCGCCGAGCCGAGCATCGAACTCTTTCGTGTCGAACAGTTGGTGGGGCCCGGAGAAGTGGCGGCTCGCGACTGTCTGCCCTCGGTTCGCTATCATCCGGCGGAAGGGGAACTGCCGGCTGCTGACCTGAGACTTCCCTGGCACCAGGATCCAGCTGAAACGCCCGACACCGCCGTGTTGGGCGAATGGGCCCGCAGGCTGGGTGGCAGGAGCCATGGCCGCCGGGTCGCCAGTGCCAAGAGCTGGCTGTCTCACCCATCCGTCGATCGCACGGCAGCCATCCTGCCCTGGGGCGCCGCGCCGGATGTCGACAAGGTTTCTCCTGTTGCTGCGAGCGCGAGCTATCTGCGCCATGTGCGTCACGCATGGAACCTCCGTTACCCGGAGCATCCGCTCGAGCGCCAGGATCTGATCGTGACCATTCCCGCCTCCTTCGACGAGGGCGCGCGGGCCTTGACGCTGGAAGCCGCTCGGTCGGCCGGATTGCCAAGGGTTCGTCTGCTGGAGGAACCGCAGGCCGCCTGCTATGACTGGCTCTGGATGCACCGCTCGGAGTTGGTACGCCAGCTCGAAGGCGTGCGCGTCATTCTGGTCTGCGACGTCGGGGGCGGTACGACGGATTTCAGCCTGATCCGTGTCGATCACCAAGGATCCGAGCCGAACTTGACGCGGATCGGTGTCGGCGACCATTTGATGCTGGGCGGAGACAACATCGATCTGATGTTGGCCCAGCGGATGGAGGCCGCGCTCATCGAGGACGGGCCGCGCCTGTCGGGGAGCGCTCTGTCGCAACTGATGGATCAGTGTCGTGATGCGAAAGAGCGTCTGCTGGTCGATGGGGCGCCGGAAGAAGTGCCGGTGACGCTACTCGGTGCGGGGTCGCGCGTGATCGGTGGGGCACGTTCGCTGCAGCTGGCGCGGCAGGAGACCCACGAATTGGTGCTGGACGGTTTCTTCCCCGTCGTTTCGGCCGATGATCAACCGCTGCGGCGACGCAGCGGCGTGGTCGAGTTCGGCTTGCCTTATGCCGCGGATCCTGCCGTCACGCGCCATCTGGCGGCCTTCCTCGCTCAGCATCGAGACTTGTTGGCTGAGGCGCTGGGTCCCGGCGTCCCTGCTGTCCCGGATGCGCTGCTACTGAATGGCGGTGCGTTTCGAAGTCCATTGATCGGGCGGCGCCTCGTGCAGGTGCTGGCTGCGTGGGCTGGCCGAGCGCCGCGCGAGTTGCGCAATGATCGCCCGGAACTGGCGGTGGCCTTCGGTGCAGTTGCCTATGCGATGGCCCGGGCCGGGTCGAACGTGCGTCGGATCGAAGGCGGTTCTGCGCGCAGCTTTGTTCTTCTGGTTGGGACCGAAGGTGACGACTCGCAACGGCGGAAGGGCGTCTGTCTCCTGCCGAAAGGCACGCGCGAGGGAGAAACGGTATTGCTCGCAGATCGTCGCTTTTCGCTCCGGCTGGGCCTGCCGGTTCGCTTCCAGATCTATTCGTCCACCGATGACCGACTGCTGGTTCCCGGGGAGTTAGTCGATCTGGAGGACGAGCGCTTCGTGCAACTGCCCCCGCTCGCGGTCGCGTTCGAAGGCGAAGGAGAAATGGAAGGGGGCGCTCGTATCGTCCGGCTGGATGCGGCGATGACCGAGGTCGGTACGCTTGAGTTACGCTGCGTCGATGTTGATGACGACGAGCGCTTCTGGAACGTGGAGTTTCTGCTCCGATCGGGGAGCGGGAAGCGGCGGCCGGAGAGCGGATTGCACCCACGGCTCGGTGAAGCGGAAGCCGCAATCGGGCGGGTGTTCGGCCGAAAGTCCCGCACGATCGAGACGAGTTCGGTCCGGACGCTACGCGGTACGCTGGAGAAGCTGCTCGGCAGCCGTGAGGACTGGGACACCGGAACCTGTCGTGCCGTTTTCGGCGGCCTGCTCGAAGGCTTGCCGCATCGGCGGCGCAGTACGGATCATGAACGGGTGTGGCTTAATCTGGCGGGGTATACGTTGCGACCGGGAGTGGGGTATCCCCTGGACGACTGGCGCGTATCCCAGCTCTGGGGCGTTTATCGCCAGGGACTGCAGTTCCCTAAGGAAGCTCAGAACTGGGCGGAATGGTGGACGCTGTGGCGGCGCATCGCGGCGGGGCTCGACGAGGCCGCGCAGACTCAGGTGTTTGGTGACATCCGCAATTTCATTGATCCGGCGGCCGCGCGTCGCGGCAATCTGGCAGCGCTTGCGAGGAAGCGCAGCTATGAGGACATGGTACGCTTGGCCGGTTCGCTGGAGCGCCTTTCCTGCGACCTCAAGGCGCAGTTGGGGGGATGGCTGCTCGAACGTCTCAGGAAACCCGGGGAGCCGGCTGAAACGGCGTGGGCTCTAGGGCGCGTCGGTGCCCGGGTGCCATTCCACGGGAGCAGTCATGGTGTGATTCCCGTCGCGACGGCGGAGGGCTGGTTGGAGGTGCTCGTCGGCATGGACTGGCGCAAGCAACCGGCGCTCGCATTTTCAGCGGTGCTGATCGGGCGCATGAGTGGTGATCGGGAGCGCGACATCGGGCCGGAACTTAAGAACCGTGTCACGGCGCGGCTGAAGGCCGTGCGCGCGCCGGAGGCTTGGGTGCAGCTGGTTGACAGCGTCCAGGACTTGACCGCGGCTGAGGAGAAGCGGATTTTCGGTGAGGCCTTGCCGCCCGGGCTGGCACTGATTGAGTGATCGGGGCGGCGTGTCGGAATGGTGTCGGGAGCACGGCGGGAGCCGCTCGAAACTAAGCGTAAGCCTCCTTGTCGAAGGGGGCGTTGAGTTAATTAATTTAGGAGTCGCTGATGAGTCAAAGCTATACCCAAGTTCGCCGCGCACAGGTCGGCCTGCTCGCTACTCACAAGGTTTTGCGCAACACCTATGCGCTTTTGGCGTTGACGTTGCTTTTCAGCGCGTTCACCGCCGGTGTCGCGATGACGCTGAACATCCCGCACCCGGGCATTCTGGTGACACTGGTGGGTTATTTCGGCCTTTTGTGGTTGACGAATAAGTTCAGCCACAATGCCTGGGGTCTGGTTTGTGTGTTTGCCCTGACGGGGTTCATGGGTCTGACGCTGGGTCCGATCCTCAACATGTATGTGTCGCACTTCGCCAATGGCAGTCAGCTCGTCATGACGGCAATGGGCGGAACGGCCGTAATCTTCCTCGGCCTGTCCGCCTACGCGCTCACGACGCGCAAGGATTTCAGCTTTCTCGCGGGTTTCCTGATGACCGGGATTCTGGTCGCGTTCCTGGCGGGGTTGGCGGCGATCTTTCTGCCGGCGATGCCGGGTCTGAGTATCGCGGTCTCGGCGATGTTCATCGTGCTGATGTCAGGCATGATTCTGTTTCAGACCAGTCAGATCGTGCATGGCGGCGAGACCAACTACATTCTCGCAACAGTCTCGCTGTACGTGACGATTTTTAACCTCTTCACCAGCCTGCTGCAGATTCTGGGCGTTTTCAGCGGTGACGACTGACGACGTTTGCGCTGAGTTCCCGGGAATAGAAACAAAAAACCCAGGTCTGAGACCTGGGTTTTTTTGAACGGGGGGATGTCAGAAGCGCCAAACGGCGCCTGCATCCCCCAGACTTTCGAGATCTTACTCGCCTTCGGTAGGCACCGCCTTCATGCTTAGACGTACGCGCCCCTGACGGTCGATCTCGAGCACCTTCACCTTGACCATGTCTCCTTCGGAGAGCTTGTCGCTGACCCGTTCGACGTGCTCGTCGGAAATCTGGGAAATATGCACCAAGCCATCCTTGCCCGGCAGGATGGTTACGAATGCTCCGAAATCCATCAGGCGGGCAACCTTGCCCTCGTAGATCTTCCCGACCTCGACTTCGGCGGTGATTTCCTCGATGCGGCGCCGTGCTTCCATGCCGGCCTGCTTGTCCACCGACGCAATCTTGATCACGCCTTCGTCCGATATGTCGATCTGGGCACCGGTTTCCTCTGTGATGGCGCGGATCGTGCTGCCGCCTTTACCGATGACTTCACGGATCTTGCTGGGATCGATAGTGAAGCTCATGATCCGTGGGGCGTAGTCGGACATTTCATGGCGCGGTGTGGGCAGGACTGCCGCCATCTTCTCCAAAATGTGCAGCCGACCGGCTTTGGCCTGCTCCAGTGCGACTTCCATGATCTCGGGTGTGATGCCGTCGATCTTGATGTCCATTTGCAGCGCCGTGACACCCTCGCTGGTCCCGGCAACCTTGAAGTCCATGTCGCCCAGGTGATCCTCGTCACCCATGATGTCGGACAGGACGGCGAAGCCGCTGTCTTCCTTGATCAGGCCCATGGCGATGCCGGCCACGGGCGCCTTCGTCGGCACGCCGGCGTCCATCAGGGCCAGGCTGGCACCGCAAACCGATGCCATCGAGCTGGAACCGTTGGACTCGGTGATTTCCGAAACCACGCGGATGACGTAAGGGAACTCATCGGTGTCGGGCATGATGGCCTGCACACCGCGCTTGGCGAGGCGGCCATGGCCGATCTCGCGGCGCTTCGGCGAGCCAATCGCACCCGTCTCGCCCACGCAATACGGCGGGAAGTTGTAATGCAGCATGAACGACTCGCGATACTCGCCTTCGATCGCGTCGATCAACTGGGCGTCGCGGCCCGATCCCAGCGTGGCTACCACCAGTGCCTGCGTTTCGCCACGCGTGAACAGGGCCGAGCCATGGGTACGGGGGAGAACGCCGGTGCGGATGTAGATCGGGCGCACCGTGGCCAGGTCCCGACCGTCGATACGGCGCTTGTGATCGAGGATGTTGCTCCGGACGATGTGTTCCTCGAGTTTCTCGAACTCGCGGATCACCGCCTTTTCGCCATATTGCCCATCCTGGGTCAAAGCCTGCACGGCCGCATCCCGGGCAGCGCGGACCTGCTGCTGGCGGACGAGCTTCTCGGGGATCTGATAGGCTTCTGCCAGCGCCGCTTTGGCGACGGAGGCGAGGGCGCTGCGCAATCCTTCATCGACCGCTGGCGGCGTCCATGGCCATGTCTTGGGTCCGACTTCGGCGACCAATTCCTGGATGGCCTTGACCGCTGCCTGCAACTCGCGATGCCCAAACAGCACAGCTCCGAGCATCGTCTGCTCGGACAGGACATCGGCCTCGGACTCGACCATCAGCACGGCATGTTCGGTGCCGGCGACGACGAGATCCAGCTGGGAGTCATCCAATAGCGTGGCGCTCGGATTGAGCACGTATTCGCCGTTGATGTAGCCAACGCGAGCGGCCCCGATCGGCCCCTGGAAGGGCAGGCCACTAAGGGACAGCGCGGCCGAGGCACCAAGCAGGGAAGGGATGTCGGGGTCGATCTCGGGGTTTAGCGACATGACGGTCGCGACGACTTGGACCTCGTTCGTAAACCCATCGGGGAACAGTGGCCGGATCGGACGATCGATAAGCCGCGCGGTCAGCGTTTCCTTTTCGCTCGGACGGCCCTCGCGCTTGAAAAACCCCCCGGGAATGCGTCCTGCGGCGTAGGTTTTTTCCTGGTAGTTGACGGTCAGCGGGAAGAAGTCACCATGCGCTGACGCCTCTTTTTTTCCCACTGCAGTGACCAGCACGACGGTCCCGGCCATTTCCACCATGACGGCGGCGTCAGCCTGACGCGCGATTTCCCCGGTCTCGAAGGTGACGGTGTGCGGTCCGAACTGAAATTGCTTTCGAAAGGGGTTCACGACGTTTCCTTATGCTGGAGTGATATCTGAATCAGACGCGATGGACCGGGATGAGCCGGGTCTTACTTACGCAAGCCGAGGCTTTCGATCAGCGTGCGATAGCGTTCAACGTCTTTGTTCTTCAGATAATCCAGCAGCTTCCGGCGCTGATTCACGAGCCGCAAGAGGCCGCGACGGGAGTGGAAATCCTTCTTGTGCGCCGCGAAATGCGGGCTCAAATGGTTGATCCGGGCGGTCAGCAGAGCGACCTGAACCTCGGGTGATCCGGTGTCGTTGGCGGAGCGCTGGTACTGCTCCACGACGGCGTGCTTTTCTACGGCGGTATATGCCACGGCGAACTCCTGAAGGGCCTGTTCTAAAAACAATTGGGTATTTTAACGTGACCTGTCGCCGACGAACAAGGTGCAGAGCCGGGCGTCGGCTCGGCAGCCGCAGGGGCAGCACTGTCGTTGCCGACTGTGACGGAGGTCACGGCGGACGGTAAGTCGAGGTTGAACATACGCTGCGGGGCCAGTTTGCCCGCTGCCGCGGTGCCGAGCCCGAAAAAGCTTCCCGTACTGTCATACAGGCGGACGAGTCCGTCGGTAAGGACGGCCGGCGCCGGCATGACCTGGCCCTGCTGGAGCCGGGTGCGGAGCGGGTCGTCGCAATCGACGCGCGGGAAGTCGGGGACCAGCAGGTCCATCGGCGCGATGCGGGATAGGCGCTCGTCCGGGGTCAGTGCTTCGAGCGCCTGAAGAGGGCAGGCCTGGCTCAGCGTCCACGGGCCGACGGCGGTCCGGCGCAGCGTTTCCATGTGGGCGCCGCAGCTCAGCGCGTGCCCGATATCCTCGGCCAGAACGCGGATGTAGGTGCCCTTGGAGCAATGGATATCCAGTTCGAGACTATCGGCCGTAAAGTTCACGAGCCGCAGTTCATGGATATCGAGACGGCGACTCTGACGTTCCACTTCGATACCGCGTCGTGCGAGTTCATAAAGCCGGACGCCGCCCTGCTTGAGCGCTGAATACATGGGCGGTATCTGGTCGATCGTGCCGCGGAAACGGTCCAGCACACTTTCAAGTGGCATGGGGTCGAGCGGCGGGATCGGGGCGGTGGCGATAACCTGACCGGTGGCATCGGCGGTGTCGGTCGTCACGCCGAGACGGATCGTGGTCCGGTAGCGTTTGTCGGTATCCAGCAGGTAACCGGCCAGCTTGGTGGCTTCCCCCAGACAGATCGGCAGCACACCGGAAGCCAATGGATCGAGGCTGCCGGTGTGCCCGGCTTTATGCGCACAGAGGAGATGCCGCACGCGCTGCACCGCTGCGTTTGACGTCAGGCCAGTTGGCTTGTCGAGCAGCAATACGCCGTGGAGCTTGAACTGCGGGCGCCGTGGCCGCTGAGCCATCACGTGTCGTGCGGGTCTGACTTGGGAAGGTGCAGACTGTCGATCACGGCATCCATGTGCAGCCCGCGCTCGACCGAATCGTCGAAGATGAACCGCAACTCCGGGATCACCCGCATCCGCACCCGACGGGCGACCTCATGCCGCAGCAATGGGGCGAGCCCGGCCAGCAATTTCAGCGACTCGCTGTTCGTCTGCCGGGCACCGAGGAAACTCACATAGACTTTGGCGACCGACAGGTCGCGTGTGACCTCGACGTCGCTGACCGTAACCATTCCCAGGCGCGGATCCCTGACTTCGCTGCGCAGCAACTCGGCCAGTTCCCGTTGCAACTGCGAGGCGACCCGCACATTGCGGCTGAATTCTCTGGGCATGCGGAAATCGACCTATCGCGGCGGGACCAGGACCCGTTCATAGGCCTCGATCTGGTCTTTGACCTTGACATCGTTGTAGTTCTTGACGCCGATGCCGCATTCCATGCCGGCCTTGACCTCGCTGGCGTCGTCCTTGAAGCGGCGCAGGGATTCCAGTTGTCCCTCGAAGATCACGACGTTGTCGCGCAGCACACGGATCGGCAGGTTACGCTTGACGTGGCCGTCAATGACCATGCAGCCGGCGATCGTGCCGAATTTCGACGAGCGGAAGACCTCGCGGACCTCCGCGATGCCGACGATCTGCTCCTTGTATTCCGGCTCCAGCATGCCAGTGATCGACTTCTTGATCTCGTCGATCGCCTCGTAGATCACGCTGTAGTAGTGCAGGTCTATACCGCGCTCCTCGATCAGCTTGCGCGCGGTGGCGTCGGCCCGTACGTTGAAGCCGATTATGATTGCGCTCGACGCGAGGGCCAGATTGGCATCGGTCTCGGTAATGCCGCCGACGCCGCCGGAAATCACCCGGACGCGGACCTTGTCGGTGGTCAGTTCGGTCAGCGCCCCGCGCAGCGCCTCAAGGCTGCCCTGCACATCGGTCTTGATGACGAGCGCCAGCTCGACGGCTTCCTCCGTCCCCATCTTCGAGAACACATCCTCGAGTTTGGTGGCCGCCTGGGCTGCCAGCTTCGTGCTCCGGAGTTTCTCCTCGCGGTGCATGGCGATCTCGCGTGCCTTCCGCTCGTCGGCCACGACGATGAACTCGTCGCCGGCCTCGGGTGCGCCGGATAGGCCGAGAATCTCGACCGGGCTCGACGGGCCGCCCTCTTTGAGCGGCTTGCCGTTCTCGTTGAACATCGCCCGAACGCGGCCGAATTCACGGCCGCACAGAATGAAGTCGCCCTTGTGCAGGGTTCCCTTCTGGATCAGCAGATCGGCTACCGGTCCGCGGCCTTTCTCCAACTTGGATTCCAGCACCACACCGGTGGCGGGAAGATCGTAGGGTGCGTTGAGTTCGAGGACTTCGGCCTGCAACAGGATGGCTTCGAGCAGGTCGTCGATACCGACCCCGGTCTTGGCCGAGACACTGACGAACTGCGTATCACCGCCCCAATCCTCGGGCACCACGTTCAGGACCACCAATTCCTGCTTGACGCGATCCGGGTCGGAGTCGGGCTTGTCGATCTTGTTGATGGCGACGACCAGCGGGACGCCGGCGGCTCGGCTGTGCTCCACCGCCTCCTTGGTCTGGGGCATCACGCCATCGTCGGCCGCGACGACCAGCACGACGATGTCGGTGACCCGCGCGCCGCGGGCACGCATTGCGGTGAATGCGGCATGGCCGGGGGTATCCAGGAAGGTCACCGAGCCACGGTCGGTGCGCACCTGATAGGCGCCGATGTGCTGGGTGATGCCGCCTGCCTCACCGGCGGCGACGCGGCTCTTGCGGATGTGGTCGAGTAGCGAGGTCTTGCCGTGATCGACATGGCCCATGATGGTGACCACCGGCGGCCGGGCGCGATGTTCGCTGTCGGCTTCACCCGCCATCGCATGCACCAACTCGGCCTCGAGATTGTCCTCGGCTTGCGCGATCGGTTTGTGGCCCATTTCTTCGACCACGAGCATGGCTGTCTCCTGATCGAGGGGTTGATTGATCGTGGCCATGACGCCCAGACGCATGAGGTTCTTGATGACCTCCGTGGCCTTCACCGACATGCGCATCGCCAGGTCGGAAACGGTGATCATTTCCGGAACCTGCACTTCCCTGATCATGGGCGCGGTCGGGCGTTCAAAGCCGTGCCGCTGTTCCGGCAACACGACCGGGCGACTGGGCTTGAACTTGCGGCGCTTGTTGAATTTGCCAGAGCCTTCGGTTTCAGTGGTTTCCTCCTGGTATTCACCAACTTGGCCTTTGCCTGCACTGCCCTTCTTTTTCGCGCGGCGGACATCCGCCTCGGAAGGTGGGCGGGGCGCTGACGGTGGAACCGGCGCTGCGGGGGGCGGCGTGGGTACGGACGGACGCGCGACGGGCTTCTCGACGGGAACCTCGATGGGAATAGCCGGTTCGGGTGCTGCCGGTAGTTCTGCCTCCGGCTTGGCAATCTCGACGGCCTTCTCCGCCTCGGCCCGCTGGGCCAGCTCCACCTGCCGGGCCTCTTCGGCCGCGCGGCGACGTTCTTCCTCTTCCAGCGCGCGCTGACGGCGTGCCTCCTCCAGCTCGCGGCGCTGGGCTTCCTGAGCTTCGATCTCGCGCTGTTGCTCGTCTAAAGCCTGACGCGCCTTCTCCGCTTCGGTCTTGCGCTCGCTCGATTCGGGCAGCTCGCTCTTCTTGACATAGGTCTTGCGCTTGCGCACCTCGACGCTGATGGTCTTGATGCCCTTGCCGGGAATCTTACCCTGCTTCAACTCGCTGACGGTGCGGCGTTGCAGCGTCACACGGGTCGGCTCGACCGCGTCGCCCTTTTCCTTGCCATGACTCTGGCGCAGATGGGCGAGCAGCTTCAGCTTCTCGGTATCGCTGAGGACATCGTCGGGTTCTGCCACCGCCAGTCCGGCTTCGCCGAGCTGCGTCAACAGTCGATCCAGGGGGATGCCAACGACTTCTGCTAATTGTCGTACGGTTACGTCGCTCATTTCTCGGCCTCTGTCGTTGTAGCCTAACCCTCAGCAAACAGCGGGGAACGCGCCTGCATGATCAAGTCCGCGGCGCGCTGCTCGCTCATCCCGTCGATCTCCATCAACTCATCCACCGCCAGGTCCGCCAGATCGGTAACGGTATGGATGCCCGCTGCGGCCAACCGTTCGGCAGTCTCGTCGTCCATTCCCTCCAGGTCGCGAAGGTCCTGAGCCGGCTGCGTGGTTTCGATTTTCTCTTCGGTCGCGATGGCCTTGATCAGCAGTGCGTCGCGGGCGCGATTGCGCAGTTCCTCGACCAATTCCTCATCGAACTCCTCGATCTCCAGCATCTCCTTCGTCGGCACGTAGACGAGCTCTTCGATGCTCGAAAAGCCCTCTCGAACCAGGATCTGTGCGACGTCTTCATCCACTTCGAGCTGGGTCATGAACGAGGCGATCAGCTTCAGCGCCTCTTCCTCGTTCTTCGCTTCGGCCTGGGTGGCGCTCATGACGTTGAGCTCCCAGCCGGTCAGCTGACTGGCCAGCCGCACGTTCTGCCCATTGCGTCCGATGGCCTGGGACAGGTTTTCGTCGGCGACGGCAATGTCCATGGAATGGCGGTCCTCGTCGACGACGATCGAGACGATTTCGGCCGGCGACATGGAATTGATCACGAACTGGGCTTCGTTCTCGTTCCACAAGATGATGTCGACCCGTTCGCCGGCGAGTTCATTCGACACGGCCTGCACGCGGGAACCGCGCATGCCGACGCAGGCGCCGACGGGGTCGAGCCGGGGATCGTTGCTCTTCACCGCGACTTTGGCCCGGATGCCCGGGTCGCGAGCCGCACCCTTGATTTCAATGACGTTCTCGCCAACCTCCGGGACCTCCAGTCGAAACAGTGCGATCAGCAATTCCGGCGCGCTGCGGCTGAGGAAAAGCTGCGGGCCGCGGGGCTCGTTGCGGACCGCGCGCAGCAGCCCACGCAGTCGGTCGCCGGAGCGCACGGCTTCGCGGGGAATCATCTCGTCCCGAGGAATCAGCGCCTCGACGTTACCGCCGAGGTCCAGGATGACGTTCCCACGTTCGACGCGCTTGACGATGCCGGTAACGAGTTCGCCGATCCGTCCTTCCCATTCCTGATGGATCTTGCGCCGTTCCGCCTCGCGCACTTTCTGCACGATGACTTGTTTGGCGGTCTGGGCGGCGATGCGTCCGAACTCGATTGACTCGATCGGTTCCTCGATGAAGTCGCCGGGCATCAGTGCGGGATTGCGCTTGCGCGCTTCATCCAAGAAGATCTGCTTCTCGGGGAATTCCGGCGCATCCGGGAAATCCTCGGTGGGTTCGATCACTTCCCAACGCCGGAACGTCTCGTAGTCGCCGGTCTTGCGGTCGATGGAAACCCGGGCATCGATGCGGTTCTCGTGGCGCCGGATGGTCGCCGTCTTCAAGGCGTCCTCTATGGCACCAAAAATGACCTCCTTCTCGATGTCCTTCTCGTTCGAGACCACATCGACGACGAGCAGTATTTCTTTATTGGCCATGGCGTCATCCTTTATTCGTTGTCTTCTGGAATTCGGGTACCAGCCGCGCCCGGTCGATCGCGCCGTAGGGCAGTCGCAGTGTGCCCGTATCCTCTTCCACCAGGATCTCTTCGCCTTCGACGCCGACAATCCGGCCCTTGACGCGCCGGCGATTGTCGACGGGCATCCGGAGCCGGATGTTGGCGATAGACCCGATGAAGCGTTCGAAGTGACTCAGCGTGAACAGGGGCCGGTCGAGCCCTGGCGACGACACTTCTAGCTGGTATTGACCGGGGATCGGGTCTTCGACATCCAGCATGCCGCTGACCTGGTAGCTGACCCGGGAACAATCGTCGACGACGATGCCCTCTGCGCGGTCGATGTAGACGCGCAGCACGCGGCTCCGCCCGTCGAATTCAATGCCGACCAACTCGTAACCGAGTTGTGCCACAATCGGCTCGATGAGCTGAGTCAGGCGATCGGACTCTTTGCCAACCATCACGGATCTGAATTTGCTCGCTGCCAAACAAAAAATGGGCTCAAGGCCCATGGTTATCTGTCGCACAGAAACTAAAAAACCCCCGAAGGGGTTGTTCCTGCCACCCCGTCCCGGTCAAGCACCGGGTGGCCTACCACAATGCTTATGATACCACGTTGTTTCGATGTTTTGAATGAAGGCCGAGGTGACCTGCCGCTGCGCCAGCCGGCTGGTGCCGGTCAGTGCCGCCGAGGCTGACGGCATGCAGCGGGAGACCTTGTTCATCTCCGACCTGCACTTGGCCGCGGTGCGTCCGGAGACCGTTCGCGCTTTTCTGAGTTTTCTGGAGCGGCGAGCGCCCCGTGCGGAGGCGCTCTTTATTCTCGGAGATTTGTTCGACGCCTACATCGGCGACGACGATGACCGATTCCCCAACGGTGTGGTTCGTCGTGCGCTCCGAGCCCTGGCTGACCGCGGCACACGCGTCCACTTTCAGCACGGCAACCGCGATTTTCTGCTCGGTCCGCGCTTTGGCGCGGCCGCCGGAATCGAACTGCTGGGCGACTACGCCGTCATCGACCTCTACGGTACGCCGACCCTGCTGACCCACGGTGACCTGCTGTGTACCGACGATGTGCGCTACCAGGCCGCGCGGCAGCGTGTCAGGACCGAGGAGTGGAAGGCCAATGCTCTCGGAAAGCCCTTGTTCGCCCGGCGCCTATACGCGCGCTGGTATCGCTTCCGCAGCAGTCGGCACAAGGGGGCCACGACGGCGGAGATCATGGATGTCAACCCCGGTACCGTGGTCCAGACCCTGCACAAGTTCGGTGTGGAACGGCTCATTCACGGTCATACGCACCGACCGGCGGTGCATGAGACAATGCTCGGCGAGCGGATCGCGCAGCGCATCGTGCTGGCGGAATGGATAACGGGGCAGCCCGTTCTGGCGTGGGGCCCCGACGGCTACCACTTCGAGGCGGTTGACGCCGCACCCTGAGCCGTGAATCGGGAACATTCAGCCGGCGGTCAGGCGCGTTCGACCGGGAAGGCAAGCACGTCTTCGATTTGTGAGGCACCCAGGATCCCCATGAGGAGCCGGTCCAGCCCGATAGCGATCCCGGAACAGTCAGGCAAACCCGCCGCCAGCGCCGCCAGCAGGCGCGCGTCTTTTTCCGGTTCGTGCAGGCCGAGTGCCCGGCGCGCGGCCATGTCCTCCTCGAAACGGCGCGTCTGTTCGACTGGATCCGCGAGTTCGTGAAAGCCGTTGCCGAGTTCAATGCCGTCGATGAAGACTTCGACGCGCTCGACGATGGCCGGATTGTCCGGATGGTTACGGGCCAGCGACGGCAGGCATGCCGGAAAATCCGTCACGAACACCAGATCCCAGTCCGCAAGCTTTGGCTGCACGCACTGGCTGAATAGAAAATCCAGCCAGACGGGACGCGCCTCGGCGCACAGGACCGCGGCCTCGGGATAACCCAGGCGTTCGGCGGCCCGCGCCAAGGCAGGAAAATCAGCGCTGATCGGATCGGTGCCGACCTCTTGTTCGAACAGTGAGCGGTAGTCGCAGCAAACGGAACGGATGGTTGGGCGCGACGGAGTCAACAGGCTGCGGAGCAGGCTTTCCGTTTCCCGAATCAGTTCGTTCAGGCCGAAGCCTACGCGATACCATTCAAGCAGGGTGAACTCCGGGTTGTGCAACCGACCGCGCTCCTCATTCCGAAAAGCTTTACAGATCTGGTAGATCGAGCCGAGGCCGCTGGCCAGCAGTCGCTTCATCGCGAATTCGGGGGAGGTCTGCAGGAATAACCGTTGCTGCAAACCTGCTCCACCCCCGGCGGGGCGAAACAGTGTTTCGAAGGGAACCAGGTGCGGTTCGGTCGCGCTGCGGGCCGCCAGCAGCGGGGTTTCGACTTCGAGGACCTCTCGGTCGGCAAAGAAGGCGCGGATGGCACGGAGCATGGCCGCGCGTGCCCGCAGCGCGTCGGGCGACGCTGCGGGTACCCAATCGGGGCTACTTGACACGCGAGACGTATTCGCCTGTGCGGGTGTCGACCTTGATGACTTCGCCGGTCTGGACGAACAGCGGGACGCGCACCACCGCACCCGTTTCGAGCGTCGCCGGCTTGCCGCCGCCGCCCGAGGTATCGCCGCGGATGCCCGGATCGGTCTCGGTGATCGTCAGCTCGACGAAGTTCGGCGGGCTGACGGCGATCGGGGAGCCGTTGAACAGCGTGACCGTGCACATGTCCTGTTCCTTGAGCCACTTCACGGCGTCGCCGACGGCGTTGGCGTCAGCACCATGCTGCTCGAACGTTTCCGGTGCCATGAAGTGCCACTGCTCGCCGTCGCTGTAGAGGTACTGCATGTCCGTATCGACCACGTCGGCACCTTCGAGCGTGTCACCCGACTTGAAGGTTCGCTCTACTACACGGCCCGTTTTCAGATTGCGCAGCCGGACGCGATTGAAAGCCTGGCCCTTACCCGGCTTGACGAACTCGTTCTCGAGTATCGTGCACGGGTCGCCGTCAAGCATGACCTTGAGTCCGCCCTTGAATTCACTGGTGCTGATAAGAGCCATCTTTTCCTCGTCGTTCGGAGTTTTCGATAAAGCCGGCCATTATAATGCCGGCCTTTCCCCTGACGACAAGCCGATACCCATTCGCAGGTGACTACCTTTCGCTGGCAGGCCGATCTGGCCGAGTGCTTCACCGACCCTGGGCACTTGCTCGCCCATCTGGGTCTCGAGGATTCAGAGCTTGCCGATGCGGCCGCTGTGAAGGCCTTTGGGTTCCGCGTCACCCGCAGCTATGCCAACCGCATGCGCCGGGGCGATCCGCACGATCCCTTGCTGTTGCAGGTCCTGCCAGCCCGGGAGGAACTGTTCAGCGCCCCCGGGTTCAGTGCCGATCCGGTCGGCGATCAGGCTGCTGCGGTAGTGCCCGGCGTGTTGCACAAATACCATGGCCGAGCCTTGTTGGTGACCACCGGTGCCTGCGCGATCAACTGTCGTTATTGTTTCCGCCGCGGCTTCCCGTATGGCGCGTACCAACTCGGCCGGCAAGCGGAATCGGAGGCTTTGGGCTACCTGGCTGCCGATCCATCGATCGGTGAAGTCATCCTGAGCGGCGGCGATCCCTTGGTGCTGTCCGATACCCGGTTGTCCGACCTGGTCGGGCGGCTGGCGGCCATCCCGCATCTCCAGACGCTGCGGGTCCATACGCGCTTGCCGGTCGTGCTGCCGTCACGAGTCACGCATGGCCTGACTGATGCTTTGGCTTCCAGCCGGCTGGTGACGGTGATGGTGATCCACGCGAATCATCCGAACGAGGTGGACGGCGCGGTTCTGGCCGCGCTGCAGCAACTGCGGGACAAAGGCTTCATGCTACTGAATCAGACCGTATTGCTGCGCGGGATCAACGATGAGGCTGAGGTGCTGGCGTCGCTGAACCGCCGGCTCGCGCTGGCCGGGGTGCTGCCGTATTACCTGCATCAGCTGGATCGGGCGTCGGGCACCGCGCATTTCCTCGTGAGCGACGAACGCGCGCGCGCCATCCACGAATCCCTGCGCCGCCAGTTGCCCGGGTATCTGGTGCCGCGGCTGGCCAGGGAGATCGCCGGCGAGCCCTACAAGACGCTGCTGTGATCAGCGGTTAGTGATGCCGTGAGGCACGTGGCCGGTCGCCACGTGGCGGCTTGCGGATTCGCAGTGTCCGCGCTGATCATCGAAGAAGATATCCGCGCCGAAAGCGCGTAGAAACAGACCCTTGTCCATCCCCCCCAGGAATAGGGCCTCGTCGATCCGGATATTCCAGGCGCGGAGGGTACGCACGACCCGCTCATGGGCCGGCGCCGCCCGGGCGGTGACCAATGCGGTTCGGATCGGCGCCTGATCGGCCTCAAACTGGGTCTGGATATGGTGCAGCGCCGCCAGAAAGTCCTTGAAGGGCCCACCCGACAAGGGCGTGCGGGCCGCCGCCGCTTCGTTCTCGGTGAAGGCCGCCAGACCCCGCGCCTGATAGATCCGTTCAGACTCATCCGAAAACAACACCGCATCCCCGTCGAACGCGATGCGCAGCTGGGCCGATGCGCTGCCCAGCGGGCTGGATCCGATGATGGTCGCAGCGGCCAAACCGGCATCCAGTGCTGCGACGACATCCTCGGCGTGCGCCGAAAGAAACAGATGAGCCCCGAAGGCTGAGATGTATTGGAATGGCGTCTGACCGCCCGTGAAGGCTGCCCGGCTGATCGACAGTCCGTGGTGCCGGATCGAGTTGAAGATCCTCAGGCCGGTGTCGGCGCTGTTGCGCGACATCAGGATCACCTCGACCAGAGGAGAGGGGCGCTCGTTGTTGAGCGCCAGCAGTTTGCTGACCAGGGGGAACGCGACGCCCGGCGCCAGGGCCTCGTCTTCGTGCTCGATCTGGTAGCGGCAGTAGGCCTCCTTGCCGCTGGTTTCGAAGACGCGGTGTGACTCGTCCAGGTCGAACAAGGCGCGCGATGAAATTGCAATGACCAACTTGCTGTCATTCGGCATGGTCGCGGGTCTTAACAGTGGCTATTTCGGCATCGGGGCAGCGGCCGAATTTCCCGGCGCGCGGCGCTTTGGTATCATCGCGCCCTTCTTTATTCTCACAAAGGTCGGGTTGCTTGTCAGCGTGGCGCTTCAAGGCGCGGCGCGACCCTTCGCCGATGCCGTACCGGCCACGATGGCTGCGGAGTTTGAAGAACCATTCGGCGGCGGCACACCGGGGGTCGCTTAGTCGGTCGACAAAGCTAGAAGTTTCGAGGAGGGATCATATGAGGAGAAAGCATTCGGCCATTTTGCTGATTTTATTCATCATTGGCCTCTATTTCTTCCAGAATAAGGGGATCATTCCCTTTGTTACCAAAGTGGCCGAGTCGGATATGTTCTTCGAGGACAGTGTCGAGGAGGATGAGGAACTCGGGAATATCCGTAATGCCCGCACCGATTTCGCGTTCACCCACTGCAAGAGCGCGTTCAAGGACGAATTCGAACTGGGGGACGGCGCCGACCTGAACAGCAGTGACTACGAGGCTTGGGCGCTAGGTAACCGGACCTACCTGATTCGATCCTCGGTGCGCGCGCCGGACGAGAATCAGAAGTTGGTGGAAAAGAAGTACGCCTGCAAGATCCAGTACACAGGCACCGAGGAGGGTAATGCGGCCAGTTGGACGGTGGGCGGTATCGACTTCAACGAGTAGGCGCTGGTCCGTGTTCGCGGCATGCTCGGAGGCTGGTGCGGCGGGAGCGCTCAGCCGGGCGGCCAGTGCAGTCGGCGGCCGCCGAGCACGTGCAGATGCAGATGATAGACTGCCTGCCCGGCGTCTGATCGACAATTGATGACGGTGCGGTAGCCGCTTTCCGCCACTCCTGACTGCGCGGCAACGCGGCGCGCTGCGGCTAGCAGTTCCGCTGCCAGGGCCGGCTGATCGTCCGGTAAATCATCCAGGGTGGCGATATGGCGCTTCGGGATGACGAGGATGTGGACCGGCGCCTGCGGATGGATGTCGCGAAACGCGAGTACCTCCGACGTCTCGTAAACAATGTCGGGTGCGATTTCCCCGGCAACCATCTTGCAAAACAAACACTCGG
This sequence comes from Methylolobus aquaticus, assembly GCF_054172105.1. NCBI lineage: Bacteria > Pseudomonadati > Pseudomonadota > Gammaproteobacteria > Methylococcales > Methylococcaceae > Methylolobus > Methylolobus aquaticus. Next base: position 172,028 of record NZ_JBSYXP010000004.1, read on the forward strand.
ACATCGCTGGGTCCTCCGGGGTCACAGTTCCTGCCGGCCCTTGAAGGCGTGGGACAAGGTGTTCACGTCAACGTATTCCAACTCGCCCCCGAACGGCACGCCGTGGGCGATCCTGCTTGGCCGGACACCGAAATGGCGGGCCATTTCGGCTACGTAGTGCGCGGTCGCTTCGCCCTCAACGGTGGCGTTCGTCGCGAGTATCACTTCGCGCACCTCGCCCGAGCGGAGTCGGTTTTCAAGGTGATCGAGGCGTAGCTCTTGCGGGCCGATGCCGTCCAGCGGCGACAGCCGTCCGTTCAGCACGAAGAACAGGCCTCCGTAGTTCGCTGCGTCGTCGATGGCATACACGTCGGCCGGGGTCTCCACGACGCACAGCAGTGTCCGGTCGCGAGTCGGGCTCGCGCAGAGGTCGCACAGTGGCGATTCGGTCAGGGTGCGGCATTCGCTGCACTGCGAGACCCGCCCCAGGGCATGTTGCAGTGCCGTCGCAAGGCGCGCGGCACCGTCCCGGTCCCGCTGTAGCAGATGGAACATCATCCGCTGTGCCGACTTCGGACCGACGCCGGGCAGGCATCGGAGGGCGTTGACGAGTTCGACAAGAGCGCCGCTTTTTCTCATGCTGGGTCGGGGATTGTGGCTGCCACAGGCTCGGCTCGCGCTGCTTGGCAGCCAGCGGAGGGCGCCCCGCAGTGGTGCAACCGGGAGCATTGGGTGCCGCGGCGCATCAGAAGGGCAGCTTGAAATCCCCCGGCAGATCGAGGCCGCCGGTCAGGCCGGAGAGCTTCTCCTGCTTGAGTTTGTTGACACGGCGGACGGCATCGTTCACGGCCGCGGCGACGAGGTCTTCGAGCATGTCCCGGTCGTTGGCCAGCAAACTGTCATCGATGCTGACCCTCAGGACCTCCTTCTTGCCGTTCATGTTGATTTTGACCAAGCCGCCGCCGGCTTCGCCGTGCACCTCGGTATTGGCCAATTCTTCCTGGGCTTTCTGAAAGTTTTCCTGCATTTTCTGCGCCTGCTGCATCAAGGCGCCCAAGGGATTCTTCATGGTCGTTTTCCTCAGTTCAGTCCAAAGGACGGATCGAGCCCGATACGATCTCGGCATCGAACAACTCTTTGAAGGCCTTCACGTTGTCGTCCTGCTCGATCGTCAGTTCAGCCCGGCGCTGTCGCTCCTCGCGCGCGCGCTGCTGTTGAATGGCGGGGGTGTCATCAACTTCGCCTTCGACACTGATCGTCAGCTTCACCGGGGTGGCCAGATGTTTTCGCAGCGCTGCCTCGATCGTGCTCTCGACCTGGGGTGTTCGGAGATGCGCCTGAGGGCGGCCCAGAATCAGATGGCAGGCTTCGGGCGTCAGCGTCCGCAGCAGGCAGTGGCTAGCGAGTTCGCGCGCCATTCCACCCAGCCCGGTGGCTTCGATCAGACCCGCCCATTCGCTGTTGGGTGAGCCTGGGGCGGCGCGTAACGGTGAGGCGGGCGAAGCGGCCACTGCAGGCACCGGCCTGACGGAATCGACGACAACGGGATTCGCGTGGGCGACCGGCGGCTCATGCCTGGCGCGCGGAGAGGCACTGGCCCCCGGCGTCCGGACTGGCGCCGCGCTTTGCGATGGGGTTCGAACCGAGCTTACGGTGGGGCGGAACGCCAGCATCCGCAGCAGAACCATCTCGAATCCGCTCTGGGGATCCGTGGCCAGCGGCAGGTCACGTTGTCCGATCAGGGCGATCTGGTAGAACAGCTGGAGGTCTTCGGCACTGAGTTGTTCGGCAAGGGCCTTGATGCGGTCTGCGTCCTCGTCACGTTTCAGGATGTCGGGTGCCCACTGCGCGAGTGCGGCATGATGAAGGATCGCCAGAAGATGCTGCAGTACGTCGGTGAAATCAGGTGTGTACTGCGCAATCTCGGCGGTCAGCTGCAGCACGGCCTCAGCGTCCTGCGCAGCGATGGCCGTCAGCAAGCCGAATACGGGTTCTCGGGCAACGGTACCGAGCATCGAACTCAGCTCGGCCTCCCGCAAACTGCCGCCGCCATGGACGATCGCCTGATCCATCAGGCTCAGTGCATCCCGCATGCTGCCGGCGGCGGCTCGCGACAGGGCGCGCAACGCGCTGGCGTCATGGTCGATGTGCTCCTGTTGCGCGATGTGCTCTAGCTGGCTGCGGATCTGCTCGGCGCTGAGATGCTTCAGGTTGAACTGGAGGCACCGCGACAGGACCGTGACCGGGATTCGTTGCGGGTCGGTCGTGGCCAGCAGGAATTGCACATGGGGGGGCGGCTCCTCCAGGGTCTTCAACAGGGCGTTGAAGCTATGCGCCGACAGCATGTGCACTTCGTCGATCAGATAGACCTTGTAGCGGCCGTAGCTCGGGGCGTACTGGACGTTCTCCAGAAGGTCGCGCGTGTCCTCCACCTTGGTGCGCGATGCGGCGTCGACCTCGATCAGATCGACGAAACGGCCGCCGTCGAGTTCCTGACAGGTGGCACAGGATCCGCACGGGTTATAGCCGTCGCGGGCCTGACAGTTCAGCGCCTTGGCCAGAATCCGCGCAATCGTGGTCTTGCCGACGCCGCGGGTACCGGCGAACAGGTAGGCGTGATGGGTTCGGTCGAATTGCAGCGCGTGCTTCAGCGCCTTGATGACGTGCTCTTGCCCGACGACTTCGTCGAAGTTTCGCGGACGCCACTTGCGCGCGAGGGCTAGATAAGCCATGGGCGGCGATCGACCAGCGTACGGAGAGGGCGGCGAAGGGGAGCGTCAGCCACACCTCGGCACACGAGTTCGTTGCTACCGTTGCTCCCTTCCGGGCCTGGCGGGGTTTGCGACGTATCGTTGCGAGGGGACCGACGCAATTCGTTGTCGAGGGCATCCGAATCGAGCGCCCTTCCAAAGGACGGCCATTATGTCTTACGCCGGAGACCGTTACAAGAGGGGCGGCAGTGGATGACATGCGCATCCGGTCAGGCAGCGAGTTTGGCAAGCAGTTCTTCGAGGTAGGCGGCCTTTTCCTCCGGGCCTTCGAAGCTCTGATTGAACCGGAGTTTGTCGGGGCCATCGAGTCGGTACTTGCCGGCCGGTTGCTGGATCAACAGAATAATTTTGATCGGGTCAATGTTCGGATTCGGCGCAAACAGAATGCGACCCCCGGTCGCGCCAACCTCGATTTTTTGTATACCCAGCTCGCGCGCGCGGAGCTTCAATTCGGCGACGCTGAACAGCGTCTTCGCGGCAGGCGGAAGGAGTCCGAAGCGGTCGATCATCTCGATCTGCAGATCGCGCAGTTCCCCGGCACTGCCGGCGCCTGCGATCCGCTTGTACAACACCAGCCGATTATGTACGTCGGGCAGATAGTCGTCCGGGATCAGGGCGGGGCTCTGCAAATCGATCTCGGGACCGGCCTCGTGCGAAAGTTCGAGCTCCGGCTGCTTGCCCGACTTCAACGCGGCCACCGCGCGTTCCAGCAGTTCGGTGTACAGTCCGAAGCCGATTTCCTGAATCTGCCCGCTTTGCTCGTCGCCGAGCAGTTCGCCGGCGCCGCGGATCTCAAGGTCATGGGTTGACAGTACGAAGCCCGCGCCGAGCTCGCCCGAGGCTTCGATTGCTTCGAGGCGCTTCAGCGCATCCGCGGTGATGGCACTTTTCGGCGGCGTGATCAGATAGGCGTAAGCCCGGTGATGCGAGCGGCCGACGCGGCCGCGCAACTGGTGCAGCTGGGCCAGCCCGAGCAGGTCCGCCCGATCGATGATGATGGTGTTGGCGGAAGGCACGTCGATGCCGCTCTCGATGATGGTCGTGCACATCAGCACGTTGAACCGCTGGTGATAGAAGTCCAGCATGATCTTTTCGAGCTCCCGCTCCGGCATCTGGCCGTGGGCGATGCGCAGGCGAATGGCCGGGACCAGCGCTTCCAGCCGGGCCGCGGTCTTTTCCATCGTTTCGATTTTGTTGTGCAGGAAGTAGACCTGACCCCCGCGCTTGATCTCGCGGAGGATGGCTTCCTGGACCAGCGCGTCCTCCCATTCGCTGACGAAGGTCTTGATCGCATGCCGGTTGGGCGGCGGGGTCGCGATGATCGAAATGTCCCGAAGTCCCGACAACGCCATGTTCAAGGTCCGCGGGATCGGTGTCGCGGTCAGCGTCAGGAAATCGAGTTCCGTTCGAAGTTTCTTGAAGTGCTCCTTGTGCGCGACCCCGAAACGATGTTCCTCGTCGATGATGGCGAGGCCGAGCTGCTTGAACTCGATGCCCTTCTGCATCAGCTTGTGGGTGCCGATCAGGATGTCCACCTTGCCGTCCTTGACGGCATCGATCGTCTCCTGCTGCTGCTTGCGCCCGACGAAGCGCGACAGCAATTCGACCCGCACCGGAGTATCGGCGAAGCGGTCGCGGAAATTCTGGAAATGCTGCTGAGCGAGCAGGGTCGTCGGCACCAGCACGGCTGTCTGCAGCCCGTTTTGCGCGGCGACGAAGGCGGCGCGCATCGCGACCTCGGTTTTGCCGAAACCCACATCGCCGCAGATGACCCGATCCATGGGCTCCGGGGAGCACATGCCGCGCAAGACGTCCTGGATGGCCTGCTCTTGGTCCGGCGTCTCTTCGAACGGAAAGCCCGCGGCGAAGGCTGCGTATTCGTCGGCCGTCAAGGTGCACCCGCGGCCCGCCTTCGCGGCGCGCCGGGCGTAAATGTCCAGCAACTCGGCGGCCACGTCTTTGGCGCGCTCCAGTGCGCGCCGTTTGGCCTTCTGCCACTGGTCGCCGCCCAGCTTGTGGAGCGGTGCGCTTTCGGGTGCGGCGCCGCTATAGCGACCGATCAGGTGCAGCGATGCGACCGGTACGTAGACCTTTTCCTGATTGGCATATTCCAGCGTCAGGAATTCCCCGTCGATGCCGCCGACGGTCAGCCGCTGCAGACCCTGATAGCGTCCGACACCATAATCCTGGTGGACCACCGGTCCGCCGATCTCGAGGTCCTCGAGATCGCGGAGCAACTGGTCGAAGGTGCGCTCGCTACTGCGTCGGCGGCGCCGGCGCTGCTGGGCTCGCTCGCCGCTGAGTTGTGTCTCGGTGATGACGGCCAGCCCCTCGCTCCGGCACCACAGCCCGTGCTCGACGGGCGCTATGACGAGACCGAGCGGCGCATCCGCGGCGTGGAATGCTCCCCAGCCATCGAACAGTCGTGGGCGCAGCGCATGCTTCGCGAGCGTTTCCCGCAGCGCTTCGCGATGACCAGCCGTTTCCGCAACGAACAGCACGCGGCCCGACAGCTGTTCCAGAAAGGCCTTCAAGGCGGCCGCGGCTTCCCCCGACTTCGCATCGAGAGCGACGACCGGCAGCGGGGGCGTATCGAATGCAATCGTGTCACGGGTCGGCGCCGACCCGTTCGCGGGATCGATCCCGATTTGCCTGAAGCGCGCAATACGCGCATCGAGTTCGGCAGCATCGAGAAAGAGCTGCTCAGGCCGCAGCGGAGGGCGGTCGAGATGACCTTCGCGCTGGCGGTGGCGTTCGACCGCCTCCTCGTGAAAGGCGGCGGCAGCGCCGGCGACGTCACCATGCAGTACGATCGTGGTGCCTGGCGGCAGGTAATCGAACAGCGTCTCGGTCTGTTCGACGAACAACGGCAGGTAATACTCTATGCCCCCAGGTGCCAGGCCTTTGGTGACATCCTGGTAGATGTCGCTGTGATGCGCAGCCTCCGGAAAGCGTTCCCGGAACTGGCGTCGGAAGTGCTTGATGGCCGCGTCGTCGAATGGAAACTCCCGCGCCGGAAACAAATTGATCGCCGGCACGCGTTCGATGGATCGCTGGGTCTCCGTGTCGAAGGTGCGGATCGATTCCACGGTGTCGTCGAACAGTTCGATCCGATAGGGGTGGTTGCTGCCCATCGGAAACAGGTCGAGTATGGAGCCGCGTACGGCGAAATCGCCGTGCTGGAGCACCTGAGACACGCATTGATAGCCCACACTCTCCAGGCGCTGACGGATCTCCGCCAGATCGATCCGGCTACTGGGCTTGATCGCAAACGTCTTGCCGACGATGTGATTGCGGGGCGCCAGCCGTTGCATCAAGGTTCCGGCGGATGTGATCAGTATTCCCTTGCGATGGTCGCCGAGTTCGGCCAAGGTCTTCAGACGCTGTGACACGATCTCCGGCAGCGGCGAGAACACATCGTAGGGCAGCGTTTCCCAGTCAGGGAACGGCAGGATGGTGCACTTTGGGCCGGCGAAGAAAGCGATCTCGTGTTCCAGCCGAAGCGCAGTCTGCGTGTCGGTCGTCACCAATAAAAGGAGTTCCTCGCTGTGTGCGACGGCCGCGGCGAGGGCCAGCGCGTCCGCGCAGCCGTGTAGGCCGCCCCAGGTCAGCGAGCGCCGCTGTCGGGTGGGCAGGGGAGGGGCCAGTGGCGATGCTGAGGAGGGAGGCGTCGGGTCGTCGGACATGAACACGAACAGGCAGGTTGGGAAGTTCCGGATCGCCGTATCGGGTTGGAGGGCGCGGATGAATCCGCGGCAAGGCACCGACTTCGCGGGTCGCAAGGGATACGGCGCGTGGTCCATTATTGTGTCAGGCGGGCTTGCCAGCGGCAATCACGTACCGTGGCGTAAGCGTTCACACCCATCCTGTTGCTGGAGGGGCCGGGGAGACGAGACACGCCGTGAAGACGTCCCTGTCGGCTCGGCTGCGGGGTCCGTCCCGCAGACGGTCCCGTCTCCCCGGTTCCACTCCCGTTACCGATACCCGAGGGGGTGTGAACGGTTACACCTTGACGAGAGTGGGTCACCCCGACAGGCGCACGCTCGGCTTTTCCGGGCGCGCCCGAGCGGCCCGCGTGCGATAAGATACGTGCTGGACGAACCACTGGCCGAGATGATGAACGGAACCCCTGCGCCCAGCCCCTACGCGCTACTGGGCGGCGAAGCTGGACTGCGCGATCTCGTCGAGCGGTTTTACGGCTACATGGAGACGCTGCCCGAAGCGGCGCCGATTCGGGCGATGCACCCGGCGGACCTCGCGGGATCCAGGGACAAGTTGTTCAAATTTCTGTCCGGCTGGCTGGGCGGGCCGAACCTCTATATGGAGGAGTTCGGCCATCCGCGTCTGCGCATGCGTCATTTTCCGTTTGCGATCGGCTCCGCTGAAGCCGATCAGTGGTTGCAGTGCATGGGCCGGGCGCTGGACGAGACCGATGTCGATCCGCGCTTCAAACAGGGCCTGTTCGAAGCGCTGGCGCGGACCGCGTACCACATGATCAACACCCCCGATGAACCCCCGGTCCAAGGACCCTGAGGCGGATTTCAGACGATGCGCATGACCCCACGGGAATTCCTGGATTGTGAGCGCAAAGCGATCACGCTGCTCGGCATGTCCGGCGTGGGCAAGACCACGCTGGCCGACAAATTGCCCAAGGATCGCTGGTTTCACTACTCAGGCGATTACCGGATCGGCACCAAATATCTGGAAGAGCCAATCCTGGACAACATCAAGCGACGGGCGATGGACGTGCCCTTCCTCCGGGATCTGCTGCTGTCCGACTCGATCTACATTGGCAGCAACATCACCGTCGGGAATCTGGCGCCGATTTCGACGTTTCTCGGCAAACTCGGTAATCCCGCAGCCGGAGGACTGTCGCTGGTTGAATTCAAGCGACGCCAGGCCCTGCACCGTCAGGCCGAGATCATGGCGATGCGGGATGTGCCGGCATTCCGTGAAAAGGCGCGGGAGATTTATGGCTATCAGCATTTCATCAACGATGCCGGCGGGAGTGTTTGTGAGCTTGACGATCGCGAGACGCTGGCGCTGCTGGCCGAGAATACGCTCATCGTATACCTCCGGACTACTCCTGAGCTGGAGCAGGTGCTGATCGAACGCGCGCGCCTGGATCCCAAGCCCTTGTATTACCGTCCCGAGTTCCTCGACCAGCAACTGCCGGTTTTCGTGGCCGAGCGGGGCTACGGCAGCGTCGACGAGATTCCTCCGGACGAATTCGTGACCTGGGTGTTTCCCCGACTGTTCCACGCCCGACTGCCGCGGTACCAGGCCATCGCCGATCGCTACGGCTACACGCTGGATGTGGCCGATGCCGCGCAGGTTCGCGACGAGAGCGATTTTTTGGAACTGATCGCGGCCGCTCTGGGTCGCTAGTGTGACGGGCCTGAGCCCTTGCGGAGGATCCTGACCCCATGCCTTTGGTTGCCCACACCGCGCTGCCTACGTTTCAGCGTCTTATCGACGAGGGGCAGCCCGTGCTCTCCGTTGATGTGGCGGAGCATCAGGACATCCGGGAGATGCATATCGGGTTGCTGAACATGATGCCTGATGCCGCGCTGGAAGCGACCGAGCGCCAGTTCTTCCGACTGGTCGGGGCTGCGAACCCGATCGTCCAGTTTCACATGCATCCGTTCACGATCGAGGGACTCCCGCGCGGTGAGGCGGCCCGGGAGCACATCGCGCGGCATTACGAGACCTTCGCGCAACTCCGCGACGAAGGCCTCGACGGCTTGATCGTCAGCGGCGCCAACGTGTCTCAGCCGAGCTTGCCCGAGGAGACATTCTGGGAGCCCCTGACCGAAGTATTCGACTGGGCGCGGGAGAATGTGACATCGATTCTGTGCTCATGTCTCGCGACGCACGCGTTGTTTCAGTACTGTTACGGAATCCAGCGGACGCATTTGGGAGGAAAGCGCTGGGGCGTCTATTCCCACCGAGTGGTGGAACGCCGCCATCCGTTGGTTTCCAACATCAATACCCGTTTCGACGTGCCACACTCCCGGTTCAACGAGATTTTTCGCGAGGATATGGAAAGCGCCGGTCTCAAGGTGCTGGTCGAGAGCGAGGAAGCGGGGGTTCACCTGGCGGTGAGTCCGGACCTATTTCGTGTCGTGTTTTTCCAGGGTCACCCGGAGTACGACACGATCAGCCTGCTGAAGGAATACAAGCGCGAGATTGCGCGCTATGTACAGGGAGAACGGGAAGATTATCCCCCGTTTCCCGAGCACTACTTCAATCTCGAGGTCGCCGGGGTTCTGAACGAATACGGCCAGCACCTGCGCAGTGCAAAACGCGTGGGTCGGCCGATCCCCGAATTTCCCGAAGCCTATGTCGTGTCCCATCTCGACAACACCTGGCGGGACTCCGCCGGCGCGCTGTTCAATAACTGGCTGGGTCGCATCTACCAGGTGACCGACAAGAACCGCCGCGTTCCCTTCATGCCGAACGTCGATCCGGACAATCCCCTGGGACTGGATCTCTAGAGTTGCGGGATCCGGACGGTCCGCTTCGCTGACTCACGCCTCCGGCGGCGGCGGGGCCAGGACTTCGCGGCTGCCGTTCGTTTCAGCAGGACCGACAATGCCGGCGCTCTCCATGTCCTCAACCATTCGCGCGGCGCGGTTGTAGCCGACCTTGAAGCGCCGCTGCACGCTGGAAATCGACGCTTTGCGGCTTTCGGTCACGAAGCGCACGGCTTCGTCGTAAAGCGGGTCCAATTCGTCACCTGATTCGCTCCCGCCAGTCCGGCCGCCACCGAAGTCGACGGAGTCTTCGCTGAAACGCGTAATGTCTTCGAGGTACTGCGGCTGCCCCGAGGCTTTCAGAAAGTCCACGATAGCGTGCACTTCCTGGTCCGAGACGAAAGCGCCGTGGGCGCGCAGCGGGAATCCCGTTCCCGGCGGCAGATAAAGCATGTCGCCGTTGCCCAGCAAGGCCTCGGCGCCGCCCTGGTCGATGATGGTCCGGGAATCGATGCGGGAGGAAACCTGAAACGACAAGCGTGTCGGGATATTGGCCTTGATCAGGCCCGTGATGACATCGACCGACGGTCGTTGCGTCGCGAGGATCAGATGCAGGCCGGCGGCGCGCGCCTTCTGTGCCAGTCGCGCAATCAACTCCTCGACTTTCTTGCCGACGATCATCATCAGGTCGGCCAATTCGTCGATGACGATCACGATCGTCGGCAAGGGCATCAGTACCGGCGCCTCGGCATCTTCGTCGAGCCCGGGCTTCCATAGCGGGTCGCGCAGACCGGCACCGGCGGCGCTGGCGTCCGCTACCTTCTGGTTGAAGCCCGCGAGATTGCGGACGCCCACCAGGGACATCAGCTTGTAGCGGCGTTCCATTTCGGCCACGCACCAACGCAGGGCGTTGGCCGCCTCCTTCATGTCGGTCACAACTGGCGTCAGCAGGTGCGGGATTCCTTCGTAGATCGACAGTTCGAGCATCTTGGGATCGATCATGATCAGGCGCACATCCTCGGGCCGCGCCTTATAGAGGATGCTCAGAATCATCACGTTGATTGCGACCGATTTTCCCGACCCGGTCGTGCCTGCGACGAGCAGGTGCGGCATCTTCCCGAGGTTGGCGACCACCGGCTGTCCGCCGATGTCCTTTCCGAGCACCAGTGTGAGCGGCGAGGCGTTATCGCGGTACTGTGACGAAGAAATCACCGAGTGCAACAGCACGATCTCCCGCTCCTGATTCGGGATTTCCAGGCCGACCACCGACTTTCCCGGGATGACCTCGACGACTCGAACGCTGGTGACCGACAGCGCACGCGCCAGATCCTTGGCGAGTCCGGTGATTCGGCTGACCTTGACTCCCGCCGCCGGCTGCAGTTCGAACCGGGTAATCACCGGTCCCGGGTGTACCTCGACGACCTCCGCCTCGACGCCGAAATCGCCCAGGATGGCCTCCAGCTGTCGGGACATCTCGTCCAGAGCCGCCCGGGAATAGCCCTTGACCTGGGGCGCATGGGCATTCAGCAGTTCCAGGGGCGGCAGGGCGCCGGGGCTGGCGGCCGCTGCCAGACGCTGCGGCGGCAAGGGCTTGGGTGGAGCCTGTGGGAACGGCGCGGCGGCGGCTTCGGCTGCCGGAGGCTTGCGCGCCGCGGTCACGGAGACAGCCGGTGTGGTCGGCTTTTTGCCGCGACTGGGCGCGGCAGCCTCTCGCGCTGCGCTCTCCCGTTCGGCCACCGGGTCGTCGGCGGGTGCTGTAGAGGGACGCGCGAGTCCGGCCAAGACGGTGCCGAAACCTTGCCCGATCAACAATGCGGCCTTGCCGATCTGATCGACCAGACCGAGCCATGACAGTCCCGTGAAGAGCGATACGCCCGCCAGGCACGCGGCCGTCAAAAGCACGGTTGCCCCCGTCGTGCCGAACGCAAAAGAGGAGAGATTGACTATTTCGTTGCCGACGATGCCGCCATAACCCCCGCCGGACTCCGGCAGATCGATTGGCAGTTGTGCGAGGTAAAGGTGGGTCAGGCCGGCACCTGAAATCATCGCCAGCAAAAGGCCGGACCAGCGCAGGAGGCCGTGCAGGGGCTGAAATGCCTCCCGGGCCGGTGCGGCCTTGAACACGGCATAGCCGTTAGCGCCCAGGAGAAAGGGGAATACGAACGCCATCACCCCGAAGAGCGACAGAAGCATGTCGGACAGCCAGGCCCCGACTGCGCCTCCGCCATTGGCGATCGTTTTGCCGATCCCGGTGTGTGTCCAGCCCGGATCTTCGGTGCTGAACGTCAGCAGTGCGATCAACAGGAACAGGCCGAGCGCCGAGTAGGTAAAGAAGCCCGCTTCGCGGATGGCCCTGACCAAACTGGACCCAATGTCCCTTTCGATAACCGGTTTCGGTTCGGGTTGCTTTTTCTGTGGTCGTGCCAAAATCGTCACCGAATCAAACGTGTAGCAATACCTTGGTATTGTTTCAGACTTGGCCGTCGAACTTCAAGCGCGGAGTTTACGGACGTTTCGCCCCCAGTCATACTAATCGCCTCAAAATCATGCAATCATCAGACGAAACGCGCGCGCACATGGCACAAGACAGACATTGCAAACTGCTGATCCTCGGTTCCGGGCCGGCGGGATACACCGCCGCCGTCTATGCGGCCCGGGCTAACCTCAGCCCAGTGTTGGTGACCGGGATCGAGATGGGCGGGCAACTGACGACGACCACCGATGTCGACAACTGGCCGGGCGACGATGCCGGAGTGCAGGGGCCCGAGTTGATGGAACGCATGCGACGGCATGCCGAACGCTTCAATGCCGACATCGTCTTCGATCACATACACACGGCGGTGCTGTCGGAACGGCCGTTCCGACTGACTGGCGATGCGGCAACCTACACCTGCGATGCGCTGATCGTCGCGACCGGCGCATCGGCTCGCTACCTTGGATTGCCCTCTGAGGAGGCCTACAAGGGGCGTGGCGTGTCAGCCTGCGCGACCTGCGACGGTTTTTTTTACAAGGGCAAACCGGTCGCGGTGATCGGTGGCGGCAACACCGCAGTTGAGGAAGCGCTTTACCTCTCCAACATCGCCTCCCACGTCACGGTAGTCCACCGTCGTGACCGGTTCCGGTCCGAAAAGATACTCTCGGAAAAGCTTTTGGACCGTGCCCGCAACGGGAATGTGTCGATCGAATGGAACCAGGTTCTGCATGAAGTCCTCGGGGACGACAGCGGCGTTACCGGGATCCGGATACAAAACGTTGCCGATCACTCAACGAAGGAATTGGGTGTCGATGGCGTGTTTATTGCCATTGGACACAAACCGAACACGGACATTTTCGCGGACCAATTGGAAATGCGGTCCGGCTACATCGTCGTCAACAGTGGCCTGAGCGGCAATGCCACAGCAACCAGTGTGCCCGGTGTGTTTGCTGCGGGCGATGTCGCGGACTCTGTCTACCGTCAAGCCGTGACGTCTGCGGGATCGGGCTGCATGGCGGCGCTCGATGCGGAAAAGTACCTCGACGGTCTGGAGAGTTGATGGCGCCAGGTCCATGGGATGGACCGAATGCTTTTGTTCCTATTCGGGCGAGTGGCCTTTTCCACGGGCTTTTGCTCTAATTCAGAGCTAGCGGTTAATTGCGGGTGCCGTTGCATAGCGCACGTGAGATTCGGTCAGTGGCCCGGCGTGACGGGGTGATCGATAGCCCTGGGGCCGGTCTATCGCCATGGGCGAGATTCGTCTGAGGTCTTCACACGAGACGACTGCGCAGCGCGGGCGGCGAGACTGTCCGACTGCGATTGCCCGCGTCAGGTCGTCAGATGTCACGGCAGGGATCATCGTGGCCGTGCCCACCGGTTGCCATGGACGACCTTTCCGGAGTGGCAGGGACATTTCATTGTGAGGGCGTGGTGGAGGGCGAGTTCCACGGCACAACCGGCCAGCGCGTAAGCGAGATCATGCCAATGGTTAAGGGCCGAAGTCCTTTGGGGGGAGCTTCGGTCGGTGGCAGGCTACGTGACGACAAAAGGCGGGCGGCCCCATCGTCGTTCGAGCTGTGCTCAGACGGCATGTTGAGAACGGGATTCCCCCTGTTGGTTGCCGTCGCTGGGCAAGGCGGTGGCGGGGTCTCAGCGAACGGCTCCCAGCCTGATCGGGAGTGGTGCTGATCACAGTAACTGATGTTTCCACTTAGACCTGAATGATGAAGATCGTGCAATCTAGGCCGAGAACCTTGGACGTTGAGGAGGAAAGCCCTTCCACTTACGCGTATCGCGTGTCGGCGCTCGGCAGCATGCGCAGCATGACGAATGTTGACTTCCCGCTGGTTACCCTCGTCAAGCTGCTCCTGTTTCCCGCGATGATCGTTGCGACATTGGCGTTGGCCGTGCGTTTGCAGGGAGAGGTATTTACCAGCTACTACGTGATTTTGGCATTGCTGTCTTTTTTGATTTCGGCGCACGTATTCGAGGAGATTAGCCTTTACCGCGCCCTGCAGCGTTTCCCGGTTTTCGTTGCGCTGAGTAATATCCTGTTGCGATGGGTCATTATCGTTGCGATCATCGTATTTCTCGGATATGCAACCGAGTTGCATGGTCATTTTTCGGAAGCGGTGCTGATCCGCTGGTTTGTTATCACGCCCGTGGTGCTACTAAGTGCCCAGGTCGCGGCGCGTTCCGCTATTTACCACGTGCTCACGGCAACGCAGCAAACCCGTAATGCCGTCATCGTCGGAGCGAATCAGCTCGGGTATGAGCTTTGCCGGAAGATAAACGACGATCGATTACTGCATACACACGTCAAGGGCTTTTTTGACGACCGCCGGATCCAGCGCCTGCCTCTCGTGTCCGATGCACAGAAACTCGGCGAACTGAAGGATTTGCCTGATTACGTCAAAGAGAACGGAATCAATCTGATCTATGTATGTCTGCCGATGGCGTCGCAGCCCCGCATCATCCGCTTACTGGACGAGCTCAGGGACACCACGGCCTCGATCTATTTCGTACCGGACATTTTCATGTTCGACCTTATCCAGGCGCGGATTGACCGGATAACCGGGATCCCGGTGGTGGCGATCTGTGAAACACCGTTCTATGGGTTTCGCGGGTTGGTGAAAAGGGTTAGCGACATTCTGCTGGGGATTTTCATTTTGCTGCTCATATGGCCGGTCATGCTTGCGGTGGGTTTGGGGGTCAAGCTGACTTCGCCGGGTCCCATTATCTTCAAACAGCGACGGTATGGCCTGGATGGCGACGAGATCGTCGTCTACAAGTTTCGAACGATGCGGGTATGTGAGGATGGCGACACCGTCGTTCAGGCACGACGTGACGACGATCGAATCACACCGCTAGGACGGATTCTTCGAAAGACATCGCTGGATGAATTGCCTCAGTTTCTGAATGTGCTTGAAGGCAAGATGAGTATCGTTGGTCCAAGGCCTCATGCGGTGGCCCACAACGAGATGTACCGAAAGGTTATCAAGGGCTACATGATTCGCCACAAAGTCAAGCCCGGTATTACAGGTTGGGCTCAGGTAAACGGATTTCGTGGCGAGACGGAAAGCGTCGACAAGATGAAAGCCCGGGTGGAATACGATCTGGACTATTTGCGAAACTGGTCTCTGGCCTTGGATCTTTGGATCATCTTCAAGACGGTATTGCTTGTCTTCAGGGACAAGGACGCTTTTTGAGGCGCGGCAGATACGGTAACATTGCGCCGGGTGTGGTGAGACTGGTTGGATGTATCGGCCGGTCTCGACGATCAAGAATGACATGGAGGCAGGAGCGGCCGTGAGCGTCGATTCCGCTGAAACGCGTAAAGGAGCGGCCCTGGCGGCGGCCGTGTGTTGCCTGACGATGGTCTTCGCCGGAATTGGCTGCAAGCCGAAGCCGAACGCGGGCGGTCAGGTTGCCGCGCAGGTCAACGGCCGCGAGGTCACCGTCCACGAACTCAACCAACGTCTGGCGAACGTGGAACTCCCTGCGCCTGAGCTCGCCTCCAAGGTCAAGCAGGAAATTCTTGATGAACTCATCGATCGTGAATTGCTGATGCAGCGCGCGGTCGACATGAAGCTCGACCGCGATCCGCAAGTCATGCGGGCGATCGAACAGGCACGCGCCAACATTTTGGCCGAGGCCGTTCTTGAGCGGCGGGCGGCCGGTCGTCCGGAACCGACCGCAGAGCAGGTTCAAGCCTTCCAGCTGTCGCACCCCGAATTGTTCGCCAAACGTCGCGTGTATGAGCTCGGCCAATTCACCGTCGTGCGTGACAGCTTGCCTCAGGAGTTGCTGGCACAGCTTGAAGGCGCCCGCAGCGAGCGTGAGATCGAGCAGGCCCTCAAGGCCGCAAAAGTCGACTACGCCCTCGTGGCGGTCAGTCGGGGTGCCGAGCAGTTGCCTATGGATCTTGCCGGTAAACTGTTGCCGATGGCGAAGGGCGATATCGCGATTTTCCGCGATGGTCCCGAGGCGCAGCTGATCTTCATTCGAGATTTTCGCGAAGAGCCGCTCGACAGCGAGCAGGCGCGCGTCAATATCAAGGAATACCTGCTCAATTTGGAGCGGCGGACGGCGCTCACAGCACTCGTGAAGGAACTGAGAGAAAAGGCTGAAATCCGCTATGTCGGCGAGTTTGAGCGTGCTGCTGCGGCCGATCCTTCACCGGCGAAGCCTCAAGACGAGTCAGTGCTACCCGGGCAAGCTTTGCCGTCGCACGTCGAACGTGGGCTGTCGGGTTTGGTAAAGTAACGGGCGTGCGACTCACCAACGAGTTTGCTGCCAAGGAACAGGACAAGAGTATGAACCGTGGTTACGGAAACACTATGAACCCTCGAAACATGCCGGAGCCGATGGCGTTAGCAGGTGGCTGGCAGCGCCTTCGGCGTTCCGGCTGCGGGGTCAACTCGCTGATACTGCTGATTCTGGCCTGGTGCCTTGCGCCGGCCGCGCTGGCGGCGGACTATCGGCTGGGCCCCGGCGATGTCGTGTCGATCAACGTATATGACTACCCGGAACTGTTGACCGAAACGCGCGTCAGCGATTCCGGTTCGATCACTTTTCCCTTGATCGGTGAAGTCAGTGTTTCCGGCAAGACGCCGGCGGAGATCGAGAAGCTCATCACGGGGGCACTGAGCAGTGGGGGCTTTATCAAGCAGGCCCAGGTGCATGTAAAGGTGCAGGAGTTCGTCAGCCAGAAGGTGTCGGTGCTGGGAGAGGTCAGGTCACCCGGCAAATTTTCGACTCAGGAAGCGACCAGGGTGACGGAGGCCATTGCGCTCGCTGGCGGCGTCAACGTGGAGACTGGCGGGGACAAGGCCTATCTGACGCGCAAGGAGGATCCGACCAAGAAAATCGAGATCGACCTGCACGCACTGATGCATGCCGACGCCACGCATGACCTTCCCGTTCAGGGCGGGGATATTATTTTCGTCCCGAAGGCCGCGCAATTCTATATCTATGGCGAGGTCACCAAACCAGGGCACTATAAGATCGAACGCAACATGAGCGTGCAGCAGGCGATCTCGGTGGGTGGTGGACTGACGACGAAAGGGACCGAGCGAGGCATGGAGGTTCGCCGAACACAGCCCAACGGTGAGCAGGTGACGATCGAGGTCGAGCCGACCGACATGCTCAAACCCGACGATGTTCTGTACATTTACGAGAGCTGGTTCTGATGAACTTTAACCAGGTTTTCCAGATTCTTCTGGCGAGGTGGAAGATCGCCGCGGCGGTATTTTTCGTGACCGTGATCGCTGCCTACGGGATCAGCAAGCTTCTGCCCAAGAAGTACACCGCCGCCACGACACTCATCGTGGATTTCCAGGGCATGGATCCGATTACCGGCGCTGTTATCAATGCCCAGCAGCTTCTGCCCACGTACATGGCGACCCAGGTCGACATCATCAAGAGCCATGCGGTCGCGGTCCGGGTGGTCGACGCTACCAAACTGACCGAAAGCCCCGAACTGCGTGAGTCCTATCAGTTGGCCACGGAAGGGCGCGGGAACATCCGCGACTGGACGGCCGATCTGCTGTTGAACGACCTTGCCGTCGAGCCTTCCAAACAAAGCAACGTGATCTGGATCAGTTTCACCGCTGCCGATCCGGAATTTGCTGCGATGATTGCCAATGCTTTCGGCAAGGCCTTCGTCGAGACCAATCTCAACTTTCGAACCGTACCGGCGCGTCAGAATGCGGCATGGTTCGAGGAACAGTTGAAGGGATTGCGCGAGAACCTGGAAAGGGCCCGCGGCAGACTGTCCGATCTGGAGCGGGAAAAAGGCGTCTTCGCGGCAGATTCCCAGACGCGGGATCTGGAAAGCGCTCGCCTGGCAGAACTGTCGTCGAAGCTGGTGTTGGCGCAGGCCGACCTTTCAGAAGCCTTATCGCATCAACAGGAACTGCAGGCGGCACGAACCACGGGGCGGTCCCTGGAATCATTGCCGGAAATCATTTCCCACCCGCTGGTGGTCAACCTCAAGACCCAGATCGCGCAGGCCGAGGCCAAACTGGCGGACCTATCCGATCGCGAGGGGCGCAACCATCCCCAGTACCTCAGCGCAAAGGCTGAACTGGCGAGCCTGCGGGAAAAACTGAAACTTGAAATTGCAACCATCGTCAACGCAATCAACTCGGGGGTGACCATTGCGAAGCAGCGCGAGGCTCAATTGCGTGCCACGATCGCAGCCGAGAAGCAAAAGGTCCTGGAACTGGGGAACAAGCGCGACGAACTCGCGGTATTGACGCATGAAGTCGAGAGCGCGCAACGTTCTTATGATGAAGCCATGCAGCGTTTTTCCCAGACCCGACTCCAGGGCGAAGCCAGTCAGACGAATATCGCCGTCCTGAATCCCGCGGTGCCCCCGCTCGAACCCTCGTTCCCGCGAACTTTGCTGAACGTCGCGCTGGCCGGAATTCTCGGTTCGTTGCTGGGTCTGCTCGCTGCCCTCGGCTTGGAGATGCTCGATCGTCGGGTGCGTGGGATCGACGATCTGGAGTTCGCGCTCGACTTGCCGGTTCTCGGCCTGTTGCCGGGCAATGGAGGGGCACGACGACTGGGCGGCAGCAAGGGACCGACTGTAGCGGCGTTACCCTGGGGACGAGCCGGTGGCGATTAGTCATGGGGTGGGGAGTGGCTCCTTCAGCGGGCGCATGGCCAAACTTCGTGACCTGATGCTCGGGCAAGGCGTGCTGCGCGATACGGCAGATGCCGCGGCGAAGACAGGCCGCCAGGGAGGGTCAGCACCGAGGCTGCATGCCTTGCTGCTGTGGGTCACTGCGCTGACACTCGTGTCTCCGGTGTCGTCTGCGGTCCCACCGAAGACCCTGACCAAGCTGCCGAATAATCTGAATGAGTACTTTCAGCCTTTCATCTGGAACACATTCAGTTATGACAGCAACGTCTACCGCGCGCCCAACGATCCGCCCATCGTCGATCCGACCTGCGATCGCGGCGGCGCTACGGCTTGTTACCTGCCGCCCGGTGCGAGCAAGAGCGACTTCATCAACCAGTTGTCCATCGGTAGCAAGATCCTGGTGCCTTTCTCCAGGCAGCTGTGGACGCTGAATCTATTGGGTGCCAATAACTCCTTCGTACGCAACAGTTCGCTCGACAACCTCTCGTGGGACACCAATACGGCGTTCGACTTGGAGTGGGCGGACTCCTGGTCTGCTAAGGTTGGGGCGCGCTACGCGCGCCAGCTCGGTGGATTCGGTAACTTCCGGTTTCCCGGCAAGGATCTATTGCGGTTCATCAACTATTTTGGCAACGTCACCTACCGAATCAGTCCGCGTTTGCGGGTGACCGCGGGTGGCGACTGGAATGAGGTCACGCACAGCCTGCAACGCCGTCAAAATCAGGACGTGGAAAATACCACGGCGCGCATCGAGACGGTTTACGCGACCCCGTTGGGTAACTCTTTCGGCTTGGAGTACACGCGACTGGAAGGCAAATACCCGGGGCGTGGCGCTGAAGTCGTGAATGGGTTTACGCGCACCTCCCAGGATAAGCCGCTGCTCGTGACGCGTTATCGGATCAGTGAGAAACTGACCTTCGACGGTAATGTCGGCTATTTGTGGCGAAACTTCGACAACGCCGACCGCGATTTTTCCGGCGAGGTCTGGCGATTGGGGATGACGTGGTTACCGACGATCAAGACTGGGTTGACTGTCGCCGGTTACCACACGCTTGGAACCTATTTCGAAGAGCAGGGCCTGTTCTACATGGCCGAGGGCGTTTTGATCGAGCCAAGCTGGTACCCGACCGATAAAACCCTGATTTCAGCTACACTGAATTATGAAACCCGTGATTATCCCCGGAGCGGGATAAATCGGCAGAACGAGATTGTGGCGCCGGACCGGCACGACAATGCGTTTTCTGCCCGTGTCGCAGCGACCTACACGCCAGTCGACTATGCCGACTTCAGCTTGATTTACGAGTATGGCCGGCGCGGCGCCAACGGCGGTATCATCGACTCCCAGTTTTTCCAGTACAACTTCGACAGCGTCTCTGCGATCGCGCGTCTCTATTTTTGAATGGAGTTCGGCAGGAGCGGCGCGCCAAAATGGCGTGGCGCGCTTGGCGCTGGATGCCACTTCCTAATCGCCAACTGCCCCTAACTGGGATATCTCCGGTTACGCGGATTTCCCGTGCCATGATCGAACGGTAGATGCCTCTACCTCAGCGTCTCCGGCCCGTGCCCTGGCCCAGCAGGGAGCCCAACACACCTCGGACCAACTGGTTGCTGATGGATTTCGCCATCGAGCGAGCAGCAGTCTTGGCGAAGGCCTCCAGTACCGTATCGGTTCTTCGAGACGCCGCCGGTCGCCCGACCTGTGCGGTCAGCACCGCCGCCTCAGTGGCGCGGGCCCGTAGAATTTCATAGGCGGATTCACGGTCGATGGGCACGTCGTAGGTTCCCGCCAAAACGGAAGCACCGATGACCTCTGTGCGCTCGGCATCGCTCAAGGGTTTCAGTCGGCTCCGGGGCGGTAGGATCTTGGCACGCTCCACGACCGTGGGCTGGCCCAGTTCGTCCAGGAAAGACACGAGGGCCTCGCCGACTCCCAGTTCGCTGATGGCGCTGGAGACATCGAGCTTGGGATTGATGCGGAACGTTTCCGCCGCTGCGCGAATGGCCTTCTGGTCCTTTGGAGTGAAGGCCCGCAGCGCGTGCTGTACGCGATTTCCGAGCTGTCCCAGTACCCGGTCAGGGATATCGATGGGATTCTGCGTCACGAAATACACGCCCACTCCCTTCGAACGGATCAAACGGACCACCTGTTCGATCTTGTCCATCAGGGCGTCCGGTGCGTCGTCGAACAGCAGGTGAGCCTCGTCGAAAAAGAAGACCAATTTGGGTTTGCTGACGTCGCCCACTTCCGGCAGGCGATCGAACAATTCGGCCAACAGCCAGAGCAGGAAGGTGGCATATAGCGTCGGTGACTGCACCAGCCGCTCGGCCGCCAGGATATTGATGCAGCCGGCGCCACTCGCGTCGGTCTGCATCAGGTCCTCCAGATTCAGAGCGGGTTCACCAAAAAACCGCTCGGCATCCTGTGATTCCAGCGCGAGCAGATTGCGTTGAATTGCGCCGACGCTGGCGCTCGACACATTGCCGTACTCCGTCTTCAGTTCCGACGCGTGATCGCCCACGTACTGCACGATCGCTCGCAGATCCTTGAAGTCCAGCAGCAACAGCCCGTTGTCGTCGGCGACACGAAACGCGAGGTTCAGGACGCCGCTCTGCGTTTCGTTCAGGTTCAGGACACGCGATAGGAGCAAGGGTCCCATATCCGAGATGGTGGTTCGGATCGGATGCCCTCGCTCGCCATACAAGTCCCAGAACAGGACCGGAAAGCCGCGGTACGAGAACTCATCGACGCCGAGTTGCCTGGCCCGCTCGTTGATCTTGGCGTCATCGGAACCCGCCGCGGCAAGCCCGGACAGGTCGCCCTTGACGTCGGCCATGACGACCGGAACGCCGACTTCGCTGAACGCTTCGGCCAGGACGCGCAAGGTGACGGTCTTACCGGTTCCGGTGGCGCCCGTGATCAAGCCATGGCGATTAGCCATAGCCGGCAGCACGCCTAAAAATGTTTCGCCCTTGGCGATGGGTAGGAATTCACGCATGACGATGGGGAAATCCGCAAAATGTTCCGGTAGGTTTCAGTGCGCGCCCGACATATCCGCAGTGGCGCGACCTACGCTCACTTTACGGCGAGTATGCCGCAGAAGTTGTACCAACGAAAGAAAGTCTCGCACGCCTTGAAGCCATTCCGGAGCAAAAGCTCGCGGTTCTCATTTTCGTGGTAGGGAATCAATACGTTCTCCAGTGATTCGCGCTTCTGTGCGATTTCGATGTCGCTGTAACCATGCCGTCGTTTGAACTCGAGATGGCTGCGGATGAAAAAACGGTTCAGACGAGAATTTTCGCTCGACATCTTTTCGATCAGCACGAGGCAGCCGTCGTCCCGGAGTCCGCGGGCGATGTCGCGAATGACCCGGTCTCGGTGAAGTGGCCGGATGAACTGCAGGGTCCAGGCCATGATGACCACGGACGCGTCGTGGAAGGGGGTCTCGTCGGCCAGATCCCGGCACACGAGCTCATAGCCGTTATGCAGGCCTTCGCGACTGAATTTATCCTCGGCCTGACGCAGCATGGCGGCGGAGGAATCGACGCCAACGAGTCGGACCGGCGCCGTCACGGCGCGGTCCATCGTCAGCAGCGTATTGCCGGTGGAGCACCCCAGATCGACGACCTGGGACCCCGGTGCCGCAAAGTCGGCGGCGATCTCGCCGATCATCCGCTGAATTTCGCGATACAAGGGAATCGAGCGATCCAACATGTCGTCGAAGACCGCGGCTGTCTCCGGGCCGAAATCGAAATCTTCCAGCGTGGAGCGCCGGTCGCGAAAGAGCGTGTCGGTCGTCACGGTGAGGAGGGGGGCGCAGAAAGGGAGGGGCTCAGGGGCGATGGCAGGGCACGCTAGGCCGGCCGCTGGTCGTTGTGATCAACGGCGCCCTCCCCGGAAGTGCTTGGCACGTCGATGCGTGCAGTTCACTTCTGACGCAAACGCTTGTAGGCATTGATCAGACCGTTGGTCGAGGAGTCATGCGACGACACGGGTTCATCGTTGCTCAGCTCGGCCAGGATGGTCTGTGCCAGCTGTTTCCCCAACTCGACCCCCATCTGGTCGAAGGAATTGATATTCCATATCGCCCCCTGCGTGAAGATCTTGTGCTCGTAGAGTGCGATCAGCGAACCGAGAACACGCGGGGTCAGTTTCCGGTAAAGGATGGTGTTGGTCGGTTTGTTGCCGGGAAACGTCTTGGCAGCGGCGGGCTTGGCGAGATCGTCTTCATCAACGCCGCTGGCGCGAAGTTCCGCCAGGGCCTCGTCATAGGTCTTGCCGCGCATCAACGCCTCGGGTTGGGCGAGGAAGTTCGCGATCAGGATTTCGTGGTGACGCCCCAGGGAATGATGCCCTTGCGCAGCGGCAATGAAATCGCAGGGAATCAGCTCGCTGCCCTGATGGATCAGCTGATAGAAAGCATGTTGTCCGTTCGTGCCGGGCTGCCCGAAGATCACCGGACCGGTGGGATAAGCTACCGGCTGTCCGTTGATGTCGATCGTCTTGCCATTGCTCTCCATGTCTCCCTGCTGGAGATACGTCGGGAGATACTCGAGATACTGGTCGTAAGGCAGTATCGCGTAGGTCTGGGCGCCGAAGAAGTTGTTGTACCAGATGCCGAGCAATCCCATCAGCACTGGGATATTGCGCTCAAAGGGCGTTTTCCGGAAATGCTCGTCGACCTGATGAGCCCCTTCCAGCAATTCTTCAAAGCACTCCATTCCGACCGCCAGCGCGATCGGGAGCCCGATGGCCGACCACAGCGAGTAGCGGCCGCCGACCCAGTCCCAGAACTCGAACATGTTCGCCACATCGATCCCGAATGCGGCCACACGCTCGGCATTCGTCGAAACCGCGACGAAGTGCTTGGCCACCGCCGCATCGTCGCGCGCGTGATCGAGTAGCCAGGCCCGGGCGGACAGGCCGTTGGTCATCGTTTCCTGTGTTGCAAACGTCTTGGAGGCGACACAAAAGAGCGTGGTTTCGGGGCTGAGGTGCTTGACCGTTTCGATCAGGTCGGCATCGTCGACGTTCGAAACGAAGTGGGCCCGCAACTTGTCGGCTCCGTACGGCTTCAGGGCTTCCACCACCGTTCTTGGGCCGAGGTCGGATCCGCCGATGCCGATGTTGACGATGTCGGTGATCGCTTTGCCGGTGTAGCCCCGCCATTCACCGGAACGGACGGCGGCGGTGAAGCGGGCCATGCGTTCGAGTACACGGTTGACCGCGGGCATCACGTCGACCCCGTCGACGCAGATGGGTCGATTGCTCCGGTTGCGGAGCGCGACATGCAGGACGGCCCGCTCCTCGGTGACGTTGATTTTGTCGCCTCGGAACATCCCCTCGATACGGGGTGCCAGCTCGGCCTGTCTGGCGAGTTGCAGCAGCAGGTCGACGGTGCGTGGCGTGATGCGATTCTTCGAATAGTCGAAAACGAACTCGTCCCAGTGGATGGAAAAGCGGGAGTAGCGCTCAGGATCCTCTTTGAACAGGTCGCGCATATGCAAGCCGGCAATTTCCGCCTTATGGGCCTGCAAGGCGTTCCATGCTGGGAGCCGGGTGGGTTGGGTCATCGATGCCTCACTCTGACGGCGGTTCGCTTTGGTTGTGTTGGAAATGCTACTACAGACGCAAGGGACTTGGTACGCACCCGCGCCCAAACCAGACTCTGCGCGTCATCGCGGGAATGAAGCTTGCTTTTCGGTATAATTCCCGGATATTGGAACAGATGCGGGATCGATGATGAGCAGCGAACAGAAACCTTGGGGTGGGCGCTTTTCCGAGGCCACCGATGCCTTCGTGGAAGCGTTCACGGCCTCGGTCGAGTTCGATCGACGGCTGGCGCGGCATGACATCCAGGGTTCCATCGCCCACGCGCAGATGTTGCAGCGCATCGGCGTGCTGACGGAAAAGGAGATGCAGGCCATTGTGCGCGGCCTGGAGGATATCGCCGGCGACATCGACCGGGGCGATTTCCACTGGTCGCTGCAACTCGAAGACGTGCACATGAACATCGAGGCACGGCTGGTCGATCGCATCGGGGAGACCGGAAAGAAACTGCACACCGGCCGGTCCCGGAATGATCAGGTCGCCACCGACCTGCGTCTTTACCTGCGCGAGGCAGTCGATCTGATCTGCTGGGACCTCGCGCGCCTGCAGCGGGCGCTGGTCGACCTTGCCGAGAGGGAGGCCGACACCATCATGCCCGGGTTCACACACCTCCAGACGGCGCAACCGATCACTTTCGGCCACCACCTGCTGGCCTGGTACGAAATGTTGGCGCGCGACCGTGAGCGGCTGCACGATTGCCGGAAGCGTATCAATGTCATGCCCTTGGGCGCCGCCGCCCTGGCCGGCTCCAGTTTCCCGCTGGATCGCCACTGCACTGCGGAACTACTGGGCTTCGACCGGCCTGCCGCCAACTCACTGGACGCTGTCAGTGACCGCGACTTCGCAATCGAGTTCGCTGCCTGCGCCAGCCTGCTGATGATGCATTTGACCCGGATCGCCGAGGAGCTGGTCTTGTGGACATCGAGTCAGTTTGCCTTTATCGAACTCCCGGACAAGTTCTGCACCGGCTCATCGATCATGCCGCAGAAGAAAAACCCGGACGTCCCCGAGCTCGTGCGAGGTAAGGCCGGCCGCGTCTTCGGGCACCTGTTCGGCCTGCTGACGCTGATGAAGAGCCAGCCGCTGGCGTACAACAAGGACAACCAGGAAGACAAGGAGCCCGTCTTCGACACGGTCGACACACTGAGGGCCTGTCTGCGTGCCTTCGCCGATATGGTTCCCCACATTCGCGCGAATCGCGACGAAATGCGATTGGCCGCAAGCCGCGGGTATGCGACCGCGACCGATCTGGCGGATTATCTGGTACGCAAGGGCTTGGCCTTTCGCGATGCGCACGAAGTGGTCGGCAAGGCCGTGCGGCTCGGGGTCGAAACCCGGCGCGATCTGGCCGCGCTTTCGCTCGGCGAACTGCGGCACTTTTGCGAACTCATCGATGACGACGTCTTTGCCGTACTGACGCTTGATGGCTCGGTCTCGGCGCGCGATCATTTCGGCGGTACTGCTCCCATCCGTGTGCGCGAGGCGGTCGCTGAGGCCCGGCGCCACTTGCCGGCGGACTGACGTTGATTACCGAAGAACGCGTATCGACGCTGATCGACCTGATGCGCCACGGCGAGCCCGTCGGCGGGAGCCGTTACCGGGGTCAGGTCGATGATCCGCTCAGCGACAAGGGTTGGCAGCAAATGTGGGCCGCCGTCGGCCGCGAAGCTCCGCCTTGGGACATCATCATCACGTCCCCCTTGCAGCGCTGCCAGGCATTTGCGGAAGAACTTGGGCTACGGCACGGGATCCCGGTTGAGCCCGAGCCGCGCATCAAGGAATTGGGCTTCGGCGCGTGGCAGGGCAAGACCCACGAAGAGCTGGCGACGCTATATGACCCGGGCGTGCTGCAGCGCTTCCTGCGAGACCCGATGACGAATCGGCCCAAGGACGGCGAGGGGCTTGGCGATTTTCGGGAGCGTGTCGTCGCTGCGTTGCAGGAGACGGTCGACAAACATGTTGGCCAGCACGTCCTGATGGTATGCCATGCGGGCGTGATCCGGATGGTCTTGGCACACATACTCGAGGTTCCGCTGCGGAACTTGTTCCGGATCAAGGTCGATAACGCGATGATCACGCGTATCGAGTGCCTGGAACAGGGCGACGAATTCCTCGGTCATCTGATTTTTCACGGCCGCACGCTCTAACCAACCTCAGCGTCGTTTAGGTCCATCCCGGGGTGTTGGTGGTGGGCGAACCGGTTCTCGCGTCAATTCAGGGGAAATGGATGGGCCGCCTGACCGCGACACGGAGGATCCGAGCCCCCGGTGCCCGACGGACCGTGATTGCGCGTACCGCGCCCGCCGTCGCCGCGCTCCGATTACGTCGTCACACCGCCGGAACTGCGACTTCCGTGACGAGCACCTTGTCGACCCGGTTGCGATCCATGTCGATCACTTCGAAGCGCAGGCCCTCGAATTCAAAGCTGTCGGTGACGCGCGGGACATTGCCCAGACGCAGCATCACGAATCCGCCGACTGTGTGAAAGTTGCCCATCTGTTCCTCGGGCAACAGGTTCAGGTCGAACAGTTCCTTGAACCGCTCGATGTCGAGCATGCCGTCGATCAGCCAGGAACCATCTTCACGCCGGACGACCTGAGGTTCCTCGTCGCTTGCATCGGACGGAATGTCTCCGACGATTGCCTCGAGAATGTCGCTCAGCGAAACCAGCCCGTCCAACTCGCCGTATTCGTCGACCACGATTGCGGTGTGCAGGTGTGACTTTTTGAACTGTTCGAGCACCTGCATCAGTGACAGCGAATTCGGCACGAACAGCGCCGGTGTCAGCAGTTCCATCAGATCCGCCTTCTCGCCGGCCAGCATCCGGTTCAACAGGTCCTTCGTCTTCACGAAGCCGATCAGGTTGTCCAGCCCGTCATTGCACAGCGGGAGTATCCAGTGCGGGTGTTCGGTGATCGTCTGCCGGTTGCGTTCGAACGGTTTCTGGATGTCCAGATAAACGATGTCCTTGCGGGGCGTCATGATCGCGCCGACCTTGCGGTCGTCGAGACGCAGGATATTCTCCACCAACTGCTGTTCGCTGCGCTCGAACACGCCTTCGACCGTGGCCTGTTCCAGCAGCACCTTGATCTCCTCCTCCGTCACGGACGGCTCGTCCGGTGGCCGGACGCCCAGCGCACGCAGCACGAGATCCGTAGAAACGCTCAACAGTTTGACCAGCGGCAGCGCCACGACCGACAGCAGGTGCATGGGGCGAGCGAAGAAGGCGGCGATCCCCTCCGGGCGCAGCAAGGCCAGGCGTTTCGGAACCAGCTCGCCAATGATCAGAGAGATGTAGGTGATCGTGGCGACCATGATCGTCAGGGACAGTTCATGGGCGTAAGTGCTTAGCTCCGGTATCGTCAGGAAGTAATCGTGGAGCTGATCGGCGATGACCCGCTCGCCGAGCGCACCGCTCAGGATGCCGATCGAGGTGATGCCCACCTGTATCGTCGATAGGAAGCGTCCGGGTTGCTCGGCCAGTTCCAACGCGCGAGCCGCCCCCTTGCTGCCCTTCTCGGCCGCATGCTGCAGCCGCACGCGACGCGCGGACACGATCGCGATCTCGGACATCGCGAACAGTCCGTTCATCACGATCAGGAAGAGTATCAACCCGATGTCAAACCACATGGCAAGATCCGGATGTAGGCTCTGCGAGCACGCTGCCAACGGTGATCGGATACGGCTCGTGCGCTGCGGTTGCAATGACGGAACCCGGCCGATGAAATGCCGGCTTCGGGCTCGAAGCGCCGGGCTGATAATCGTTGATTGCCGGACGACGCCGCCGTCCCGGCTGGGTTAGCGGAGCCGGATGGGGGGAGGATGATGGCAAAACGGGAGGTGACTCGCTAATGGTGATACGGTCCCGATTATAGGGGACGGCGCCGAGAAACGGCCAGACTTGCCCGCACTGAATGCCACGCCCGTGCGCTCGGGGCCAGCTTGTGCGGGAGAGTCAATTCGTCTAACGTACCGCATCCGGAAGTCCGGACAGCCGAGCGCCGACTACCGCTGCCCGTTCTTCGTGTCATCTTCCAGCGTTGCCGCGCCAGCCGTTAACACCGGTCGGCGGTACGTCTAGCAGACTTTATTTTTTGTGCGTGGGAATATCGTGTCGCCGTGCGGGTGCAGGCGTCGGTTGCAGTGGCCGGCGGCAGCCGCAAGGACACGCCTCTTGCGCGTTCCAAATCCAACATTGAACGGCGAGTAGGGAAGGGGAGCAATATGGCCATGTCGATTGTCGCGTGCGCCCAGGAGGGGTTGCAGCTGATTCTGGCGGACCGGCGCACGAGAACCATCAGTTACGGTGCGCTGGTGGCTTTCTTCACGATTGGCTTCTCGGTTGGTTGGGGGGTGTCCTTCGCCTTCGTATCGTCCATCGCCGCCCTGGTCTTCGGCATCCTGTCCATCGCCTGGATCAATGTCCAGTCCCCCGGCAATCTGCGTATGCAGGAGATCGCTGCGGCGATCCAGCAAGGCGCCCAGGCCTACCTCAATCGTCAGTACAGCACCATCGCCGCGGTCGGCGGCGTGCTCTTCGTCGTGATCGGTTTCGCGCTCGGCTGGGCCGTGGCGGGCGGCTTCGCCGTGGGGGCCGCGCTGTCGGGCGCCGCTGGCTACATCGGTATGCACATCTCCGTACGCAGCAACTCGCGCACGGCGCAGGCCGCGTCGCGCGGGATGAACGCGGCCTTCACCACGGCCTTCCGTGGCGGTGCCATCACGGGCCTGCTGGTGGTGGGCCTCGGGCTGCTCGGAGTGGCCGGTTACTACACCATCCTGAAAAGCCTGGGTGTTGCCGATCCCCTGCACGCGCTGGTGGGACTGGCGTTCGGCGGATCGCTGATCTCCATCTTCGCCCGTCTCGGCGGCGGTATCTTTACGAAAGGGGCCGATGTGGGGGCCGATCTGGTCGGCAAGGTCGAGGCCGGCATCCCGGAAGATGACCCACGCAACCCAGCGGTGATCGCCGACAATGTCGGCGACAACGTCGGTGACTGTGCGGGCATGGCGGCCGACCTGTTCGAGACCTATGCAGTGACGATCGTGGCCACGATGCTGCTGGGTGGCCTGATCACCGACGGACGCGACAACGCCGTGATCTATCCGCTGGTGCTGGGCGGCGTGTCTATCCTGGCCTCGATTGTCGGCACCTTCTTCGTAAGGATCACCACGGGCCGCCGCATCATGAGCGGTCTCTACAAGGGCGTGATCGTGTCCGGCGGCCTTTCGGCGGTGGCCTTCCTGCCGGTGACCGTGTTCATGTTCTGGGGTGGTCTGCCGTCCGGTGATACCACCCTCTCTGCCATGGGTATTTACGGCACGGCTTTGATCGGTCTGGTGCTCACCGCGGTGATGGTGGCGGTCACCGAGTATTACACGGCGACCGAGTACCAGCCCGTCAGACACATCGCCGGAGCTTCGACGACCGGTCATGCGACCAACATCATCGCCGGTCTCGGGGTCTCCATGAAGTCCACCGCGATCCCGGTCATTGCGGTCTGTGCCAGTATCTGGGCCGCGCACTCGCTGGCCGGTCTCTATGGTATCGCCATCGCGGCGACATCCATGCTGTCGATGACCGGCATGATCGTCGCCCTGGATGCCTACGGACCCATCACGGACAACGCCGGCGGCATCGCGGAGATGGCGAATCTGCCCGAGGAAGTCCGTCATATTACCGATGCACTGGACGCCGTCGGCAACACGACGAAGGCGGTGACCAAGGGCTATGCGATCGGCTCGGCCGGACTGGCTGCGCTGGTGCTGTTCGCGGACTATACCCATGCCCTGGGTGGGCAGGTGGCATTCGATCTGTCCAACCATCGGATCATCATCGGTTTGTTTATCGGCGGACTGGTGCCCTACCTTTTCGCCGCGATGGCCATGGAAGCGGTCGGACGGGCGGCCGCCGGTATCGTCACCGAGGTCCGCCGCCAATTTCGGGAGATCCCCGGGATCATGGATTTCAAGGCGAAACCCGATTATTCGAAGGCAGTGGATTTGCTGACGAAGGCGGCGATCAAGGAAATGATCGTCCCGTCGCTGTTGCCCGTCGCGGTCCCGCTGGTGGTCGGCCTGCTGCTGGGCAAGGAGGCACTCGGTGGCGTGCTGATCGGCACGATCGTCACCGGCCTGTTCGTTGCGATTTCGATGACCACCGGAGGCGGCGCGTGGGACAATGCCAAGAAATACATCGAGGACGGCGCCTTCGGCGGCAAGGGCTCCGAAGCCCACAAGGCCGCGGTGACCGGCGATACCGTTGGTGATCCATACAAGGATACCGCCGGCCCGGCCGTCAATCCGATGATCAAGATCATCAACATCGTTGCGTTGCTGATCGTTCCGCTATTGTCCTAGGAACGCTCTGTTCCATGCAGAGCGTCCCTGGGGGGACTCAACGCCCAGGACCGTCGCGCTGCCGCGCGACCACGACCGGAGAGATTTCGGTGCCAAAGCAGACCGCGCTGAATGCCGTCCATCGACAGTCCGGTGGCAAGCTGGTGGAGTTCGCCGGCTGGGAACTGCCGCTGCACTACGGTTCCCAGATTGGCGAGCACATGGCGGTGCGCAAGGCGGCCGGCATGTTCGACGTGTCGCACATGGGGGTCATCGATCTGTCGGGACCGCGGTCCCACGCCTTCGTCCGCCACTTGTTGGCGAATGACATCAACCGCGCCGGCGAGTCCGGCGCTGCGTTGTATTCGTGCCTGCTGAATCCCGCTGGCGGCATCTTGGACGACGTGATCGCCTACCGCGGGGACGTCGGCCGTTGCCGCCTCGTGGTCAATGCCGCGACCCGGGAACGCGATCTGGACTGGATCACCCGCCAGGCGGAGCCTTTCGGCGTGGACGTCCGCTGCCGTGCCGACCTGTCGATGATCGCCGTCCAGGGCCCGCGGGCGCGGGATCTGGCGCACCAGGCCCTGCCGTGGCTGTCGGCGAGGGCGGCCGGACTGCCAGTCATGCACTTCATCACGATCGGCGATGCGCAGGCCGCGCGGACCGGCTATACCGGCGAGGACGGCTACGAGCTGATCGTTCCTAGCAGCGAGGCCGTTGCGACCTGGGAAGCCCTGCGGGACGCCGGCGTTGTGCCCTGTGGCCTCGGCGCGCGCGATTCGCTGCGACTCGAAGCCGGCCTTCGGCTCTATGGCAGCGACATGGACGAATCAGTCACACCCTACGATTGCGGTCTCGCCTGGACGGTGGCGCTGGAGCCGGCCGATCGCGATTTCATCGGGCGCGCCGCGCTGGTCGCTCGACGCGTGCAAGGTGGCTCCCGTTTCGTCGGTCTGATCCTCGAAGAACCCGGGGTGTTGCGCGGCCACCTGCGCGTGCAACTGCCGGGCGGCGGCGAGGGCGTTACGACGAGCGGTGGCCATTCGCCGACGCTGCAGCGCTCCATCGGTTTTGCCCGCCTGCCGGCCGGCAATGAAGATCGCTGCTTGGTCGAGATTCGCGGCCACTGGAAGCCCTGTCGCATCGTCCCGCCTCGCTTCGTGAAACACGGCCAGCCGCTGGTGGCCCTCTGAGCCGCCGGCCGGCGCGCCGCGGTGGCTCCCGGCCCGTCCCCGTGGGGGGCGTTAAAAGTTGCCCCGACCGGGGAGCGCGCGAACCCTTGTCGCGATCTGCTGACTAAAAGGTTACGTCCGACCTACAACCTAACTTCCAGACCGTCCCAACCCATCTGCCATGACCATCGTGAATCCGCTGCTCGAGAATCGAGAACTTCCGGCCTTCACCGCCATCAAGCCGTCCGATGTTGTGCCCGCCATTCAGCAGATTCTCGAGGAGAATCGTGCCGAGGTCGAACGTATTGCGGCGCAGCCGGGTCCCTGCGATTGGGGCGGGCTGGTGGCAAGACTGGAGGTGCTCGACGACCGCCTCGCCAAGGCCTGGTCGCCAGTCGGCCATTTGAACGCGGTGATGAACAGCGACGAACTGCGGGTTGCCTACAACACCTGTCTGCCGCTGCTGAGCGCCTACTGGACCGAATTGGGTCAGAACGAAGGGCTTTACGCCGCCTATCGCGCCTTGTCCGAAAGCCCGGCCTACGCAACGTTCGAGCCAGCGCAGCGGAAGATCGTCGAGGACGCACTGCGCGATTTCAGGCTTTCGGGCATCGAACTGGAGCCTGCGCAGCGCGAACGCTTCAAGGCCATCGCACAAGAGTTGTCGCAGCGGCAGAGCCGTTTTCAGGACAACGTACTCGATGCGACGCAGGGCTGGATCAAGTCGATCAGTGAGCCCACGGCTTTGACCGGTCTGCCGGAGTCGGCGCTGGCCGGTGCGCGGCAAGCCGCCGAACAGCGCGGCCAGGAAGGCTGGTTGCTGACGCTGGAATTCCCGTCCTATATCGCTGTGATGACTTACGCCGACGATCGGGAATTACGGCGGGAAATGTATACGGCTTTCGCGACGCGTGCCTCGGACCAGGGACCGAACGCCGGGCAATGGGACAACTCCGGACTCATGGAGGAGATTCTGGCGCTGCGCCACGAGAAGGCGCAACTGCTCGGCTATGCCAGTTTTGCCGACTTGTCGCTGGCCACCAAAATGGCGGAATCGGCCGATCAGGTCATGGCGTTTCTGGTCGACCTGGGCGAGAGGTCGCTGCCCGTCGCGCGGCGTGATCTCGAGGAACTCCGGGTGTTCGCCCGAGAGCACTGTGGGCTGGACACTCTCGAAGTCTGGGACATGGCCTATTGTTCCGAGCGCCTGCGTCAACACCGCTATGCGTTTTCGCAGGAGGAGGTCAGGGCTTACTTCCCGGCGCCGCGTGTGCTCGATGGTCTCTTTGCGGTCGTCGAGCGGCTCTATGGCTTGCAGATCCGGGTCCGCGATGGCGTTGAGGTCTGGCATCCGGATGTCCGCTTCTATGACGTCTTGGACGGGTGCGGTGAGCGACGCGGGTCGTTCTATCTCGATCTCTATGCCCGACCGAACAAGCGCGGCGGCGCGTGGATGGACGAATGCGCGGCCCGCCATCGTTTAGGGGGTAGCGTTCAGTACCCGGTCGCGTACCTGGTGTGCAACTTCACGCCGCCGGCCGGCGATACGCCGGCATTGCTGCGGCACGATGAAATGGTCACGCTATTCCATGAATTCGGGCATGGCCTGCACCACATGCTGACGCAGATCGATCACCGAAGCGTGTCGGGCATACATGGGGTGGAATGGGATGCCGTCGAGCTGCCGAGCCAGTTCATGGAAAACTACTGCTGGGAAAAAGAGGCTTTGAGCCTGTTGTCCGGTCATTATCAGACCGGAGCCCCTCTGCCGGCGGACTTATTCGACAAGATGCTGGCGGCGCGGAATTTCCAGTCGGGCATGCAGATGGTGCGGCAACTCGAGTTCGCCCTGTTCGACTTCCGTCTGCATCGCGAATACGACCCGGCGGTCGGCGGCCGGGTACAGGCCATACTCGATGAGGTGCGAGAGCAGGTTGCCGCGGTCATCCCCCCACGCTTCAATCGCTTTCAGCACAGTTTTTCCCACATATTTGCGGGTGGTTACGCTGCCGGCTACTACAGCTACAAATGGGCTGAGGTCTTGTCCAGCGACGCCTTCTCGCGGTTCGAGGAGGAGGGCGTATTCAACCCGGACACGGGGCGGTCATTCCTGCAAAACGTGCTGGAGAAAGGGGGCAGCCGTAAGGCGATGGACTCCTTCATCGCGTTCCGGGGGCGCCCGCCGGAGATCGATGCGCTGTTGCGTCACAACGGCATCCTCCCGGCGACGGCTTGACGATGGAGTTGGAAAGCGTGCGTGGGCGCGACTTCGAACCGTCGTTTGCGGCGGCGCGTTCCGCGTGGAAAGCCCCGCTTAGCTTCGAGCTTCCCTAGCGAGTCCCAAATACCACGATGGTTTTGCCATGGGCGCTGATGCGCCGTTCGCGCTCCAGCTGTTTCAGCACCCGGCCGGCCATCTCGCGCGAGCAACCGACGAGGCGCCCTAGCTCCTGCCGCGTAGTGCGGATCTGCATGCCGTCGGGGTGTGTCATTGCATCGGGCTGGGTGCAAAGTTCGTGCAGCGCATGAACGATGCGTTCCGACACGTCGTGCACCGCCAAAGACGCGCTGCGGCGGTCGCTCTTGACCAGACGAAGTGCCACTTGCCGGCCTAATTCGATCAGGATGTCGGTGGCGTAGGGCGCCAGAGTCGTCCGCAGCAGCTCGCGGAGGCGGGCGTAGCTCAGTGAGGCCACCACGGCCGGTTCGCGCGCGATGGCATTGACCTCGTAGGCCCCCTCGCCCAGAAAGAAGCCGGCCACGCCAAGGAACTCGCCGCGACAAACATACGACAGCACCACGTCCTGGTCGGTGGCCAGTGTCGTCTGGCTGTCCGCGGCACGCAGGCTTTTTTCCGGCATGACGATGGCGATCGAGCCTTCGGTGACGAAATGCAGGGTATCGATTCGGTCGCCTGGCCTGAAGACATAGGCGCGCGAGGCATACCGACGCTGATGAGAGTTCTTCAGCAGCGCGCTGATGGCAGGAGTGTGTAGTTCAACCATGACGTCTTGATCCCCCGTGGCACGGTTTCGGGTTCGAGGCGGATGCGGACCTAAGTCTAGTAGTGCGTTCCTGCGTTTGGGCCGGAAAATTATGGTATTCTAGCGCGCTATTTTGGTGGCACCGAGAGTCATGAAAGCGCGGGTTAAGTGGGTTGAAGATGTCCTGATCGTCGGCGAGTCCGGCAGTGGACATGCCGTCGTGATGGATGGGCCACCGGATAGCGGCGGGCGCAATCTCGGGGTTCGGCCGATGGAGATGCTGCTGCTCGGCATGGGTGGGTGTACCGCCTTCGACGTAGTGCATATCCTGCGCAAGGGGCGGCACGTCGTCGAGAACTGCGAAGTGCTCCTCGACGCGGAGCGGGCCGAAGCGGATCCGAAAGTGTTCACCAAGATACACGCTCACTTTGTTCTGAAGGGCGTTGGATTGACAGACGCGGCCGTGCGGCGTGCAGTCGACTTGTCTGCCGAGAAGTACTGTTCCGCTTCCATCATGCTGGGGGCAACCGCCTCCATCACCCATGACTTCGAAATCCTGACGGATTGATGCGGGTTCGAGCGGTTTTGACGGGCAATCCTGCACCGATTCCAAACCCAGCCGCCGAAGAGTCCCGCTTCGCAGTCGCTAGCTAATCAGCTCCAAATCTAGATCACCGGGGTGGCGTGAAGTCCATGGATAAGTTGCAACTGCACGGTTTCAACAATCTCACGAAGTCGCTCAGCTTCAACATCTACGACATCTGCTACGCCAAGTCGGAGCAGCAGCAGCGCCGCTACATCGAATACATCGACGAGGCCTACAGCGCCGAGCGGTTGACGCAGATTCTGACCGATGTGAATGCGATCATCGGGGCTGAGATCCTGAACATTGCCCGTCAGGACTACGAGCCGCAGGG
Organism: Methylolobus aquaticus; assembly: GCF_054172105.1. Classification (NCBI taxonomy): domain Bacteria; kingdom Pseudomonadati; phylum Pseudomonadota; class Gammaproteobacteria; order Methylococcales; family Methylococcaceae; genus Methylolobus; species Methylolobus aquaticus. Next base: position 207,402 of record NZ_JBSYXP010000004.1, read on the forward strand.
CGCAAGCGTCACGATGCTCATCTCGGAGGGGCATGTGCCGAACAGCGTGACCAATATCGAGGGTCCGGGACCGGTCCCCGAATCCGTGGTCGGCCACCTGAACAAGAGTCACATCACCGTCCACACCTACCCGGAGAGCCATCCCTACGGGGGACTTAGCACGTTCCGGGCCGATATCGACGTGTCGACCTGCGGACGCATTTCACCGCTGAAGGCGCTGAACTACCTGATTCACAGTTTTCAGTCGGACATCGTTATCATGGACTATCGCGTCCGGGGATTCACCCGCGACATCAGCGGTCAGAAGCATTACATCGATCACGAGATCACCTCGATCCAGAACTATATCTCCGACAGCATGGCGGAGCGGTATCAGATGATCGACGTGAACGTCTATCAGGAACAGATCTTCCACACGAAGATGATCCTCAAGGACTTCGTGCTGGACAACTATCTTTTCGAAACGGCAAAGGACGCGCTGACCCCGGAAGAGCGCACGGCGATCCAGAAGCAGTTGAAGCAGGAGATGGCCGAGATCTTCTACGGCCGGAACTACAAGCTGCGACGTTGACGCAGCGCCCTGCGGCCGCATTCGCGAACCGACGGCCTAGGGTGAGGTGACCATCGCTTCCCCGCGGCCCTGAGCCAGTCGGGCGGCCTTACGGAAAGTGCCCGCCGGGAGATTCTCCGGTGTGGCTGGCTCGAAGTCTGGATGGGCAGGGGCTCGGCCTCAGTCGCACCGCCGACAGACGACCCGCGCGCGACGTCGGATCAGTGGCGAAAGTGACGGATGCCGGTGAAGACCATCGCCAGGCCATGTTCGTCTGCCGCGGCGATCACTTCATCGTCCCGAACCGAGCCGCCGGGCTGGATCACGGCGGTTACGCCCGCCGCAGCCGCCGCGTCGACCCCGTCGCGGAACGGAAAGAAGGCGTCCGACGCCACCACCGAGCCCTGCACCGTCAAGCCCACGTCTTCGGCCTTGATCGCGGCGATGCGAGCGGAGTAGACGCGGCTCATCTGTCCGGCGCCGACGCCGATGGTGCGCAGGTCGCGGCAGTAGACGATGGCGTTCGATTTCACGTAACGAACCACCTTCCAGGCAAACAGCAGGTCTTCCAGCTCACGCTGATCGGGCTGGCGTCGCGTCACGATCCTGAGGTGCGACCGGTCGACCGCGACGATATCGCGATCCTGAACCAACAGTCCCCCCGCTACCCGCCGGTAGTCCCACTCTGCTCCATCCGCCGGGTCGGCGCTGCCGCAATCGAGCACCCGGACATTCGGCTTGACGGCCAGCGCGTCGCGCGCGTCGGCGCTAACACCGGGCGCGATGATGACTTCAACGAACTGCCGCTCGACGATGGTCTGCGCCGTCGTCGCGTCGAGCGGGCGGTTGAAGGCGATGATGCCGCCGAACGCGGAGGTGGGGTCGGTGGCGTACGCGCGATCATAGGCTTCGAGCGTCGTCGCAGCCTGGGCAACCCCGCAGGGGTTGGCGTGCTTGACGATCACGCAGGCCGGCGCATCGGCGAAGGTCTTGACGCATTCCAGCGCGGCGTCGGCGTCGGCGATATTGTTGAACGACAACTCCTTGCCCTGCAGTTGGCTCGCGCCGGCGATGCTGCCGGGTTTCGGGTGCGTCTCGGTGTAGAAGGCGGCCCGCTGGTGAGGGTTCTCCCCGTAACGCATGGGCTGCACCCGGGTGAAGCGCAGCAACAAGCGTTCCGGCAGCGCAGTGTCTCCGCCCAGGTATTCGGCGATCGCGGAGTCGTACCACGATGTGTGCCGAAAGGTCTTGGCCGCGAACGCGAAGCGGCTCGCATCGCTCAGCACCCCGTCATTCCGACGCAACTCGTCCAGGACAGCGGGGTAGTCCGCAGGATCGACGATGACGCCGACCGAGGCATGATTCTTGGCGGCAGCGCGGAGCAACGCGGGACCGCCGATGTCGATGTTCTCGATCGCCGTGTCCAGGTCGCAATCGGGGCGCGCAATCGTCGACTCGAAGGGATACAGGTTGACGACGACCAGGTCGATCGGCGGGATGCCGTGCTCTGCCATGATGGCTTCGTCCAGCCCGCGCCGGCCCAGGATCCCGCCATGGACTTTCGGGTGCAGGGTCTTGACCCTGCCATCCATCATTTCCGGAAAGCCCGTGTAGTCGGAAACCTCGGTGACGGGAATGCCGTTATCGGCGAGCAGGCGCGCAGTGCCGCCCGAAGAGATCAGTTCGATCCCCAGCACGTGCAGATCGCGTGCGAAATCGACGATACCGGCTTTATCTGAGACGCTGATCAGCGCGCGCGCGACCTTCTGCTGGGACATGGGAATCAAGACGGGTCCAGTAAGTAGGAGAAAACAGATTCAGGCCAGCCCGTGCTGCGCCATCTTCTTGCGTAGTGTGCTGCGGCTCAGGCCCAGGACCTGAGCCGCCTTGCTCTGATTGTGTCCGCAGTGCTCCAGGACGACCTCGAGCAAGGGGCGCTCAATTTCCTGCAGCACCATCTCGTACAGGCCGTTCGGGGCGCTACCGTTCAGTGCGCGAAGATAGTGGTCGACTGCGATGCGGACGTGATTGCAGAGCAAGTCACGACCTTCAGGCGCACAGGGTATGGCGATGTCCATCGAGGCGCTGCGTGATTCCGCTGTCATTCGGATTCTCCCTGCCGTTGACTATTGAACAACTCCGGCAGCAGAGCCCACTGCTGCGGCGCTGTCTCCTGTTGATTGAAGCGCCGCAGGAGTTCGGAGGACGTTGCGGCGGCCTCACCAAGGTACCAGCCGACATGCTTGCGAGCGATACGCACGCCCGCGTATTCGCCATAGTGCGCGTACAGCCCCTGCAGGTGTTCGCGAACCGTGGCCAGAATGGCATCGGGTCCGGGGGGCGGGCAGTCGATCCCTGATTCGAGGAAACGCTCGATCTGGCGGAAGATCCAGGGTCGGCCCAGGGCCGCGCGACCGATCATGATCCCATCCGCCCGCGTTGCCTCCAGTACCTGCTGCGCTTTCTCGGCAGAGTCGATGTCGCCGTTGGCGATGACCGGGATGTTGACAGAGGCTTTGACCATGGCGATTGTATGGTATTCCGCAGACCCGGAGAAGCCGCAGGCGCGGGTCCGGCCATGCACCGACAACGCGCTCACGCCGGCCGCTGCGGCCAGTTTCGCAACGCTTACCGCGTTGCGCTCAGCAGCATCCCATCCGGTCCGAATCTTCAGCGTCACGGGGACGTCGACTGCCTGGACCACGGCATCCAAAATCTGCGCCACAAGTCGCTCATCGCGAAGCAGCGCGGAACCGGCGGCTTTGTTGCAGACCTTCTTAGCCGGGCACCCCATGTTGATGTCAATAATTTGTGCACCGCGCTCCACATTGAAGCGCGCCGCCTCAGCCATCTGCATGGGCTCGGCACCGAGGATCTGTGCCACACGCGGCTCTGTTTCACCGCGGTGATCCGTTTTCTGCCGGGTCTTCCGACTGTCGAGCAGCGCCGGGTTGCTCGTTGCCATCTCCGCCACCGCCATGCCGGCGCCCCAGCGGCGGCAGAGGTTTCGGTAGGGCAAGTCCGTAATGCCCGCCATCGGCGCGAGGATCAGACGGTTGGCCAGTCGGTACGGTCCGATCTGCATTACTTGGGGCGAGCGGGGAAAGGTCGCGAAGTTTACTGCAAACCGGAACCTTGGCAAAGGCTGGTTGGAACGGGGGTGGCGGCGCTCTGGCGGGCGCATCAGGGAGCGCCTTAAGGCGGCGTAAGGCGGACTTGCTTGGGGCGGGGGCACACTCCTAGTTCCCACGGCAAAGTGCGGCCGCGCGGAGCCGGGGTGGGCGGGCGATGACATCGGCGTCCATCCGGGCTGAATGCATTCTGTTCAAGGCATGCTGTCGGTACATTCCGTGACGGCATGCTCCGAGGGTTGGGGCATGGAAAGGCGCTGGGACTCGGGTTACTCTCGGTTGCAAGGCTCAGATAAACACAGCCTTCGGCTGCGGGCTGATGCTGGTGCCGCGTCGCTCGCGTGTGATCATGCCCCGGCGGTCTTCAAGGCGCGGAGCCGCCTTGTCGGGGAGGAGAAGACGTCCCCGTCGGACCGCTCGGGGCGACAGGCATAGGCTTTACCGGGAAGTCGGCCATTGAGATCCGGAGTCCATACTGGCAGAGCCAACCATGCAACATGCAACCGTTCTTCCTGTGGCCGAAGCCGACTATCTGTCCGGCGAACTGGCGAGCGCGGTCCGCCATGAATACGTGGCCGGACACATCTATGCGATGGCGGGGGCGGGCAAGGCCCATAACCTCATCGCGGGCAACCTGTTCTCCCATCTGCGTGCCCACATGTGGGGCAAGCCCTACCGCGGCTTTATCGCCGATATGAAGGTCCATGTCGCGCCCGTGCAGGCCTATTTCTATCCGGACGTGGTGGTGACCTGTTCACCCCGGGATCTTGCCGCCGACGCTCCGAAGGACTACCTGACCGACCCCGTGCTGATCGTTGAGGTGTTGTCGACGAGTACCGAGGCTATCGACCGGCGTGAGAAAATGCGTGCGTATGCGACGCTTGCAAGCCTGCAGGAATACGTTCTGGTAGATAGCCGTTCCGCCAGACTCGAGATTTATCGCAGGCTGCCCGCAGGGGGCTGGGACCAGTGGATTCCGTCGCCAGGTGAGCCCGTCCGCCTGGACAGCGTGGATCTAAGCCTGGATTTCGCCGACATCTATGAAGATGTCGTGCTCTAGACGGGCCTGGTATCGGTACGGCGTGTAACCAGATGTCCGATCAGTTCCTGCTGCCGCCGCTGAAGCCCATCGCCATGAAGGAACGGGTTCACAGGTCTTCATCGAGCGCGGTGAGATTGCCGTGCTCGACGGCAGTTTCGGCGTGGTCGATGTGACCGGCGTCCGAACCCATATTCCGGTCGGGTCGATCGCCTGCATCATGTTGGAACCCGGCACGCGAGTCTCGCATCGCGCGGCGGCCTTGGCGGCGGGGGTCGGCACATTGCTGGTGTGGGTGGGCGAGGCGGGTGTACGCCTGTCTGCGTCCGGCCCGCCCGTCCGTGGGCTTCGTTCGGCGGATCGTGGCGCCATCGGCGCCCCGATTGGTTCCGCCTCCACCCCGGGCCCGTGGGATGAATAGGTGGCCCTGATCGAGGCCGGTGGCCGGTCTGTCCTCAGGACGAAATCCCGGCACAGCGACTGTCGCTAACTTCGCCAAGGGAGGGACAGGTGTCTCCGCTGGAATGTGTGCTGACTCGCCGTGACGTGGCGGGCCTTTGAGCGCCGATGGCGGGCATTCTGCGCCCAACCGCGAGTGATGGGCGCTACCGCCGTGCACGACGGCTGGGCGCAAATGAACCCGAGACTATGTGCCGCGCGGACCTTGGCTACCGATCTCGACCGACGACGGGCCGGGGATTCGCTAACTTGTCGCCATCGACACCACAGCCCGACCTTTTACGGAGCGCCGCGGCGTGTGGAGCCTCGTCACCGCCGCTGTCCGCGGAGGTGACGGCATTCCGAGGAACGCGCGCGAGACTCGAAGCACCGCCAGCGATAGTCTCGACTGCGACCGCGCGGTCCGATATGTCGACGGGGACATCGGGAAGGTCGGCGACCGTGTTCGCTGCTGCGACGCGGGTGCGCTCCGCATCGGCGTCGATTCTCGGAGCGCTGATGCCGAGAAGCTACCACTCGGCGACGGCGCTGTTCCGCAACATGCCAGCCCATTCTGGTGCGGGGGCGGCGACAAGAGAATCGATGTCGGGCGGAAAAAAGTCCCCGCCGGTTCCGTGCTTGAGGCCGTCGAGTCTCGGAAAATCACTCGCCACCCCGTCGACTCCTCGCGAAGTCCTCCGCTCTCCGGTGGGTTGGCTTTTCATTCCGTAACCCGGTGTCATGGCCTGAAGCAGGGCCTCCGCCGCTGCAGCGGAGGCTGCCGGAGCCCCATCACCGGGACGTAACGCCGGGCGAGGGACTTTACGCTTTGGCAAGACCGAGCACTGACTCTCGGCGTTCTCGATCGCATTCCGAGTGCCCTCACGCAGGGCGGTATGTCCTGCAATGCCAGGCTCATGCGACCTGACTGTAGAGTGCGCGACGATTGCGCGCTCCTCGTAACCATCCCGATGCGCCGTGCAGGCATTCGGGGTCGCTTCCTACCGTCAAGGAACAGTGAAACTGTCCCGGTTGAAAATAGTCAAATTGGTCGACTCGCCGGTGTCGGGTCAGGTCGACGCAAGGTGTCGATTCTGGTGTCGTCGCGGGACTGTGAGCGAGTGGGTCCAAGGCCGTCGGCAGGCGATCTCCCGGAAGATCATGCCGCGGTTCTGGGTTACCGATCACGACCGAACGAAACATACCCTTTTGCCATGTCTGACGCTGCCTGCAGCATTGTTGACTTTTCTTCCCGAATCCTTCAACTTACGCAGCCAAGACGGGCCCCGTATAAGGAAATTGCGACGCTCAATAGGGAATTTTTCCTCAACAGGGATCAGATCCGTCCTCTCCAAGAATTATTTAGGGTCAATTGCTTACAACGTTTGTCGTCTGCCCTGGCAGACGTACGAGGAGGAAATCGATGAAAAAACCCGTGAAAAGTTGGCTGATTGCAACCTCGGTTGCATCGTTGCTGGCAGCACCCGGGCTTTCCCAGGCGAACGCTGAGATCGAGAAACTGAGCCAAGACCCGAACAGCTGGGCTACTTGGGGCGGCGACTACTCAGGTGCTCGTTACAGTTCGCTGACGCAGATCAATAAGGATACCGCCAAAAATCTTCAGCCGGTCTGGACCTTCTCCACCGGCATGCTGCGTGGCCACGAAGGTGGCCCGCTGGTCGTCAACGGCCTGATCTACATCCACACCGGCTTCCCGCACAAGGTGTACGCGCTGGATCAGGACACGCATTCCGTCGTGTGGGAATACAACTACGCGCCGGACAAGGGCACCGATCCGCAACAGGTCATCGGCGTGATGTGCTGTGACGTGGTCAACCGCGGTCTGGCCTATGGCGACGGCAAGGTGTTCCTGGCACAGGGTGACGCCACGCTGATTGCGCTGGACGCCAAGACCGGCAAGACGGTCTGGAAGGTCAAGAACGGCGACACCAAGCAGGGCATGACCAATACGAATGCACCTCTGGTCGTCAAGGACAAGGTCTTCGTCGGTATTTCTGGCGGTGAGTACGGTGTGCGCGGTTTCATCGCGGCCTACAACATCAAGGACGGCACGCCGGCATGGAAGGCCTACAGCACCGGGCCGGATGCCGAGATGAAGATGGATCCGGAAAAGACGATGACCTGGACCGACGGCAAGATGGCGCCGGTCGGCAAGGACTCCAGTCTGAAGACCTGGCAGGGTGACCAGTGGAAGATCGGCGGCGGCACCACCTGGGGCTGGTACAGCTATGATCCGAAGCTGAACCTGATCTATTACGGTTCGGGCAACCCCTCCACGTGGAACCCGGTCCAGCGTCCCGGCGACAACAAGTGGTCCATGACCATTTGGGCGCGCGACGCCGACACCGGTGCTGCGAAGTGGGTTTACCAGATGACCCCGCACGACGAGTGGGACTTCGACGGCATCAACGAAATGACGCTGGTCGACCTGCCGATGAAGGACAAGAACGGCAAGGAGCACAGCAAGCTCCTGACCCACTTCGACCGTAACGGCTTCGGCTACACGCTGGACCGCGAAACGGGCGAACTGCTCGTCGCCGAGAAGTTCGATAAGGCGGTCAACTGGGCCAGCCACGTCGACATGAAGACGGGTCGTCCGCAGGTGCAGGATCAGTATTCGACGCAGTTCCATGGCGAAGACGTCGATGCCAAGGGCATTTGTCCTTCGGCGATGGGCAGCAAGAACGAGCCGCCCGTGACATTCTCGCCCAGGACGAAGCTGATCTACATCCCGGGCAACCACACCTGCATGAACTACGAGCCGTTCCAGGTGGAATACACCGCGGGCCAGCCGTATGTCGGTGCAACCCTGAGCATCTTCCCGGCCAAGGCGGACGTGAAGACCGGCGAGAAGACCGAGAAGACGAACATGGGTTCGTTCACGGCGTGGGATCCGACCACCGGCAAGATCGCCTGGGCGATCGACGAGCCGTTCTCGCTGTGGAGCGGTATGGTGTCCACCGCGGGTGACGTGGTCATCTACGGTACGCTGGAAGGCTACCTGAAGGTCCGCGATGCGAACACGGGCGCTGAACTGTACAAGTTCAAGACCCCGTCGGGCGTGATCGGTAACGTCAGCACCTGGCAGCACAAGGGCAAGCAGTATGTCGGTGTCCTCTCCGGTATCGGTGGATGGGCCGGCGTCGGCATGGCGGCTGGCCTGGAAGGCGAATCGGAGGGTCTGGGTGCAGTAGGCGCGTACAAGAGCCTCAGCGCCCACACCAAGCTGGGCGGCGTCTTTACCGTATTCGCTCTGCCCAACTGATAGACCGGCCTCGTCGGTCTAGCCTCCTACAACGCCCCGGTCGAGCAATCGACCGGGGCGTTGTTCATTTTGGGGGGGCGAATCCTTACAATGGGCGCCCGGACCGGGCTTGACCCGCTCGCCCGTTCCACGTCGTTCGCATGCTGCCTCCGTGGCTCGACGCCAGTCCTCTGCGACCCGTCGGCGCGGCAGGAACCCGTGAGCGTCGCCCGATTCACCGCCAGAAAACACCAGATTGCTTGCCATGCTGTTCACCTTCAAGGCTTGGGGCCGCCTAACGTTTGGCCTCCTCGCGTTGTCCTTCGCTGTCTCCGCTAGCGCCTGGGAAGGCGCTGCCGTCAAGGTCTGTGCCGATCCGAACAATCCACCCTACACCGATCGGAAGGGCCAGGGCTTCGAGAACAAGATCGCCGAACTGCTCGGCAAGACGGTGGGCAAGCCCGTCGAATACACCTGGTTTCCGCAGCGCATCGGGTTCATCCGCAATACGCTGAAGGCACAGCTGCCGGATTCGGACGAGTACAAGTGCGATGTCGTGATGGGTTGGCCGACCGGCGCCGAGATGGCAGCGACGACGCAACCCTATTACCGCTCGACCTATGCCCTCGTTTATGCGACGAAGCGGGGCTGGGACGATATCCGTTCGGCGGAGGATCTCGTCAAACTTCCCGCGGAAAGGCGGGCCAAGCTCAAGCTGGCGATGTTCGACAACTCGCCTGCCACGACCTGGCTGCTGAATCACGGTTTCGTCGATCACGCGATCCCATATCAGACTATGACCGGGGACGCGACCAAGAACACCGCAATGGTGCTGAACGAGGACATGAAGTCCGGAAAACTCGACATGGCCATCATCTGGGGGCCGATCGCCGGCTACCTCCAGCACGCTAGCAAGCCGGGCAGCTTCCAGGTCATTCCGATGCCCAAAGAGGAGGGACTGCAGTTCGTATTCCCGATCTCGATGGGGGTGCGGGTGCCCGACAAGGCGCGCAAGCAGGAGCTGGACCGCTTTATCGAAGAGAAGGCCGCCGATATCGAGTCCGTGCTCCGGGAGTTCAAGGTGCCCCTGGTCGACAAGGAAGGCCGCCTCCTGCCGGCGGCTGGACGCTGACAGGCGCCGCGCCTCGGCTCCGCCGTGTTTCGTGCGGCCCCGCCGGCCCGTTCATTAAGACGGCGGCGGTCAGGCCCGACCCGGGGCGAGCGTGGCGAACGATGAACGTCTGATCGCGCTGCACCGGCTGCTGGTCGGACAGCGCGCACCGGTGTCGACTGCACGGATACAGGAGCGGCTGGGCTGTTCGCGCGCCACGGTCATGCGGCTCATTGCCGAACTGCGCGATATCAGCGGCGACCCGATACCCTACGACCGTTTTGCCCAGGGGTTTGCTTATCGTCAGCCACCGGACCTCAAGGGCGAGCTGTCTTCTCCCTGGCTGGGCGACGCTGAGCTCCGCGCTCTGCTGGCAATCCGCCAGCAGTTGGAGCAGACGCAGCCCGGCCTGTTGGCGGAGTTACTGGCACCGCTGGAGCGGCGCCTGATCCAGCTGCTTTCCCCGGACGGATTGTGTCAGGAAGAATTGGGGAGGCGCATCCGATTGCTCTCGGTGGGACGGGCGAAACGCCTGGCGGCCAACGGCTTTGCAGCGTGTGCCGAGGCCGTGCTGCGGCGCCGCCGGCTGCGGGTGCGGTACCGTTCCCGGACACAGGAGGAAAGCCTGGAGCGGGAGCTCTCGCCATTCCGGCTCGTGTTTTATCGTGACAACTGGTACCTGGACGCGTGGTGTCACTTGCGCGAAGGCTCCCGGCGGTTCGCGGTGGATCGCATCGCGGACGCGAGGTTGCTGACGGCCGACGCAGTCGAATTGCCTGACGGCCATCTCGACGAGCAGCTCGGCGAAGTGTTCGGCATTTTCTCGGGGGCTGCCAGGTCCACGGCGGTGCTGCGTTTCAGCGCCCTGCGCGCACGCTGGGTGGCGGACGAAGTGTGGCCCGGGCAGCGGGACGCGCGATGGCTCGAGGACGGCCGCTACGAGCTGAAGGTCGCCTACGGCGATCCGACCGAGCTGATCATGGAGATTATGAAATACGTTCCGGAGGTCGAGGTGATCGATCCGCCCGAGCTGCGACGGGCCGTGACGGAACGCTTGCAGGCTGCGCTGAAAAATTTTTCCGGCGTCTCATGATATGAGACGGTAGTCGTTTACACTCGGTGAGACCCGACCATCCCGGAGGATCCACCGATGAAACATTGGCTGCTGAGTCTTCTACCATGGCTTCGTCTCACCCTTGCGTCCGCGCGGTTGACGGTCAACCGCTGGCTGTTTCGTACACGCAAACGCATCTTCCTGCAGCAGTCCCTGCTGGCAGGGTTCCAGTATTACGAGGCCCGGGCGCTATGGCACCGGCTGCGTCCCGGTGCCCTGCTCGAATTGCGCCGGAATCCCGAGAATCCGGTCGATCCGAAGGCAGTGGAGGTCTACTGGCGCGGGCATCAGCTCGGACATCTGCCGCGGACCGACAACCCGGTCATTGCGCATCTGCTCGATCGGGGAATGAAGATCCGGGCGCGGATACAGGCGCTGAGGGCGTCCGACAATCCCTGGGAGCGGGTGCAGGTCCGGGTGGAGTGGGAGAAGTAGCCCGAGCCGCATCAGGTCTACGGACCGGCGCCTAGTCGTCGATCTGGATGCCCCGCAGGCGGCGGTATACCCGGATCAGCGACCGCCCCAAGGGGTGCTTGCTCCACGACTCGACCAGGCAGTCGCTGATACAGTGCAGCAGGCCATCGCGCCGGTAGCGCGACGGTGACATGGCCCAGCGCTCCTGTTTGATTCGCCAGGAGGCGGTCCAGGCGCCCTCTAGGGCCAGCCGTTCGCCCGTAAGTGGGCGGTCTGAACCGGCGTCTTGCGCCGCGCCCGACAGACACTGGTCCAGTTCGACCCAGTAGCGCTCCATGTCGCCGGACAACTGGCCTGGCCTGCGGCGGTGATAGGCCAGGACACCTCTCACCGTGATCAGGCGCTGGAACCGGGCCATCCGTCGCCACAGATCCCAGTCGCCCGACAGGCGCAGGTCCACGTTCAGACCGCCGGCGGCAAGCCACAGTTCGCGCGTCCAGAAGGTGCCTTCCTGCATGACGAACGGGAACTGACGCCCGTCGTACTGGCCTTTCGCGAGACGGGCCCGGGCATAGCCAAAGCCCTCCAGTCGGGTGTCGGCAATGCAGCCATCCTCGCGGATCAGGCAGGGAATTCCGGTCACCCATTGTTCCTCCGGATTGGCCCGCAGGAACTGGGCCACGGTCTGGAAGGCATTGGGTGCGAACAGGTCGTCGGTATTGATCCAGGTCATGATCACCAGCCCCGGCGCGTCCGACACCTGCCGCCGCAGGAGTTCGTCGAAGCCTTTCTGAATGCCGTCGTACATCGAGCCGTCCGGTTCCGATTTCCACGAGAAATGGAGCGGGGGAAGATCGACCCGGAGGCGTTCGGCGGCGAGCCGCTCGGCCCATAGCGCGAGCAGGTCCAGGGTCCGATCGGTGGAGCCACCGTCCTGGATGTGGTACCGGATCGTGAAATCGCCCCGTTGCGAAACGATGCTCTCGATCGTCTCATCGAGAAATTCGGGCGCATTGAAGGAGGGGGTGACGATCAGAAAGGTGACAGGGCAGGGCTCGGTCATGGCGTGACAGGCTAAAGTGTGAGGGCGCTGCGGGGCGCAGGTTTTCAGGTCGCGGCCGGGTGATCACCGCGCCGCCGCGATGATCCAAGACGTTGCGCCAGCACTCGGGCAAGGAAAATCGGCGAATCGAGGTTGCGCCGCCACAGGCGGCGCGGCTCCTGCGCCAGACGGTGCAACCATTGCAGGCCCGCGCGCTGCATCCAGAGCGGGGGCAACACGATGCGGCCCGTATACCAGTCGAACGCCCCCCCGATCGGACCGATCAGATCGACCTGCAGCCGGTCACGGTGGCGATAGGCCCATTTTTCCTGCTTCGGTGCACCGAGCCCCAGCCACAGGATCTCGGCGTTCGACGCATTCACGCGGTCGATCAGGGCGGCATCCTCGGCGGCCGAGAATTCCGCGCGAAACGGTGGCGACAAGGAACCACAGAAGTCCAGAGCGGGATAATCGACGCGGAAGCGTTGTTCGAGCGCTGCCAGGTTTTCCTCGGTCGAACCGAGAAAAAACATCCGGGTTCCGGGACGCGCCGCATTCAGATGGGCGCAGAACCCTGGGAAGAGATCGGGGCCGCATACCCGCTCGGGAATTCGCGCTTCGAGCAGGCGAGAAGCGAGCACGATGCCGGCGCCATCCGGTGTGACGAGATCTGCGGCGATGATGGCGTCGTGCAATAGCGTGTCCTGACGTGCCACTTCCAGGGAGTGCGGATTCGCGCAGACGAAGTAGCGCGCCGGGCGCGGGCTGGGTCGGCCCGATGCCAGCGGTCGCAGCCAGCTCGTGAGCAGGGCGATCGTTTCGGCCAGGGTTGCCGTCGAAAACGGATACCCGGTGATGGTCTCGGTGGGGAAGGGACTGCCCGGTTGGGCGGTCGCATCAGTCATGGCGGCTTCTCAAAGCATGTTCCAGCAACAGGCGTGGCAGGTCGTTGCGCGAAACCGGTCGGCGGGTGCGCAGCAGGCGCCAGCGGTCGCCGACGAGTGAATGCGCGACGACCGGTGTGCGAGACCAGAGTGCGCTCCGCAGCAGGGCTTCGCCCGCCTTGCCGAGCCGGCTCGCCAGCCGCCAGCTGGCTGGCGGAGCGGGCAGCGAGGCGCAGCGCCGAGCCACTTCGTCGCGATAGTCGGAGCCCTGGCGCGACCGGTTCTCCTCGCCACGGATACGAAATGCCGCGAGCGGAGTGGCGACGGCCGTCAACTCGGCCAGCGCCGCAAAGCGGACCCACAGATCGAAATCGCCGGCCCAGCGCCACTGTAGATCCAGGCCACCGGCGCGCTCCCACAGGCTGCGGCGCCAGAACATCGTTTCCTGCATCAGATAACCGAGCAGTCCCTCGCGGAACCAGCCGTTGGCGATGTAGCGCCGCGGGTACGATGCGGCGACGGGGGACACGAGGTAGCATTCCGAGGCTGTATTCAGATAAGCGGGCAGACCCGAGATCCAGTCCACTTCCGGGAACTCCTCGAAGATCCTGGCGACGACGCGCAGGGTCCATGGCATCAGGACGTCGTCGCCATTGATCCAGCCGAGAACGTCGCCGCTGGCGCAGGCCATGCCTTTGGCGATCGCCGCGTATTGTCCGTCATCGGCCTCGCTGCGCAGGACGCTGAAATGTTGGGTCTGGGACTTCAGGTAGTCGAGCGTGCCATCGGTCGAGGCTCCGTCGATCACGATGTATTCCAGGCCCGGGTAGTCCTGCGTGACGACCGAGCGGACCGTTTCCGGAACCCACGGCATGGCGTTCCGCACGGCGGTGACGAGGGAGATTTTCACTGTGGGCTGCGGCATGGCGCGGAGGAAACTCAGCGGGCTCGAAGTCCGGCGTACAGGGCGTCCGCCCGATCCACCAGCGAACGGGCGCGAAACTCGGCTTCGGCGGCGAGGGCCAGCCAGGGGTGGCTGCGCGCCGGTTCGCGCCGCCAATCGAAGGGACCCATCCGTCGCAGATGACGAACCGTGTGGGCGTTCAGCGTTCGAAACCGCCGCTCGACCCGGTCCGGATGCTCGGTGTAGCGCAGCGCGATGCGGCGCCATTCGGCCAGGCACTCGAATAGGTGCTGCCAGGACAGGCCGCCGCCGACATACTGCGACAGAATCACCGGCTCGACCCACACCGTGGCACCCCGCTGTGCCATCCGGAACAGGAAGTCGTGATCGGCTGCAATCCGGAAGGCGAGGTCATAGCGGTGTTGCCGTATCAGCTCGGTGCGGGTCAGCAGGGATTGGTGGCCGGGAATTCCACCCAGCCAGGCCCCGTCGGTGGCGCCGTCGAGCAACTGGCGGTAGGTGTGCTCGAACGCCCGGCAGCGGTGTATCTCTTCCGTTCCGTCCGGCGCGATGTAGCTGTGGTGAGCCGCGATGAAGTCGGCATCCGTCGGGGCATGGGCGAGCAGTCGCCCCAGCGCATCGCTGTCGGCGAGCGAGTCGCCGGCATTGATATAGAGCACCCAGCGGCCGCGGGCGAGGTCGGCGGCCTTGTTCATGGCATCGTAAGGCCCGCGATCCGGCTCGGACAGCCAATAGTCCACCCGGTGCTCGTAACGTTCGATCACCCGCAACGTCGCGGCGTCGGATGCGCCGTCGATGACGATCACCTCCTTGGCGGGATAGCTCTGGGCCAAAACGCTGTCCAGTGTCGATGCCAGCTCATCCGGCGCGTTGCGGACGACCGTGGCGATCGTGACGAGCGGCGCAGGTTCCGCGGCCGTCGCGCCCGCGATCCGGCGTCCGCCTTCGCGGCGCCCGGAGGTGCCTGTCAGCAGCGGCGGCACGGGGCGCTCGTCGGCGTCAGCAGGCAACTCGGTCGCAGTATCGCGACGAGCATAACGGAGCGCCCGCCGGCAGGGTCTGGGATCGGTCAGGAAGTCTACCAACCGCGCCTGATCAAGTTGCCAGCGCGCATAGCCTTCCTCGACCATCGTGCGGGCCCGCCGCCCGATCGACTCCGCCCGCGACCAGTCCGGGTGGCGCGTCTCGCCCAGCCCGAACAGAAAGCCATTCACGCCGTCCACGATGTATTCGTTGTGCGTGGGGCGGTCGTGGGCGCAGACGGCCATGCCCATCGCCATGGCCTCCAGAAACGCGAGGCCGATGCCCTCGTCCAGCCGCGGTGCGAAGTACACGTTCGATGAGGCCAGCCGGCGCAGAAGGTCGCTGCGCTCCGGCAGCCACTGCGTCACTTCGAGCGTGAAAGCCTCACGGTCCGACGCGGACGGCGGCTGCGGGAGGGGCACGCCCGGATCCACGGCCTGATGCAGGTGCACCGAGGTGAAGCATCCAGGCGGCATCAAGCCACGCACGTCATCCCATGACGGGCGTTGCTGGCGCTGCCAGAAGAACGCGCGCAGGGTCGTGAAATCGCTCACCAGAGTGTGGGCGGCCGGATCCGGAAAGTACTGAAAGTACGCCGACTGGGCGGCGCCGAGCGACTGTACCCGCTGGTGCAGCGCACTGGAAAAGTTCAGGACCTTGATGTCCTTCAGCGCGCTCCAGAAGCTGCGCCGCAGGGCCTTGGCCGCGTCGTACATCGGCACGTAAACCACATTGCGGTGGCCCCGCCGAGCCAGCAGCTGCGCATAGCGGACGGATTGCCAGACGACGACGAGATCGGCATCGGCGATCAGCGGTGATGGATCCGTCGCCTTCTCCCCACGCCAGGTGTCGTCCCACAGGCAATGAACCGTGCCGATCCGTTGCAGTACCTCGAGAAAAAAGTTCGAGGAACGCGTGACCTGGTGATGGGAATGTCCGACGAAGCCGATCTTCATGGCCGAATCAACTGCCTAGCCTCTCCAGTGCGCGCTGGTAAATGTGGTAGTCGAGTTCGTTGCGCCGCTTGAATTCGGCGATCAGCGCGGGACCGGGCGTCGGCTCGTCGCGTTTGTTCCCGGTCGTATTGAGGCGGGGGGTCCGCACCGGCTCCCGCTGGACTAGGCGGGCGAGCTTCTCGAGCGATTCGTCGATGCGTTCGGTGACACCGATGAAGTCGTAGCGCTCCAGCACGGCATCGACATCCTCAGTCGTGCAGGGAAAGCGGTTGGCGATGTAGTTGTCGCGGCTCAGCAGATGCTCCTCCAGGGTCATGTCCGCAATCATGCCGCTCTGTTTCTCGTAGCGGTAGAGCGACAACTTCGTCGCCAAGGGGTCGCGGACGAACGTGAACAGCAGGAACCGGTGTTCGCTGAGGATCTCGGGATAGCGGTCCCGCAGGTAGACGCCCTGGTAATCGAAATGCCCGGTCAGGCAGTGCCGGTTGCGCAAGCGGCCGAGATCGACGCGCCGCGCCGCGCGCCAGTCTCCCTGGACATAGGCCCGGTAGTCTTCCTTTAGCAGAAACCAGCGCCCCAGCACGTTGACGACCGAGGTGCCCGAGCACTTGGGTATATGGTGGAACACCCCGATTCGATCGGTAGCACTCCAGTCGCGCAGGGGGATCGCAAGCAGGGCACGGAAGGGCAAGCTGCGATTCTTGCGCCGCTTGAAGTTGTCCCACCAGTCAGCGGTGTGTCGGATGATCATGTCGTCTGGCGAAACCCCGGACGGTCGGTGTCGGCCACGGTCGCCACGGCATCGGCCGCCGGCGCACGATGCAGCGCGAAGGTGTAGACCGCGGCCCCGAACAGCAGCGCGAAGAAACGAAAGTCGGTGTGCAGGGTGCGGAACTCGTAGAGTCCCGAGAACAGGGTGACGACGATTGTCACCGCGGAAAAGGCAAAGAAGGCATTAGGCACGACCGCATCGCGCCAGAGCGTCCACAGGGTGCGGCTGAAGAGCACGAATGCGCTCCCGAACAACGCCACTCCGACCACACCGAACCGCACCAGGATCTCCACATAGACGTTGTGAAGATGCTGGAAATGTCGGATTACTTTCAGAAAGCGGCTCTCTGCTCCATGAAAGCCATGATCCGCCAGATAGGCTGTCGTGCGCATGCCGGGCCCCCAGCCGAGCAGCGGTCGTTCTGCGGCCATCCGAAAGCCCCACACCGCCAGGTGAATCCGCGCCGGTCCGTTTGAGTACGGCAGCTTTTCGAGATCCAGGTCCGGGTTGACCACCTGGGGCAGCAAGCCTGCCTCGCTCGCGAAGCGGGCTTCGAGTGCATTGCCGAAAAGACCCCACAGGGCGGCGAGTGCGGCGACGCACAGGCCGAGCGGCACCAGCAGATGGCGCCGCGGCGCGGCCGGATGCCGGGCCGGGCGTCCGGCCCGGATGCGCAGGCCGGCCAGGCCCAGGCCACCGAAGCCAAGCAGCAGGCTCAGCCAGGCGCCGCGCGACTGCGCGACGAACAGGATGAACAGAAAGAACAGCATCGCGGCGATGGCCAACCAGAGCCGTAGCCGCCGATAGCCGCCGCCACGGGACGCATGCGCCAGTCGGGGAAGCACTGCGGTGATGCCCAGGACGATCACGACGCACAGAAACGACAGCCCCAGAGCGCTGTAGCCGAACTCGTAGCGCGTGCCCGATAGCCACGCGGGTAGCTGGTGCCAGTCGGTGCGGCGCATGACGCTGATGGCGAGGCCCAGCGGCGCTAACGTCAACACGGCCACGACCCGCGGCCAACTGCCCTGCAGCCACCAGCCCAGCACGAAGAACAGCCAGAGACTGCTCCAGGGCCACAAGGCTGACCATTGATCGTGAGCGGTCTCGGGGCGTTGATGCGCCGCCCAGGCGGCCGTCGCCGCGAGGTAGACCAGGAACACCCCGGACAGGCGCACGAAGGGGTCGCGGCCCAGGCGCCGCCAGGTGGTCGGGCCCTGCATGATCGTCATCAGGGCGACGACGGCGAGGGCGATATGCGCCACCGTCGTGCCGAGCCAGGCCGATGCTGCGAATATCAACACGGAGCCCCACGCGACCCCGTCGCGTAGGCGGGCCCAGCGTGACGGCGCCGGCCGGGTTGGCGCAGAGCGGGCGGTCGTCAGATCAGGGCCGGGCATGGCACCATCGGGAGCGTATCCGACTGGAGGGCAAGGTTCGTGTGGTCGGGTTGAACCGCCGCGGTGGGGACCGCCTTCGGCGTCGCGGCGGCAGATCAGTCACGAGCCTGTGCGAGGAAATCCTCGTAGGCGAGCCGGATACCGGTCCGCAGTTCGGTGCGGGCCTGCCAGCCGAGGGCGGCGAGGCGGCTGACGTCGAGCAGTTTCCGCGGCGTGCCGTCCGGCTTGCTGGCGTCGAATACGATCGTGCCCGGAAACGCGACGACGTCCATGACCGTCTCGGCCAGTTCGCGGATCGTCACGTCGGCGCCGCAGCCGACATTCACCAAGGGGCCGTCGTAGCCCGCTTCCATCAGGTAGACACAGGCGTCGGCCAGATCGTCCACGTACAGGAACTCGCGCCGCGGCGTGCCGCTGCCCCAGACCGTCAATTCCCGGTCCCCGCGCTGCTTCGCCTCATGGGCCTTGCGGATCAGCGCCGGCAGGACATGGCTGTTGTTGAGGTCGTAGTTGTCGTTGGGACCGTACAGGTTGGTCGGCATGACGGACACGTACTGGCGGCCGTACTGCCGCTGATACGACTCGCACAGCTTGATGCCGGCAATCTTGGCAATCGCATACGGTTCGTTTGTGGCCTCCAGCGGGCCGGTCAGAAGATACTCCTCGCGGATCGGCTGCGGACAGTCGCGGGGATAGATGCACGAGGAGCCGAGAAACATCAGGCGCTGCAGGCCGGCCCGGTGGGCGCCGTGGATCAGGTTGGCCTCGATCACGAGGTTCTGGTAGATGAAATCCGCGCGATAGGTGTTGTTGGCCTGGATGCCGCCGACCTTCGCCGCGGCCAGGAACAGGTAGGCCGGCCGTTCACGCTCCAGATAGGCGAACACCGCCGCCTGGTCGAGTAGATCCAGTTCCTGGCGCGAGGGTGTCAGCAGTGTGGTGTAGCCGGCCGTGCGCAGGCGGCGCACCAGCGCCGAGCCCACCATGCCGCGATGGCCGGCGACGAGGATCGGCGCGGCTTTGTCGACCGCAGGCAATACGGCGTCACTCATGGTAATCGTAAGCGGCAAAGCCATGTTGTTTGACGAGGGAGTCGCGCCGTGCGGACTTCAGATCCTCGCGCATCATCTCGGCGACGAGTTCGGGGAAGCTGATCTGCGGCGTCCAACCCAGCTTCTCGCGCGCCTTCGCCGGGTCGCCCAGCAGGGTCTCGACTTCGGTTGGCCGGAAGTAGCGCGGATCGACGCGGACGACGACCTGACCCGGCTTCAGCGGCGTGTCGCCCGAGGCCTTGGCCACGATCCCATGCGCGTTCTCTCCTTCGCCTGCCCAGTCCAGTTCGACGCCCAGTTCGGCCGCGGCGGCATCGACGAAGTTGCGTACGCTGTATTGCACGCCCGTCGCGATGACGAAATCCTCCGGCTGCGTCTGCTGGAGCATCAGCCACTGCATCTCGACGTAGTCACGCGCATGGCCCCAGTCACGCAGCGCTTCGAGGTTGCCGAGGTACAGGCAGTCCTGCAGCCCCAGGTAGATACGGGCGAGGGCGCGGGTGATCTTGCGGGTGACGAAGGTCTCGCCCCGCAGCGGGGACTCGTGGTTGAACAAGATGCCGTTGCAGGCATATAGCCCGTAGGCCTCGCGGTAATTGACCGTGATCCAGTACGCGTACAGCTTGGCGACGGCATACGGACTGCGCGGATAGAACGGCGTCGTTTCCTTCTGCGGAATCTCCTGCACCAAACCATACAGCTCCGAGGTGGAGGCCTGGTAGAAGCGGGTTTTCTTGTCCAAGCCGAGAATGCGGATCGCCTCGAGCATGCGCAGGGCGCCGATTCCATCGGCGTTGGCGGTGTATTCCGGTTCCTCGAAGGAAACCTGGACATGGCTTTGCGCCGCGAGGTTGTAGATCTCGTCGGGCTGTGTCTGCTGGATGATGCGGATCAGGCTCGTCGAGTCCGTCATGTCGCCGTAGTGCAGCACGAAGCGGCGATTTTCGACATGCGGATCCTGGTATAGATGATCGATGCGGTCGGTGTTGAACAGCGACGTGCGGCGCTTGATGCCGTGGACTTCGTAGCCCTTTTTCAGCAGAAATTCAGCGAGGTAGGCACCATCCTGTCCGGTCACGCCGGTGATCAAAGCGACTTTGGTCATTTAAGGTCCATTGGGCAAAGCGAGACGTCGGCCGCCACTCGGGGGATGTCCTGTCCTGGGCGCGGTCTCGTGAAGGCGGGGAGAATTCGGCTGGGCACTCCGTTCCACCGGGCAAAGATAAGCCAATTGGGCCGGACTGACAACACGGCCCGCACCGGCCACGCCCGCGGCCGGCGCGGCAGTGACGACCGTCGTCACAGCGTTTCGGTTGCGAAGTCCGCCAGCCGCGACCGCTCGCCCCGCTTCAGCGTGATGTGCGCCGAGTGCGGCCAGTCCTTGAAGCGATCCACGACATAGGTGAGGCCTGACGTCGTGCCCGTGAGGTACGGCGTGTCGATCTGGCCGATATTGCCGAGGCACACGATTTTGGTGCCGGGGCCGGCCCGCGTGACGAGTGCCTTCATCTGTTTCGAGGTCAGGTTCTGCGCCTCGTCGAGGATGAGATAGCGGCTCAGGAACGTGCGGCCGCGCATGAAGTTCAACGAGCGTACCTTGACCCGGTTCAGCAGCAACTGGTTCGTCGCGCCACGCTCCCAGGCGCCGCCGTTCTCGCGGCTGCCGAGAAGCTCCAGGTTGTCGAGCAGGGCGCCCATCCACGGCGTCATCTTTTCCTCCTCGGATCCCGGCAGGAAGCCGATGTCCTCGCCGAGTGGGATCGTCTCGCGCGTCATGACGATCTCCTTGTAGAGCTTGTGGTCCAGCGTCAACGTCAGGCCCGCGGCGAGGGCCAGCAGCGTCTTGCCGGTGCCGGCGGTGCCCAGCAGCGTGACGAAGTCGATCTCCGGGTCGAGCAGCATGTTCAGCGCGAAATTCTGTTCGCGATTGCGCGCCTGCACGCCCCATACCGCGTGCTGCGGCGTACGGAAGTCGCGGGCCAACTCGATGACGGCCTGGTTGTTGTCCTTTTTCCGGACCAGGGCCTCGAACTGGGACTCGTCCGGCAGGTACAGGAACTGATTCGGAAACCAGTCCTTCACCAGGGGCCCTTCGACCGTATAGAAGGTCCGGCCATGTTCCTGCCACGAGGTCATCCTGCCGCCATGGGTGGCCCAGAAATCGAGCGGCAATTCGCAACTGCCGCTGTACAGCAGGTCGACGTCGTCCAGAACCTGATCGTTGTAATAGTCCTCGGCATAAAGCCCGATGACCGACGCCTTGATCCGCAGGTTGATGTCCTTCGAAACGACGATGGTCTGACCCTCGGGACGGGCCTTGCTCAGCGCCAGTGCGGTCGCGAGGATGGAGTTGTCCGGGATCTGTCCCGGTAGCGTATCCGGCAGCAGCGACGGCAGGCGTTCGACCTGGAAGTAGAGCCGGCCCTGGCAGCGCTCGTCGAGACGCTCAGCGTACTGCGTGCTGGGCAGTTCGATACCCTGGTGGATCGCGTCGAGATCCGCATGCTGAATCAGTTCGTCGAGGAAGCGACTCGCCTGACGCGCGTTGCGCGCCACCTCCGAGAGTCCCTTCTTGGAATGGTCCAGTTCCTCCAGCACGATCATCGGAATGAAGACGTCGTGTTCCTGGAAACGGAACAGGGCCGAGGGATCGTGCATCAACACGTTGGTATCGAGGACGAAGAGCTTCTTCGTCCCTTCAGGGGCGCTGGTCATGCGTGGGGTGTCACAATTGGAACGGTCCGCCCCGCAGGCGGGGCGGCCGCAGTTGGCAAGGCCGATTAGCTCGCGGTGGCGCGGATGGCTTCCAGCACTGCGGCAGCATGGCCCTTGACGCTGACTTTGCGCCACTCGGCGACGAGCTTGCCGTCGGGGCCGATCAGAAACGTGCTGCGCTCAACGCCTCGGACCTGCTTGCCGTACATGTTCTTCATTTTCATGACGTCGAACAGCGCGCATAGCGTTTCGTCCGGGTCGGACAACAATTCGAACGGAAACTCCTGCTTGCACTTGAAGGTTTCGTGCGATTTCACGCTATCGCGCGACACGCCGAGGATGTCGGCGTTCAGGGCCTGAAACTCGGGGTAGAGGTCGCGGAAGTCCTGACCTTCCTGGGTACAGCCGGGGGTGCTGTCCTTAGGATAAAAGTACACGACCAGGAACTTGCCGGCGAAGTCGCCGGACTGGATGGTGCGGCCGCCGGTCGCGGCGGCAGAGAAGGCGGGTACGGGGGCACCGACGGCAATGGACGACATGGTTTCTCCGGGGGTCAGGGAAAGCGGCTCAGCGCTTCACGGGTTCGAGAATCGCATCGATGTTGATCTGGTCGCAGAATTCGAGGAATTCGTCGCGCAGCGAGACGATCTTCATGCCCGATGGAATCTTGACGATCATGTGGGCGATGAACACCTGCGCGCCGCCGTAGGGCGCGGGGTAACGGCTGGTGTTCAGGTCCAGTATCTTGATGTTGCGCGCAGTGAAGAACTCGGCCAGATCGTGAATCGTGTCCGGCTGCTCGGCAGCGAAGACATCGACCGAATAGGGAATCACGTCCTCGGGCGGTGGTTCTTCCTCGTCGCGGCAGCGCATCGTGGCCAGTTTCAGCGTGAGCCGCTGAGCACACACCTCAAGTAAACTTTCGAGTCGGACGATATGATTCCAGTTCCCCTCAATCAGCAGGTGCGCCGCGAATTCCCGTCCCAACTCCGTAATCCGGCTCTCCAGGATGTTGCACTTCGCATCCTTCACGATGCGGGTCATTTCGACGATCAGGTCGGGACGGTCCTCCCCCATGACGGTGACGACGATCTGCATGGGCCTCTGGTTATCCGGTCTCATAAAAAGCACAGAGTCTAACATTCTTCGACCCTCGCGCGGCGGCCCCCGCCGACCGCGCGGCGCGTTGTCATGGACCCTCTCCGCAAGCTACTATGGGGCCCTTTTCGTCATGCAAGCTCCCACAGAATGATCCAAGGCAGCATGGTCGCGCTCGTCACGCCGATGGCGGAAGACGGGGCGCTGGACTACGACGCGCTGGCGCGCCTGATCGATTTCCACATCGACGAAGGTAGCGATGCCCTCGTGGTCGTGGGCACGACCGGAGAATCCGCGACGCTGGATACGGAAGAGCACTGTGAGGTCATCCGCTTTGCCGTGGAGCGCGTGGCCGGACGCGTGCCGGTCATCGCCGGCACCGGTGCGAACGCAACGCGGGAGGCGATCGAACTGACCGAACGCGCTCAGGGCGTCGGCGCCGATGCCTGTCTGTTGGTCACTCCCTACTACAACAAACCAACGCAGGAGGGCTTGTTCCGGCATTTCAGCGCCGTCGCACAGGCCGTCGCGATACCGCAGATCCTCTACAACGTACCGGGTAGAACGGCTTGCGACATGCTCCCGGAGACGGTCGGGCGCCTCGCCAGTGTCCCGAACATCGTCGGGATCAAGGAAGCCACCGGTGACCTGGGGCGCGTCGGCACCCTCCGGGCGCTGTGTCCGCCCGACTTCGCGCTGTATTCGGGCGATGACGCGACCGCTGCCGAGTTCTGTTTGATGGGTGGCCACGGCGTCATCTCCGTGACGGCCAATGTCGCACCGAGGGCGATGCACGACCTGTGCGACGCGGCCATTGCCGGCCAGCGTGCCGAGGCGGAGGAAATCGACGCTCGGCTGGCAGGCCTGCACCGGAACCTTTTCATCGAGTCCAATCCGATACCGGTGAAATGGGCGCTGCATGCGATGGGCCTGATCGACCGCGGTATCCGTCTTCCGCTCACGTGGCTGTCGCCCGGCTGCGAAGAGAACGTTCGATTGGCCATGCGCCAGGCCGGCGTTCTTTGATCGGGTCTCGAGGTCGCCGATGAACAGATGCCTGATCGTCGTCTCGGTTGCGTCTTCGCTCGTGTTGAGCGGCTGTAGCGTCCTGGGTTCGCTGTTCCCTGATAAGCAGCGGCAGTATCAGTACACGACGGAAATTCCAGCTCTCGAAGTGCCGCCTGACCTGTCGATGTCGACCATGACAGGTGCCAAGATCAATCGAGGGGCGGGGCCGGCCGCCGCACGTGACACTGCAGCGCCTGCCGAAGGTGAGGATGAATCAACGTCGAAGGCAGCCGCAGCTGGGGGGCAGTCCGAGCCCAAGGTTCCGACGCTCGCGCAGAATACCGAGGACGTGCCGTTGATCGAGTTGGCGAGCCCATTCGCTCAGGCCTGGAACGACGTGGGACGGGCGTTGGGTCGCCTGAAGGTTGAGGTCAGTGACCAGAACCGTTCCGAAGGCGTGTACTACGTGTTCTATGGCGGCCCGACCAAAGCCTATGAAGACCGCGGCATGTGGGGGGACATTGGTGATCTCTTCTCGGGCGGTGGTCCAAAGGCCATGGAATTCCGCCTCAAGCTCGAGGAACACAAGACCAAGAAGGGCGCGTCCACGGACGTCTTTATGTTCGATGACGAGGGTCGACCGGTGACCGGCGGGCAGGCGCTCGAACTGTTGAAGAAACTGCATGCGCAGCTGACCGAATTCGCGAAGTCCGATGACGGTTCCGCCGCCGAACCATCGAGCGACTGATTCGGCTTGACCGTTGCCGTGAGGCCGTCGGCCTAACGTTGGCGCGTGGGGCCAGCCGGGTTGACTACGCGTGACTGCTTGCCGCTCCGCGCGTGGCAACTGCGCGATGCGTTTTGTCGTGTAATCCGCAGGCTTCTCGCTGGTGCCGCCGTCGGTCGCCGTTGGTTTCGCCGTCCATCCTCGAGCACTTCCTAAACCCTACGTATCACGATGTACATCAGGCTTACCGGATCAACAGCCCTGTCGGCGGGGCGCCGGCGGCGGTGGCTCGACGAGCTGCGCGCAGCGATCCCCGCTCTGCGTAACCTCCAGGCACACTACGAGCACTTCGTGGAGCTGGAACGACCGCTCCGGACCGAGGAGCGGGAAAGGCTGGAACAGGTATTGACGTATGGCGAGGCGGCGGCCGAGGACATCACTTATTCGCTGACCGCGCTGGTCGTGCCTCGCCTCGGGACGATCTCGCCGTGGTCGAGCAAGGCGAGCGAGATCGTCCAACGCTGTGGCCTGACGGCCGTGCGGCGGGTCGAGCGCGGCATACGCTACCGTTTCGACCACGCAGGTGAACTGCCTGCGGAAGCGTGGAACGGCCTGACGGCGCGGCTACACGACCGCATGACGCAAACCGTCCTGGCTGATGGCGACGAAGCGGCGATTTTCGCGCATCATGAACCGGCACCCCTGGCGACGGTGCCACTGCTCGCACAGGGGCGACCTGCGCTCGCGGCCGCCAACCATTCCCTCGGACTCGCCCTGTCGGAGGACGAGCTCGACTATCTGGCGGACAGCTTTCAAGGCCTGGGACGGGATCCGACCGACGTGGAGCTGATGATGTTCGCCCAGGCCAACTCGGAACATTGCCGGCACAAGATTTTCAACGGCAGCTGGACGATCGACGGCGTCCCCCGGCCCGAGACGCTGTTCGGGATGATCCGCCACACCAGCGCCGTGAGCCCGGCCGGCATTCTCTCGGCTTACCATGACAATGCGGCGGTCGTGGAGGGGCGGGACACGGCGGTGCTGCTGCGGGACCCGAAGACCGGCGATTACCATTACGTGGATGAGCCGTCCCACCTGTTGATGAAGGTGGAGACGCACAACCACCCGACGGCGATCTCGCCCCACCCGGGGGCCGCGACCGGGTCCGGTGGCGAAATTCGCGACGAGGCGGCGACTGGGCGCGGTTCGCAGACCAAAGCCGGTCTGGCCGGGTTCTCGGTTTCTCATCTGCGCATCCCCGGCTTTCCCCAGCCCTGGGAGAGCGCACTCGGCAAGCCGGAACGCATCGCGTCGGCGCTGCAGATCATGCTCGAAGGACCGATCGGCTCCGCGGCCTTCAACAATGAATTCGGGCGACCGAATCTGTGCGGCTACTTCCGCACCTACGAACAGGACTCTGGCGATCCGGAGTCACTTCGCGGTTACCACAAGCCGATCATGATCGCCGGCGGGATGGGAACCATCCGTTCGCCGAACATCCACAAGCTGAAGATTCCGCCCGGCGCCGCGATCATCGTGCTGGGCGGTCCGGCCATGCTGATCGGGCTGGGTGGCGGCGCCGCGTCGTCGGTGGCGTCAGGCGCCAGCGCCGAGGCACTCGATTACGCGTCGGTCCAGCGCGAGAATCCGGAAATGCAGCGTCGCTGCCAGGAGGTCATCAATCGCTGTGCGGCGCTCGGCGAAGAAAATCCCATCCTGGCGATTCACGACGTGGGTGCCGGCGGGCTCTCCAACGCGGTGCCGGAGATTATCCACGACGCCAGCCGGGGCGGGCGTTTCGAACTGCGGGCCATCCCTAATGACGACCCCGGCATGTCGCCGATGCAAATCTGGTGCAACGAGTCGCAGGAGCGGTATGTACTCGCGGTGGCCCGGGAATCTCTCACCGCGTTCCAGGAGTTTTGTGAGCGGGAGCGTTGTCCGTATTCGGTGCTCGGCTACGCGACCGAAGAGGAAGTTCTGCAGTTGACCGATGCGCGTTTTGATAACGCGCCCGTCGACTTGCCCATGTCGCTGCTGTTCGGCAAGCCGCCGAAGATGCATCGATCCGTCGCGCGGGTAACCCGTGCCTGTGCCGAGTTCGACTTTTCGGAGGTCGAACTGGGCGAGGCCGTGCGGCGCGTCCTGCGCTTCCCGGCCGTGGCCGACAAGAGTTTCCTGATCCATATCGGCGACCGCTCGGTCGGCGGGCTGGTCGTGCGCGATCAAATGGTCGGGCCCTGGCAGGTTCCGGTCGCCGACGTGGCCGTGACTGCCGCCGGTTTCCGGGCGGTCCATGGTGAGGCGATGGCGATGGGCGAACGCGCGCCGCTGGCCGTCACCGACGCACCGGCATCGGGGCGGATGGCCGTCGGCGAAGCGCTGACGAATATCGCGGCCGCCCGGATCGGAGCTCTTGGCGACGTCAAGCTGTCAGCGAACTGGATGGCGGCTTGCGGCGCGCCGGGCGAGGACGCACGCCTGTTCGATACGGTCGAGGCCGTGGGGCACGAGCTATGCCCGGCCCTGGGTATCGCGATTCCGGTGGGTAAGGATTCGCTGTCGATGAAGACGGTCTGGTCCGAGCGGGGCGTGCAGCAAACCATGACCGCGCCGGTATCGTTGATCGTCTCGGCGTTTGCGCCCGTCAGTGACGTGCGCCGCACCCTGACCCCACAGTTGCAATCCGGCGACACGGTGCTGCTGCTGGTCGATCTGGGGTGCGGCCGACATCGACTGGGTGGCTCGGTTCTGGCGCAGGTCTACGGCCAGACCGGCGGGGCCTGTCCGGATCTCGACGACCCGCGGCTGTTTCGCGCGTTCTTCGCCGCGATTCAGGATCTCAACGCAGCGGGCGCACTGCTCGCGTATCACGATCGCTCGGATGGCGGGCTGCTCGCAAGCTTGTGCGAGATGGCATTCGCCGGCCACTGCGGCATCGACATCGACCTCGAGTGCGATGACGCCGAGCTGCTCCCGCTGCTGTTCGCCGAGGAACTCGGCGCCGTGCTGCAAGTGCGGGCCGCAGAGCTCGACGCCGTCCGGACGCTGCTCGAGCGGGCGGGTCTTGGTACTTGCGTCAGGGTGCTCGGTGCGCCGACCGATTCGGGTCGGATCTCGATCCGGAACCGCGGGACGGTGTGCTTCGAGGCGACGCGCGCCGAATTGCAGGCTTGCTGGGCAGAGACCAGCTACCGGATGCAGGCGCTGCGCGACGATCCCGGCTGCGCTGCGCAGCAGTACGCGGCCATCGTCGATGGCGGGAGCGCCGCCTTGCACGAGGCGTTGAGTTTCGACCCCGCGGAAGATCCTGCGGCGCCCTATCTGCATCTGGCGCGCCCGAGGGTAGCCGTGCTGCGCGAGCAGGGCGTCAACGGTCATGTGGAAATGGCGGCCGCATTCGAGCAGGCCGGCTTCGTCAGCGTCGACGTCCACATGAGCGACCTGGCGGCAGGCCGGGTCAAACTCGCCGATTTCGCGGGATTTGCGGCCTGCGGCGGTTTCTCGTTCGGTGACGTGCTCGGTGCCGGCGGGGGGTGGGCGAAGTCGATTCTGTTCGACGCGCGGTTGCGCGACGACTTCGAAGCCTTCTTCCAGCGTTCGGGCACCTTCGCGCTGGGCGTCTGCAATGGCTGCCAGATGATGGCGCAGATCAGGGAGCTGATTCCGGGCGCCGAACACTGGCCACGCTTCGTGCGTAACGTATCGGAACAATTCGAGGCGCGCTGGGTACCGGTGCGCGTCGGCGGATCGCCTTCGCTATTCTTCAACGGCATGGCGGGCTCACGCATGCCGGTGGTCGTGGCGCATGGCGAGGGGCGGGCACAGTTCGACACGCCTGCGGCACTCGCAGCCGCTGGCCCGCTGGTTGCGCTGCAGTATGTGGACGCTGTAGGCGCCCCGACAGAGCGCTTTCCGGAAAATCCCAACGGTTCGCCGCTCGGCATTGCCGGACTCACAACGCCGGACGGGCGTTTCACGATCATGATGCCGCATCCGGAACGTTGCTACCGCGGCTTGCAGAACAATTGGCGATCGGTCAGCAGCGAGCAGGAAGGCGCATGGCGCCGGATGTTCCGGAACGCGCGGGCGTTCCTGCGCTGAAACCGGAGAACGATCCTTGCCAACCGGGCGGGCCGCAGGGTACTCTACGCGGCTTTCCCGGGTCGGCGCGAGAAACGCTGTGAGCACTCGCCCCGATTCCTTGGTGTGCTGTGCATTTGGAGGCACCGCCTTCATCGCAGCGCCCCGATTGTCGTACGGTTTCCTTTGGGTGTGTTCATGGTTCAAGCGCTAACGGTTCTGCATGTACTGGTTGCTCTGGCGATCATTGGTCTGGTCATGATCCAGAGGGGCCGGGGGGCTGATGCCGGCGCGGGCTTCGGTGGTTCCTCAAACACCTTCTTCGGTGCCCGGGGTGCTGCCACGTTTCTGTCGAAGTCGACGGCGATCGCGGCCGTGGTGTTCTTCAGCACCAGCCTCACGCTTGCCTATTTGTCCGATCACAGGGACAATAAGTCGGCTGACATCATGGACACGCCGGCCGCTCCCAAGACCTCGTCGGACTTGCCGCCGGTACAACAGCCTGCGAAGGCGCCGAGCGACCTGCCGCAGTCTGCAGACGTCCCGACCGGGGGCCCCGCACCGGCCAAGTGAGCTTGCCGGGGCAGGATCTTTCCTGATCAGTTTCCTAGCCGATGTGGTGGAATTGGTAGACACGCCATCTTGAGGGGGTGGTGACGCAAGTCGTGTCGGTTCAAGTCCGACCATCGGCACCAACAGTTTCCATAGGCGACGTGGTCGGTTTCCTGCCGACCCGGCGCATTGCCTGAAGCACCATGCAATTTTCCATTGCAGCCAGCGCCGGAGCGGCGCGACGCGGTGAGCTGTCGCTCAGCCACGGCACGGTGCAGACTCCCGCCTTCATGCCGGTCGGCACCTACGGCACAGTCAAGGCCATGACCCCGGAAGAACTGCGGGGGTTGGGCGCCGAAATCATCCTCGGCAATACCTTTCACCTGATGCTGCGCCCGGGCACCGACATCGTCGGTCTGCACGGGGGGCTGCACGGTTTCATGCATTGGGACGGTCCGATCCTGACCGATTCCGGCGGTTTCCAGGTGTTCAGCCTCGGGGCGATGCGGAAGATCACGGAGGAGGGCGTCCGTTTCCGCTCGCCGATCGATGGCTCGCCGGTATTCCTGGGGCCCGAGGACTCGATGGCCGTGCAGCGTGCGCTCGGGTCGGACATCGTGATGATCTTCGACGAATGCACCCCCTATCCGGCCAGCTACGAGGCAGCGCGAGCCTCGATGCAGCTCTCACTGCGCTGGGCCGAGCGTAGCCTGCGTGCCCACCAGGGCAATCCGAATGCGCTGTTCGGCATCGTTCAGGGCGGTATCTACGAGACGCTGCGACAGGAGTCGCTGACGGGGCTGGTCAGCCTGGGTTTCGATGGGTACGCGATCGGCGGACTCTCGGTGGGGGAGCCCAAGGAGGACCGGCGGCGTGTGCTCGGCGCGCTGCTACCCGCAATGCCATGGGATCGGCCGCGTTACCTGATGGGGGTTGGGACGCCCGAGGATATCGTCGAAGCCGTTGGCCTGGGCATCGACATGTTCGACTGCGTGCTGCCGACCCGCAATGCGCGGAACGGCCATCTGTTCACCCGCTTCGGTGACCTGCGGATTCGTAACGCCTGTTTCCGAGACGACCGGCGCCCCATCGACGAACAGTGCGGCTGCTACACCTGCCGTAACTACAGCCGCGCCTATTTGCGGCATCTGGACAAATGCGGCGAGATCCTCGGCGCCCGCCTGAACACGATACACAACCTGTATTACTACCAGGACCTGATGCGCGGTATTCGTGACGCCATCGAAGCCGATGCGTGGTCTGCTTTCGTGGCTGACTTTTTGCGGAATCGCGGCGCCGCTTAGCGCGTTTTGTGCCATAATGCCGCGCTTTTAACGATGACCGCCGCGAGGCTAAGACCCGTATGGATTTCCTGATATCGAGTGCACATGCGCAGGCTGCCGGCCCTGCCGCGCAGGAGCCCGGATTCGCCGGACTCATTCTGCCGATCGCGATCCTGCTGATGTTTTTTCTGTTATTCGTGCTGCCCCAGCATCGGCGTGGCCGCGAACAGAAGAAAATGATCGAGTCGCTGGCAAAGGGCGTGGAGGTTGTCACCAATGGGGGGCTGCTCGGCAAGATCGTCGACCTGGACGAGAACTTCATCGTGCTGGAAGTGGGCGACAACGTGCAGGTAAACGTCCAGCGTCACGCTGTGGCCTCGCTGATGCCGAAGGGCACCTACAAGGCGAGCAAGCGAAAGCAGGACAAACTGGATAAACCCGCCTCCTAGCCGCGCGGCCCGCGTTGGACGAAGGGATTCCATTCGTCCGGCTGAGTACTGGAAGACACTATGCGCAATTCGTTCCCTCTCTGGAAAAATCTGCTGATCCTGGGCGTCCTGCTCTGGGCCTTCATCTATGCGTTGCCGAATTTCTTCGGCGAAGACCCTTCCGTGCAGTTGTCGCCGGTGCGGTCCGCCAAGGTCGACGACACGGTCCGGAAGCAGGTCGAAGAGTTGCTGCAGGGGCAGGGCCTGAAGCCGCAAAAGGTCGAACTGAACGACAAGAGGCTGCTGATCCGCTTTGCCGATACCGATGCCCAGCTCAAGGCAGCTGATGCGATCGAGAAGGCCATGGGCACCAATTACACGGTCGCGCTAAATCTGGCACCCGCGACACCGGGCTGGCTGCGGGCGATCGGTGCCCAGCCCATGTACCTGGGTCTGGATCTGCGGGGCGGCGTGCATTTCATGATGCAGGTCGACATGGAAGCCGCGATCAAACAGCGCGAAGAGCGCTACGCCGAGGACGTGCGGACCCTGTTGCGCGAGAACAAACTGCGCTACCGCTCGGTCGACCGCCAGAACGGTACCATCCGCGCGCAGTTCGACGACACCGCGACGCTGGCGCAGGCGCAAAGTGTGCTGGGTCGGGAGTTCCGCGGGCTGCTGATCGATACCGACGAGAGTCAGAATGTCCTGCTTGCGACCTTGTCCGAGGTCGAGAAGCGGGAAGTGCAGAAGTTCGCGGTGGGCCAGAACATCACGACCCTGCGCAACCGTGTGAATGAACTGGGCGTGGCCGAACCGGTGATCCAGCAGCAGGGGACGGACCGGATCGTCGTGCAGTTGCCCGGCGTGCAGGACACGGCCCGAGCCAAGGAAATCCTCGGTGCCACGGCGACCCTGGAGTTCCGGCTGGTCGATACCGAGCACAGCGTTCCGTCGGCGGCCGATTCACGGGTGCCCCTGACGGCACAGTTGTATCGCGACCGTGCCGGACAGCCGATTCTGCTGCAGCGGAAGATCATCGTGACGGGCGATCAGGTGGTCGACGCGGCCTCCGGTATGGATCAGCAGTCGGGGACGCCCGCCGTGTTCGTGACGCTCAACAGCATCGGCGCGAAACGGATGGCGGATACCAGCGCCGTCAACATCGGCAAACCGATGGCCGTCGTTTTCATCGAGAACAAGTCCGAGACCAAGGAAATCAACGGTAAGAAAGTCACGACACGCAAGAAGGTCGAAGAGGTCATCAACGTGGCGACGATCCGCGACCGATTGACCAAGCGCTTCCAGATCACCGGACTCGACACCGCGGACGAAGCCCGCAATCTCGCGCTGCTGCTGCGAGCAGGGGCCCTGGCGGCGCCGGTGGACATCGTCGAGGAGCGCACCGTGGGTCCGAGCCTCGGGAAGGAGAACATCGATCAGGGCGTGCGTTCCTTCATGATCGGCTTCGCGGCGATCATCGTCATCATGCTGGTTTACTACAAGGTGTTCGGGCTGATCGCCGCCTTCACGCTGATATTCAACGTGGCATTGATTCTGGCGATCCTGTCGCTACTGCAGGCGACGCTGACCTTGCCCGGTATCGCCGGCATCACCCTGACCATCGGCATGGCGGTCGACGCCAACGTGCTGATCTATGAGCGCATCAAGGAAGAATTGCGCAACGGCAACTCTCCGCAATCCGCGATCTATGCCGGCTTCGAGCGCGCTTTCAGCACGATCTTCGATTCGAACATCACGACCCTGCTGGCCGCCGTGATGCTGTTCGGCATCGGATCGGGGCCAGTCAAGGGTTTCGCCGTCACGCTAACCATCGGTATCCTGACGTCGATGTTCACCGCCGTCATGTGCACGCGCATGATGGTGAACTGGGTCTACGGGCAGCGCCGCGCCGCGAAGCTGTGGATTTGAATCGAGCTCGCCGAATTTCATTGAGGACCCGCACCCGTGGCTGAAACCATCACCCGCAACTACAAGATCGACTTTCTCGGCAAGCGGACCATAGCCGTGGGCCTGTCGGTCATCCTGAGCCTGGCCGCGATCGTCTCGCTGTTCGTCAAGGGCCTGAACTTCGCGATCGACTTCACCGGTGGTACCGTGGTCGAAGCGACCTATGACAACCCGCCCGACCTGAACGCGATCAGGGCGCAACTCGAGACGGCCGGATTCCACGGGCCGACCGCGCAGCACTTCGGTACCGCCCGGACCGTCCTGATCCGGCTGCCGCCGGAGGCGAATGCCGAGGGCGCACCGGCCGCGGAGGGAACCGCCAAGGACTCGGTCGCCGAAGATCTCGGGCTGGCCCAGAACGACCTTAAGAGCCGCGTCTCAGCCGCCCTGAACACCGATCCGGCGTTCAAGGCCACGATTACGCGGGTGGAATTCGTCGGGCCCCAGGTGGGCGATGACCTGACGGAGAGCAGCATCCTCGCGCTGGTGCTGGCGACGATCGGGATTCTCGTATACGTCGCGTGGCGTTTCGAATACCGATTCTCGCTGGGCGCGATTCTGGCGACGCTGCACGACATCATCATGATTTTCGGGATCTTCTCGTTTTTCCAGCTGGACTTTGATCTGAGCGTGCTGGCCGCAATTCTTGCGGTCATGGGCTATTCGCTCAATGACACCATCGTCGTGTTCGACCGGATTCGCGAGAATTTCCGGAAGTACCGTCGTGGCGAGGTGATCGACATCATGAACCTGTCGATCAACGAAACCCTGAGCCGTACGCTGATGACCTCCTTCCTGACGTTCGTCACGGTCCTGGCGATGGCGATCTGGGGTGGCGAGATCATCCACAACTTCGCGATCGCGCTTATCATCGGTATCGTCGTGGGTACCTATTCGTCGATCTACGTCGCCAGCGCGCTGGCTCTGCGTCTGGGCGTCAGCCGCGCGGATCTGCTGCTGCCGGAAAAGGAAGGCGCGGTCGACACCCGACCCTGATCTCTCATGGCGCGGTGCCCGGTTGCCCGGGTATCGCGCTCGTATGCCAGAGTGCTCCCGGAGCGCTCTCATGTCCCCACGCTTGCCCTGCACCGAGGGCGTGCAGCCTCAGTCGCCACTTGACGGGCTCGTCGAGCTCGGGGGGAATTCGGTCCCCAGACCCAAAACCGCGTCAACTCGCACCCGCTAGCCCTCGTCTTCCTGCCGGACAGTGTCGCCAGCAATGGATTCATGCTTACATTTTGGAATGACGAAATTACTTTTTATTATTAGGTGTTCTTAGCCGGGTGCGATACGCTGACAGCGCTGCACCTTGGCCTGTTATTTGCGTGATTCTGAGAGTCCGCGGGGAATGACAGCCTGGTTCGGTTCGGGTATCGCCATGCACCGCCGGTGCGGCCCTTCGCGGTGGACCCGTCGGTTTCCACTCATTTCGAAGACTTCAAAAGGGAGATTCGATGCCCCAAGGCCAAACGCGCGAAGATCGTTCAATGAGCATCGCCAGATTAATCCCTGCGATTCATTTACTCCATGACTACTCCTTCAAGGATGCGAGAGCTGATCTCATCGCAGGCTTGACGGTCGCAACCGTTGCAGTACCCCAGGCGATGGCTTACGCACTGGTGGCGGGATTGCCGGGCGAGTATGGACTCTACACCGCCATCGTGATGACGGTTGTGGGCGCGGTGTTTGCGTCGTCACGACAACTCATCAATGGGCCAACTAACGCGATTTCGATCGCGGTCCTGAGCGTGGTGGCATCGGTCCCTCCCGACCTGAAGATTCAGGCATGCATACTGCTGACGTTCATGGTCGGAGCGATACAGCTCGCGATCACCATGCTCCGCCTGGGAGACCTCACCGGCTACATCTCGCATTCGGTAATTATTGGCTTCACGCTCGGTGCGGGCAGTTTGATCGTGCTGGATCAGCTCAAGAACCTCCTGGGGCTGAAGGCCGTCGGTGACGTGCATGATCACTTCCTCTACCGATTTTGGCGAACTCTCACCGAAGGTGGTGACATCCATCAAGAGACTCTGCTTCTGGGCATCGCAACAATCGCTCTGGTCGTAGTGTTGCGTTGGATCAAGGGGCGGTTGAGCTGGGGACTTCTACCGGACCTGTTCATTGTGGTGGTCACAATGTCCTGCTTGGCGACCTACTTGGGTATGGAAAGCCGGGGCGTAAAGGTCATCGGTGAGATCCCCGCCAAGCTGCCATCGTTCGAGGTTCCGGTTTTCGACGCGGCAATGATGCGCGATTTCGCCACAGGGGCACTTGCCATATCCGTTTTGGGTTTGCTGGAAGCCTTGTCGATGGCGAAGGCCCTAGCCTCAGCCACTCGTGAGAAGCTCGACATGAACCAGCAATGTCTCAGCGAAGGGCTGGCGAATTTGGTCGGTAGCTTCTTCCAGTGCATTCCGGGCTCTGGATCGCTGACGCGCTCGGCGATCAATCAGCAGGCGGGTGCCGTAACCCAGTGGTCTGGCGTCGTGTCTGCGGTTGCGGTGGCGGTCATCATGCTCGTTCTCGCACCGTACGCGCGTTTCATACCTAAGGCTGTCCTGGCGGGGATTCTGCTGGTTTCCGCGTGGAAGATGGTGGATTGGCACGCGCTTTCGCTGCATTTCCGCGCGACCCGCTTCGACGCAGTAATCGTTGGCGTGACCGCCTTCTCTGCCGTGGGTATCTCGATCGAGTTCTGCGTATTGATCGGCATCTTCATGTCGTTCCTCCTTGCGGTGCCCAGGGCAGGCCGTATGCGCTTGACGGAGTTTGTCGTCACCGGTGAGGGGGCCATTCACGAATGCCTGCCGGAAGACGTTCCCTGTACGAAGATTTTGCTCTTCGGCCTGGAAGGCGAATTGTTCTTTGGGTCTTCGGCGGCACTGGAAAGGCATTTCGCGTATATCGAAAGCCGAGTCGGCAGAGATACGGAAGTGCTGCTCCTCCGCATGAAGAGAGCGCGAAACCCGGATGCCGTTGCGCTGGGGCTGATAGAAGAGTTTCTGGACAGGATCAGGGAGCGCGGCATCAAGGTCATTTTGTGCGGTGTCAGCCGGCACTTGTACGACGTGATGAAGAGAACGGGCTTTGCCGACCGTCTCGGGGAGAAGGAGTTCTTTTTGGAGCAACCGGTTCGGCTGACGAGCACCATCCTGGCCGTCCGCCATGCCTACGAGCTGATCTCGGAGCCGTGCCCCACCTGTCCGCGTCGCGACACGCCGATCGGCGAGACCCCGCTCTACTTCGTTCCTTGACGTAGTCCCCCGCGGAGGGGCGGATTCGGTTCCGCCCCTCCGCGTCTCAGCCGGCCGACAGATGCCTGCCGTCGGTGGGCTAGGCGGACCGCGGGAGCCAACGCCGCAGTGCCGGAGCCGTCATCATCGTACTCAGCACCGCCATCAGCACCAGCATGGTGAAGACCGATGGTGGAATGACGCCGAGGTCCAGCCCGACATTCGCGATGACCAGTTCCAACAGGCCACGCGTATTCATCATGATCGCGACATTCCGTGACGAAGACGCATCCAGCCCGCTCCAGCGCGCGGCGAGATAGCAGCCGCCGAACTTTCCCGTGACGGCGAGTAGCAGCGCGAGCGCAAAGGCGCCCCACAGTTGAGGGCTGTCGAGGTGGCCCACATCCGTGCGCAGCCCCGTGTAAGTGAAGAAAACCGGCATGAAGAACACCATGACCAGGTCGGCTGCCCTGGCTTTCCAGGCGTCGACCAAGGCGCGCTGGTCGTGTAGCAGCATACCGATCACAAAGCCACCGAAGATCGCGAACAGACCCAGCCAGTTGGTAACGATCGCAGACAGAAACACGGCCGCCAGCAACAGCGCCATCAGGTCCTGCGTCAGAACGTCGTCGCCCCGGCGCATGACACGCACCAGCCAGCGGAGCAGCGGTCTCAGCAGCGACCAGCACGCCAAGCCATAGAGGCCGAGGTAGCCGAGCTGTAGCAGCGTGTCGAGAGGCGCCAGCCGGCTCGTCACCCAGGTGCTGATCAGGGCCAGCAAGGTCCAGCCGATGGCATCGGTGATGGCTGCTGCCGCGATGGTGATCACGCCGATGCGGGTCTGTGTCAGTCCGTACTCCATCATGATGCGCCCGAGGACCGGAACTGCGGTGATCGAGAACGCGGTCGCCAGGAACAGGGAATAGGCCGACCTGTCGATGAATGGGGCCAGGGTGGCGGATGATCCGAAGCCGAAACCAAAGCCGAAAATGAAGGGGCAGACGATGCCGACCAGGGCCACGGCAATCGCCGCGCGCTTATTGCGTCCGGCCTGAAGGTGGCTGAAGTCGAACTCGAGGCCGATCTGGAACATCAGCAGGATGAGTCCGATTTGGCTGATGATGCCGATCGGGAGCGTATCGGTCGATTCGAAGACGAAGGCCTGCGCGGCCGGTGCCAGCCGCCCGAAGAGGGAGGGGCCCAGCAACAGGCCCGCCAGCATCTCGCCGACGGCCCGGGGTTGTCCCAGCCTCTGGGCGAGCCCGCCGGCAACTCGCCCCATTACGATGATGAGGCTGAGTTGCAGGAGAACGAACAGGAGAACCTCCTCCAGTCCCTGGCCTGGAGGGGCTCCCTGAGGCGCCATGCGCGCGGCTCAGGTCGGCTGGCGGAGACGGCTATGCCGGTAGGAATAGCCGAAATAGATCAGCAGCCCGATGCCCAGCCAGACGACAAAACGCACCCAGGTCAGGGTCGGCAGAAAGCCCATCAGCGCGAGGCACATCGCCGCACCGAGCAGCGGGAAAACGGGATTGATCGGGGTACGGAACGGACGCTTCATTTCGGGCTGGGTGATACGTAGCGTGATCACGCCGAAACAGACCAGAACGAACGCGAACAGGGTACCGATGTTGACCAGTTCGGCGAGTTCTCCGAGCGGTACCAGTCCGGCGACTGCCGCGATGAACAGCCCGCAGATCACAATGACGCGGATCGGTGTCTGCGTGCGCGCGTTCACCGTGGAGAACCAGTCCGACAAAAGCCCGTCGCGGGACATGGCAAAGATGATCCGGGTCAGGCCGTAATAGAGCACCAGCATGACGGTGGTGAGCCCGGCGATAACCCCGGTGGACACGAGCGCCGAGGCCCACCGAAAGCCGATCAACTGCAGCGCATGAGCCACGGGCGATGCCACGTTGAGATCGGCGTAGGGCACGATCGCGGTCAGCAGGCCGGCCACGATGATGTAGACCGTCGTGCAGAAGGCCAGGGAGCCGAGGATGCCAATCGGGACGTCCCGTTTCGGATTGTGCGCTTCCTCGGCGGCGGTCGAGACCGCATCGAAGCCCACGTATGCAAAGAACACGATGGATGCGCCGGCCATTACACCCACGGGCTTGCCGTCGGCGTTGTGGCTGAACCAGCCAAAGGGCATGAAAGGATCCCAGTTCGCCGGATTGACGTTGAATACGGCGATGGTCACGAAGACCGTGATCGTGATCAGCTTGACCGAGACCATCACGGCATTGAGTCTGGCACTTTCCTTGGCCCCGACGATCAGCAGCGCCATCAGGAAAAAGATGATGGCCGAGGCGGGCAGGTTGATGATGCCGCCGAGCTCGGGCGCTTTGGTCAGCGCATCCGGTAGCGGGAAGCCGATCGCATTCAGCGCCTGGCAGAGGTACCCGGACCAGCCGTTCGCGACCGCGGCGACCGAAATCGCATACTCGAGCATCAAGTCCCAACCGATGATCCAGGCGATGATCTCGCCGAAGGCGGCGTAACTATAGCCATAGGCGCTACCGCAACCGCCGACGCTGGAGGCGAGTTCGGCGTAGGACAGGGCGGCGAAGGCGCAGGCCAGACCCGCGATGACGAACGAAATCGTGACCGCCGGCCCAGCCTGCGTGGCCGCGGCGATACCGGTCAACACAAAGATTCCGGTGCCGATGATGGCGCCGATGCCGAGAAGCGTCAGGTCGGTCGCGCTGAGACAGCGCCGGAGCCCGCTCTCCTCGAAATCGTCCGGCGTGCTGGTCTTGGTGCGAAACATCTGCATATGGCTACTCCTGGACTGCGGGGGTGGGATGCGGCGTCGAACAATCGCGCGGGTCAGAAGAATCGAGCATTCATCGCGAAATGGACCAGGATGCTGGCAGCGTAGCCCAGGGCAATAACCGGCGCCCATTTCAGATGCGAAACGAAATTGTAGAGGCCGCGGGTTTGTCCCAGTAGTCCTACACCCGCCGCCGATCCGATGGCGAGCAGACTGCCGCCGCAGCCGGCAGTCAGCGTGACCAGCAGCCACTGCCCCTCGGACAGGGCGGGTTGCATGGTCAATACCGCATACATGATGGTGCCGTTGTCGACAAAGGCTGAAACGATGCCCACCAGCACGTTGGCGACCGTGGGGTCCAGGTCCGTGTAAAGGAGTTGCGACGCCAGGGTCCCGTAGCCGATGAAGCTGAGGCCGCCGACGCTGACCATGACACCGTAGAAGAACAGCAGGGTGTCCCACTCAAGCTGAGCGACGTTGTGGAACACATCAAAAAACTGCTTCGTCTCACCCGGATCCCCCGGTATCTCCGCCCCTTCCAGATCGTCGGTGTCCCTTTGGGCCGGTATGGTTGACGAAGGTCGGATGCGCGTTCGGTAGAGATAGTAAAAGTAGAATTTCAGGTAGCTCAGGCCGGCGAGCATGCCGGCCGCGGGCGGAAGCTGGAGGAAATGCTCGAACGAGACCGCGGTCAGAATCGTCAACAGGAATAGGATGATGATGCCCGATGCGCCCCTGCGCAAGGGTACGGCCTTGCCGGCCGATGCCGGCTTGCCCGTCGGGATCCAGAATTGCATGATCAACGCGGGTACCAGGAAGTTGACCACCGACGGAATGAACAGCGTAAAGAAATCGACGAAGGGTACGACGCCCTTTTGCCAGACCAGAAGGGTAGTGATATCGCCAAAGGGGCTGAACGATCCGCCGGCATTGGTCGCCACCACGACGTTGACGCAGGCGATGGTGATGAAGCGGCGATTGTTCTTCGCCATCGCCATCAGGACCGCGCCCATCAGCAGGGCGGTCGTCAGATTGTTGCAGACGGAAGACAGGAAGAACGACTGGATCCCCGTGATCCAGAACAGATTGCGATAACCGAAACCTTTGCTTAACAGCCAGATGCGTAAGGTGTCGAAAACGCCGCGCTGCTCCATGGCGTTGAGATAGGTCATCGATACCAGTATGAACAGGAACAACTCGGCATAACCCTCCAGCGAGCGTCGGAACGCGCTGCCAGAAATCTCGCCCAGTCCGCCGGAGACGTACACAGCCGCGATCAGCGCCCAGATCAGGCTTGCGGCGAGCACCATCGGCTTCGACTTGCGGAGCATCGTGCTCTCTTCGAGCATCGCAAAGACATAGGCGAGGAAGAAGATGACGATGGCGGCGATCCCGACCCAGTTTCCGCTCAGATCGATGGTGCGCGAAGCATCAGCCTCGGTCGCGTTGGCAAGGCCGGGCAGCGCAGCCGGCAGCAATGCAGCGAGAATTCGGACGGCAGCGTTCATCTCAGACAAGGTTTCCTCAAGTTTTGACGTCGAACGGATGGGGATAAACTGTCGGAAGATCAGCGACAGCGTCCCCAGGACATTGGCGGCATTGACCGTCGCTGCGTGGGTGCCGTTGAAGACCTCCTTCATGGTGTACAGAGGACTGGTCCCGACGTCACCGTAAACGACGCCGAGAGCGAGCTTGAACAGGTTGCGGGCCTGGGGTTCGGCAGGAGTCTGCATCAGGAATGCCTGCCTTACTCGGCCGGATGCTAACAGACGGAATCCGTTGCCGGCGTAAAGATCCTATAAAGATCGGCGTATCCGTTCGATCGCCTCGGCCATCCGGGGTATCGACGTCGTGTAGGCGAACCTTACATAGCGCTCGTGCCGATACCGACCGAAATCCTTGCCCGGCGTGACGGCGACGGCCTGGTCCTCGAGCAGGCGCCGGGCGAACTCGAAGCTGTCGTCGGTGTGGGCGCTGGCGTCCGCAAAGACGTAGAAGGCACCCTCCGGTACGGCCTGTATGCCGAAGCCGAGAGCCCGGAGGGCACTGACCAGATAATCGCGCCGGGCCTGAAACTCCTGTCGGCGACCTTCGAGTTCGGCTCGACACTCGGGCCCCAGGGCGGCGAGCGCGGCGTGCTGGCTCGGTGTCGGGGCCGAGATGAACAGGTTCTGTGCGACAGTCTCTGCGGCACGAGCGAAGGACTCCGGTACGATCACCCAGCCGATGCGCCAGCCGGTCAGGCCGAAATATTTCGAGAAACTGTTGACGACGAAGGCCTGATCGGAAAAATTCAGGGCAGAAGGGCTGGAACTTCCATACTCCAGTCCGTGGTAGATCTCGTCGGAAATGAAGTGGCCGCCGCGCTCGATGACCGCAGTGATCAAGCGCTCGAACATCGGTGGGTCGATGACGGTGCCGGTCGGGTTCGCCGGGGACGCCACGATGGTGCCGACGGTGTCTGCATCCCAATGGTCCAGCACCGCGTCGACACTCAGGTGGAAGCGCGTCTCGGCCTCCACCGGTATCAATCGGCTGTTCCCGCCAAACAGGGTGACGAGGTTCGCGTAGCAGGGATAGCCTGGATCGCTGAGCAGCAGGCGTCGGCCAGGCGTCATGATCAGGCCGAGTGCGATCAGGAAACCGCCCGACGCGCCTGGCGTCACGATGATGCGATGCGGTGGAACCTCGACCCCGTAGCGCTCGAGGTAGTGCGCGGCGATGGTCTCGCGCAGCGATGCCAGCCCGATCGCGGGCGTGTAGGCGACGCGGCCGGTGCGCAGGAACTCAGTCGCGGCGGCGATGACCGGGGCCGGAGTGGGGAAATCGGGCTCGCCGATTTCGAGATGGATCACATCGCGGCCGAGGCGTTCCAGCTCCTTGGCGCGGGCGAGGATTTCCATGACGAAGAAAGGCGTCATTGCACGCATCGGCAAAAAAAGCCTGGGTTGGATGGATCGGTTAGGACCGAGGCGAGAGGATGTGGTGCGCCCTCGGGCAGAGACGGTGTATCGTGTCGGTGCACGTGCTCTTTCCTGGTGCACTGAGGGCTTGCCACTGACGACGGCGCGGACGCGCAGATGCTAGCCGCGTCCATCGACTATGAAGATCATACGCGACTCGTCCCGCCGATGTGCAGCGCATCGAGCGGGTCGTTTCATCGTAATATCTTGTCCGGAGACGTTTTCGGCCGAGGCTACGGCGCGCGATTGTTCGGCGGGCGGATCACACGACCGCGCGCGTTA
The DNA here is from genome assembly GCF_054172105.1 of Methylolobus aquaticus. Classification (NCBI taxonomy): domain Bacteria; kingdom Pseudomonadati; phylum Pseudomonadota; class Gammaproteobacteria; order Methylococcales; family Methylococcaceae; genus Methylolobus; species Methylolobus aquaticus. The sequence continues at coordinate 249,640 of NZ_JBSYXP010000004.1, forward strand.
AGGGAATCTCGCACACAACACCATGGCGTGTAATTTGCTTAACCGAAGTTTAGAGTCGCGATGACCCCAGGATGCCCGGGTTAATGCGCTCCGCCCCAAGACGCCATTGAACAACCCAACCTCAATTTACCCACCCGCATGACTATCGCTTGGCAGGATTACGATGCAAGCGGCTTCTTCGACGAACTGATCGCAGCGAACGGCGGATCACGGGCCGCCGCACAGTCGGTGATCGCCCACTTCGGCGAGCTCTCCGACCAGGAAATCAGGGAACGGAAAGCCGCGGCCGAGGCCCAGATCAAGAGCATGGGCATCACCTTCACGGTCTATTCGGAAAACGAAGGTTCGATCGACCGGAACTGGCCGTTCGACATCATCCCGCGCATCATTGGCGCGCGGGAATGGGCCACTATCGAGAAGGGACTCGTGCAGCGTGTCAGCGCGCTGAACCGTTTCATCGACGACGTTTACCACGATCAGAAGATCGTGCGCGATGGTGTCTTTCCCGGGGAGTTGCTGGCAGATTCGAAGAACTTCCTGCCCGAATGCGTGGGTATCGACCCACCGCAGGGCATCTGGGCACATATCTGCGGTTCCGATTTGGTGCGGGACAAGGATGGAACGGTCTACGTCCTGGAAGACAATCTGCGGGTGCCGTCCGGTGTGTCCTACATGTTGGAGAACCGGCTCGTCATGAAGCGGGTGTTTCCCGAACTGTTCGAGAACATCAGCATACAACCGGTCGACGATTACCCATCCAAGCTTTACAGCTGCCTGGCCTCGCTGGCGCCCCCGGAGGTCGAGGTGCCCGAGGTCGTCGTGCTGACGCCCGGCATCTATAACTCCGCGTACTTCGAACATTGTTATCTGGCGCAGCAAATGGGCGCGGAACTGGTCGAGGGTACGGACCTGATCGTCGGCGACGACGACTGCGTCTACATGCGCACGATCGAGGGCCTGTGTCGCGTGCACGTGATCTATCGGCGCATCGACGACCTGTTCCTGGATCCGGAGGCATTCAACCCGGATTCGGTCCTGGGCGTGCCGGGTCTGCTGCGGTCCTGGAAGAAGGGCAAGGTTGCGCTGGCCAATGCGCCGGGCGCCGGCGTTGCCGACGACAAGGTGGTGTACACCTATGTGCCGGAAATCATCCGCTATTACCTCAACGAGGAGCCTATCCTGGCCAACGTGCCCTCTTATCGCTGCAGCGACAAGGCGGACCGGGAGTACGTGTTGGCCCATCTGGACCAGTTGGTGGTCAAGCCGGCCAACGAGTCGGGCGGCTACGGTATCCTGATCGGTCCCAAGTCGACCAAGAAGGAGCGGGACAGCTTCGCCACCCTGATCAAGAAAGACCCGCGGAATTACATGGCTCAGCCCTTGTTGTTGCTGTCGACCGCGCCTACGCTGGTCGACGAACACGTCGAACCCCGACATTTGGACCTGCGGCCGTTCATCCTGTCCGGACGGGATACGTATGTCACCAACGGCGGATTGACCCGGGTCGCATTGAAGAAGGGCTCGACCGTCGTGAATTCGTCACAGGGTGGCGGTAGCAAGGATACCTGGATCGTCGAAAGCGAGGAGACCTGAGCATGGCGATGCTGTCGCGTGTAGCCGAGCATCTGTACTGGATGGCTAGGTACCTGGAGCGGGCCGAAAACATGGCCCGTTTGATCACCGCCAATGGCAACCTGATTCTGGACCTGCCAAAAGATATTCGCCCTGGATGGGACGCCTTGATCGCGATCACCGGGTCACACGAGCGCTTTTACGATCGCCACACAGTCACCAATGAAAACAACGTGCTGCGGTTCCTGATCGGGGATGACCGGGGGCAAGGCTCGATTCTGTCGGCCCTGCGCTTCGCGCGTGAGAACGCACGAACGATCCGGGATATCGTGCCGCGCGAGTTGTGGGAGCAGATCAACGGCCTTTACCTGCATGCCAGTGAGCGCCTAGCGGACGGGTTGTCCGCCCGTCGGCGCTTCGGCTATCTGCAGGATACGATACTCGGCGTGCAGCAGATTGCCGGCATAGGTGCCGGCACGATGAGCCACGATGCCGGCTATGAGTTTTATCGCTTGGGCTGCAATCTGGAACGGGCGGATATGACGACCCGAATTCTGGATGTGCGCTATAAGGATTACGAACTGGGAACCGCCGATGCGGTGAAGCCGTTCGAGAACATCCTGTGGACCAGCGTGCTGAAATCACTGACTGCCTACCAGATGTACCGGCGCCACCGACAGGCGGCGGTCCGCCGCACGGAGGCGGTCGATTTCCTCATGAAGGATGAATCCTTTCCCCGCTCTGTGCGATTCTGCGTCCTCGAGATGGAAGACAGTCTGCGCCGGCTTCCCCGCTCCGAAGAACCGCTGAAGGTGCTGGAACCGGTCGATCGGCTCCTGCGCGCATTTTCCTCGGATGCAGTAACCCAGAAGGAACTGCATGAATTCGTGGACGAACTCCAGATCTGCCTTGGGCATATCCACGATTCGGTCAGCGCGTGCTATTTCGAGGCGCCGGCCGGTCCCGATGCCGCGACGATCAGTCGCCCCCGCGCCGCGTGAGTCGGGTTTCTCCTTTCTGCGCACTCCTGGCGAAACCCGGACGGGGTGGGCTATGCCTCGAGTGCCCTGCCAATCGTGCACCGTGAAAGGACGTCGGCACGGCGGGGCGCACAGCTTTGGCGCGCCGTCGGCCGGGTCGGCGGTTCACACGACCAGCCCCGCGCGAATGACGGAAGACTGAGATCCCGGAAAATCAAGTGCTCACGAGGTGACCTCGCCCGGCATCAAGGCTTGGCACAGACCCTGCAGAATATAAGGAGATTTCATAGCAGATGAGGGTCGAAGCCGTGGTCACGCTCACCGACAAAGCGATCAGCGCCGCCAGGCAGTTCGTAAAAACCTCTGGTTTCGAAGCGACGGGGATTCGGATCATCGTTTCCTCTCTCTGCGGCGATACGCTGCAGTGCGGGGTGAGGTTGGAGGAACATGCGCAGCCCAACGACGAGGTGGTCGATTGTGGTGCAGTCAAGTTGTTCATCGATCCGAAGAGCGTTCCCTACGTCGAGGGCGCCGTAATCGACTTCGTGGATGAGAGGGACGCTTCGGGTTTCAGATTCTCCAACCTGCGGTCAATGCACAACTGAGCTTCCGTGCGGCGTCCTCGCTGCTGAGCGCTTGATCCCGTAGCGGACCTGGACGACCCGCGCGACGGGGCATTGCGTTTGCCGAATGCATGCCGCAACACTGGGCTTTCGTCATATCGCTTCGTGGCCCTGATCTGGGTCCCGGCGGGCCCGTCCAGACTTACTTCCCCGCCGCCGGTGATCGTTCACACGCGGTGACAGCCAAACAACGGGTCCATCTGCGACTCGTAACTCTCTCTTGAATCCGCACCCGCCGAGCCGCACATTTCTCTTGGCACGCGCTGTCGTCCTCACGGTCTCCCGGGGGAACCTCCTGAATTTCCATCAGTCCGAAGCTTGGAGTCTGTGTTCGCGGTCACTCGACGTAGCTGACCCTGGCGTGTGCTATGCTCTGCGCCCGCTGGGTCCGGCGCCGCGGCGAGAACTGTCCGAACCGTAAAGTCCCGGAAACCGTAGCCGTTGAAATTGCCTGAGGCCCGTATGAAACCGTATTTGAAGATCTCTCTGTTTGTGTTGGTCGGCCTGGTGCTTATGCTCGCTCAGCCCGGGGATGCGTTCGCGAAGCGCCTCGGCGGTGGCAAGTCTTTCGGTGGGCGACCCTCGTACAGCCAGCCTTACCGTCCCGGACCGGATTACGGCGCAATGCCGCGCAGCGCACCCTCGGCTGCGCCCGCGCCGGTCCAGCGGAATCAGGCCATGCGCGAATCATTCCGCAACCGGGGCGGCCTCATGGGCATGCTCGGAGGACTCGCACTCGGTGGCCTGCTCGGCGCCATGTTCTTCGGCGGCGCTTTCGAGCACATCAATTTCCTCGATATCGTCGTGATGGGTTTCGTCGCCTATCTGGCCTTCCGCTTGCTGGCAGCGCGTCGGGGCGCACCGCAGTGGGATACCGGGCGTGGGACGGCAGGCGGCTTCGGCGGTGGACCGGATCAGAGTTCATCGCGGCGGGCTCCGCATGCCGGCGCTCCGGCCGGATTTGATACCGACGTAATGTTCCGCGGCGGCGCCGCCCCCGTCGGTGCACAGGACGTCCCGGCCGGGTTCGACCACGCTGCTTTCCTTGCCGGTGCCAAGCAAGCGTACCGGCATCTGCAGCAGGCCTGGGATGCGCGCGATTATTCAGAACTGCGGGCACTGGCCACCGAGCGTGTGTATGCCGAGTTGGAAGCCCAGCTGCGTGAGCGCACTGATGACGAGCCCACGCAGGTGTTGGGCCTCGATGCACAGCTGCTGGGCGTGGAACGATCCGGCGATCAACTGATTGCCAGTGTGCTGTTCGCTGCCCGGTTGCGTGAAGGCGCCAGCCAGGAACCGTCCATGACTCGCGAGGTCTGGCATTTCACTCGCAGCGAAGCCAGCCGCCAGCCAACCTGGTATCTGGACGGTATCCAGCAAGTCGAGGACTGATCCGGCTTCCCGAGGGCAAAATTCCCGCGCAGGCCGAGGTGAGCTCGCTCGGATCGTCAGTTCACCTCGGTGCTAGGTGTGCGCGGAAACGGCTCAGGGCTGGCTGAATTCGAGGCCGTCCACGGTCCAGTTCCCCGGATCCTGCTCATCGCCCCCGGCGAAATGGACTCGGCAAACATAATCGCGCCGTTGGGGCCTGGTTTCGTCCCCGACGGCTACCGAAGCCTGGATGACATACCGGCCGAACCCGATGTCCCAGCTCTTCTCCGGCGACGGAGCCAGCGTCAGCCGCGTCGAACGGTCGCGGGTCTCCGCGTGATGGTTGCAGGCCGCGAACGCGCGATCCGTATAGGCATTCGATACCGGCAGGCTGCTGCCACCTTCCTCGGGCGTGCCCTTCATCAAGGTCGTTCCCGTCGCCCCATTGATGACCGCCGGAACGACCCAGGTCTGTATCGCGAAGAGGCTGCCAATAAGCAGAATCCATGCGCCGGGGAAATCCTTCATCGAACATCTCCTGGCAATTTGGTAGGGAACTTAAGATTACGCGCTGCGTTCCCCAGCGCCAAGTGCCGGCACGGTCGCGCGGCATGAATAGGACAGCGCGTCGGATCGTGCTTGCGGCGTTTGGTGCCATCGCGCTGGCGGCGGTGCTGTTCGCCGTATGGCGTCAGGACCGACCGACTGCGACGTTTACGAGCCTTGGCGGGGAACGTACCGAATTGGGGCAGTTGCGTGGGCATCCTGTCGTCGTGACGTTCTGGGCCAGCGACTGCCGGACGTGCCTGCTCGAGATACCTGATTTCAACCGGTTGAGCGAGGACTACCGAGCGCGTGGCGTCCGCGTTTTCGCAGTGGCGATGGGCTACGACGTTCCGAGCCGCGTGCTCTCTCTGGTCAGGGAGACCGGCCTGGGGTATACAGTTGCGTTGGATTTGGACGGGCGTCTGGCGGCCGCCTTCGGCGGAGTGGAATGGGTGCCCAGCACGTTCGTGATCGATTCGCATGGATTTATCCGGCACAGGATTGCGGGCGCCGTCGATTTTGGGCGGGTGCGGCAAGAAATTGAGACCCTGTTGGGAGCGTCTTGAGCATGTGGTTTAAGGCCTTGCATTTGATCTTCATGGTGACCTGGTTTGCCGGGCTCTTTTACCTCCCGCGGCTATTCGTCTACCATGCGATGAGCGGTGACGTCGTCAGCATCGAGCGCTTCAAGATCATGGAGCGCAAGCTCTACTACGGGATCATGACGCCGGGCATGGTGCTGACACTGTTATTCGGCTTCTGGATGTTGGCCGATTATGCCTGGGAGGCCTTCGGTACGTCCGGGTGGCTGCACGCGAAACTGCTGTTGATCGCGCTGTTGGTTGCCTACCATGTGGCTTGCGGACTATGGTTGCGGGATTTCCAGGCCGACCGCAACCGACGCAGCCATGTGTTCTACCGATGGATCAATGAAGTTCCCGTACTGTTTCTGTTCGCCATCGTGTTTCTCGCGACGCTGAAGCCGTTCTGATCGGGTGGGCCCGCCATATCGCGGCGTTCCGTCGGTGCGACAGAGCGAGCCCCAGGACCGTAAAGCGCCAGGCGTTCTTCTGACAAGGTGTAAACGACCATGCCTACATACGATTATCGATGCGATAGCTGCCATCACGACTTTACCGCGATGCACAAGATTGCCGACCCGGCCCCGGCTTGTCCCAACTGCGGCGGTCCGGTTCAAAAGCAGCTTTCTGCACCGGCGGTGCACGGCGGCGGGGGCGCAAAGGCCGCATCGGCGCCCAGCTCTGCGCCGGTCCATAGTTGCGGTGCCGGTTGTGGGCACCGTCACTGAAATCACATCTCGAGTCTTTGCTCTGGTGGCGTACCCGGAGCCAGCCAATGATCGGTTCGCGGGCTTGCTCAGACGGACCTCACTCGTCACCAACCAGCCGGTAGCCGACCCCCACTTCGGTTAACAGGTAGCGGGGACGAGCCGGGTCACGTTCGAGTTTGTGCCGCAACTGGCTCATATAAATACGCAGATAGTGGCTGTCATGGACGTGATCGGGACCCCAGACCTCCTTTAGCAACTGGCGGTGTGTCACGACCCGCCCTGCATGGCGCACGAGCATTGCAACCAGACGGAATTCGATCGGAGTCAGGCGAACTTCGACGGAGTCCTTGTAGACACGGCGGTGCCTCAAATCGACTTTCAGCGGTCCTGCCACGAAGGGTTCTCCTGTGTCTTCCGGCTTCGAAGAGCGGCGCAGCAAGGCCCGCAAGCGGGCAGCCAGTTCGCCGGTGCTGAACGGTTTGGTCAGATAGTCGTCGGCACCCGAGTCTAGCGCTTCGATCTTGTCCCTTTCGCGGCCCCGTGCCGAGAGGACAAGCGTGGGAATGTCGGCGGTCAGCCGGAGCGTCCGGATCAACGAGATGCCGTCGATGTCGGGCAGCCCCAGATCAAGGATGACGAGGTCGGGGCGAGCCGATCGAGCCGCTGCAAGGCCATCCCTGCCGGTCCCGGTTTCCAGCGTGTGCCAACCCCATCCTGCAAGGCTGGTGTTGAGGAATCGTCGTGTATGGGGATCATCCTCGATCAGCAGAATCAAGGGGCAATTCGGGCTCATGATTCCGCTCCTTACTCGAAGGCCATCGCAGGCGGTTCGTGAATCGGTAGCGAAAGCGTGAACACGGTGCCACCGCCGGTCCGATTGGCCGCGCTGATGTGCCCGTCGTGAGCCTCCACTATTGCCCGACAAAGCGCCAAGCCCAGTCCGGCCCCGCCGTGGGGACTTTCCGGTTCGATCCGAAAGAACTTGTCGAAGATTCGGGCCTCGAATCCGTCAGGGATGCCTGGGCCACGATCGGCGACCTCGAGTTTGAGTCCGTCTGCGGTGCGGTTACCGCTGATGTCAATCGGGCTCGATGCGGGCGTGTACTTGATCGCGTTCTCGATCAGGTTGCTCAGCACCTGCTGCAATAGCACCGGATCTGCCCATAGCAGTGGCATCGTGTCAGCCAGTTGAATGTTGACCGGTCGCCCATCGAGCACACGGTCCAGGCGGGTCAGCGTGGCGCCGACGATTTCCTCTGCGGTATTCCATTCCCGTTGTAGCGCGATGGTGCCGCCGGCAATACGCGCCATGTCGAGGATCTTGGTCGTGAGTTCTGAAATGCGCTCAGCCTCGTCCTGAATGAAGGTGCTGAGTTCCCTTTGCTCATCGCAAGTCAGTTGGTCCTGTTGCTCAGCCAGAATTCCGGCTGCGCTCATGATGCGAGTGAGCGGCGTCCGCAGGTCATGGGAAATGGCGCCGAGCAATGAGTTCCGCAGTGCTTCCGCCTCGACTTTCAGCGACGCCTCTTTGGCCTGTTCGGCGAGCCGCGTCCGCTCCAGTGCCTGTGCGATCTGGGTTCGAAACAGGTCGAGGAACGCATTCTGCCCAGGTTGCGGGCGGCTGGCACTAACCGAGTCCCGCCCTGCCAGAACCATGACGCCGAAGACGCTGCCTGAGCCTTCGATTGCGTGGTAACGCAGCATATCGCCTTTGTCAGGCTGGTCTGTTGTCCGCAGGCCGGTATGCAGGGCGTGTCCGGCCGTAGTCAAATCCGCGCTGCGCAGGGACTCGGGCAGTGGCGGGGCGGTCGGGTAGCGCAGGCGACCATCGCGGTCAGGGAACAATAGAACGGCCCGAACGCCGAATTGCTCGTGCAGTTTGCGCACCGCTGTCTCGATCACCTCCGTCTCGTGGCGCGCCTGCGCGAGGGCCGCGCTAAGCCGATACAGTGCCGCAGCGTGCGATTCGCGTTGAGCTGCGATGCCGACCTGTATTTGAAGGGCCTCCACGAGGGCTCCAGTGACCTGGGCGACGATCAGCATCGCAGCCAGCGCGATGACGTTCTCGGTGTCGGCGACTGCCAGTGAAAAGATCGGTGGTGCGAAGAAATAGGCAAAGGCCGCTGCGCTCATGAGCGACGCGAGGAAGGATGCGGCCCGGCCCTTCCGGGCCGCGACCAGCAACACGCCGAGCAGATAGAAGATCAGGATGCTGGACGAAAGGAAATGGTCGCGCAGCGGCCAGATCAATACGGTGCATAGAGCCGGGGCGACAAAGCCTGCGGCGCACCAGTCGAGCCAGCCGTTGTGAGATCGCCGGATCTTCGCATCCCCCGCCTCGGGCTCTGCGACCGCTGGTGATAGGTTGCCGTAGGTTGCCGCGTGACGGCTGTCCGCTGAGCAGGGTGTTGGCCTTGCCTTCAAGTCGTTGGCTCTACGTTCAAAAGGAGCCGGCATTCACGACGAAATGAACACCGATGGCGGAGAAATAGCCCAGCAGGATCGCCGGACACCAACGCAAGTGTGCCATGAAAGAATAACGTCCCTGGCTGATTCCCATCAGGCCGATGCCCGGAGCCGAGCCGATCGCGAGCAAACTGCCCCCGACGCCCAAGGTCAGCGTGACCAGCAGCCACTGGCCCTGCGGGATGTCGGGGTTCATGCTGAGTACCGCGAACATCAACGTTCCGTTGTCGACGAACGCCGACGACAGGCCGATCAAGACGTTGGCTACCGTTGGGTCATGTTGACCGTACAGCCAAGTCGAAATCATGTCCAGATAACCAATGAACCCGAGTCCGCCGATTCCGAGCATGGCACCGTAGAAGAAAAGCAGGGTGTCCCATTCCAGCCTTGCGACCTTCTGGAAGATGTCGTAAGGCCGCTCCTGAACGAGGTGAGACGCCACGTCGGGTACCTCGATGGGGGCCGGGGTCTTCTCGAAGGCATCTCGAGATTGGGATCGTTCCAGATAGAAGCTGAGGAACTGCAACAGGCTGAGTCCCGCCATCATTCCTGCCGCAGGCGGCAGGCGCAGTTTCATGTCGAACAGCACAGCGAGTGCGATGGTCACGCCGAACAGAGCGATGACGCGTTTGGCGCCGCGCTGCAGGTTCACCGTGGCGGCTTGCAGAGCCGGACGCTCCTTGGGTACGAAGAAGCTCATGATCAACGCGGGAACCAGGAAGTTGACAAAGCAGGGTAACAGCAGCGTAAAGAACTCCGTGAACTGAAGTTTGCCGCTCTGCCACACGAACAGGGTCGAGATTCCCCCCAGCGGGCTCAGTGACCCGCCGGCATTGGTGGCCACGACGATGTTGATGCAGGCAAGGGTCACGAAGCGCGGGTTGTGTTTGCCGACGGCCATCACGACAGCCCCCATCAGTAAACCCGAGGTCAAGCCGTTGACGACGCAGGAGAGGATGAACACGAGCGCTCCCGTGATCCAGAACACATGCCGGTAGCCGAGCCGGGCACCGACCAAACGGTTGCGCAGTGCCTCGAACACGCGCATGTCTTCCATGGCGTTCAAATAGGTCATGGAAACCATGATGAACAGCAACAGTTCCATGTAGGCCTGCAAGTTGGCCTTGAATGCGGCGACCGCCGGTCCGGCGTCGCCGTTCCCTTGCTGCCGGTACGCGAGCACGATCGCGAGCCAGACCAGGGTTGCCCCGAACAACATCGGTTTGGATTTGCGCAGCATGGTCATGTCTTCAAGCATTGCGGCTGCGTAGGCCAGGACGATGACTGCCAGCGAAAGGTAACCCACCCAATGGTGCGTCAGATCGATCGCCGTGGACTGATGCACTCCTTCGGCCAGCGAAACAGTGGGCCACAGAAACAGCAGCCCGCACAGGAGCCAGGAGCGATTTTTGAACATAGGTCTCCAAATGAAGCGCGGCACAAGAAAGAACGGCCGGGGGACGGGCAGACAGATCCGTGGTGTCTCGCGTCGGGGCGCCGCGCGTTGACCCCGGGCTTCGGTCGGGTCACGTCGTTGGCCTCGCCAGTGGAGAAAAGACTAACGGGAACGGCATAAAGACGGCATAAAGGGAGCTTGCCCGAGGGACGTCAGCGTCCTCGAGTCAGGGTCCGATACGCTGAGTGGATAGGCTGTCGACCGGAATAACCCTGGTGTGAGCTAGGTCATGGTGGGTCGGGTGCGGTAGAATACATAGCTGGAAACACAGCACACTGATCCAGGCGGTAGTTATGTTCAGCAAGGGGATGGAGATAGCGGGGTTCGATGACGAACTCTGGCAGGCGATTGAGGACGAAGTCACTCGCCAGGAGGACCACGTCGAGCTGATCGCGTCCGAGAATTATGCGAGCCCGCGGGTGTTGCAGGCGCAGGGCAGCGTGCTGACCAACAAGTATGCCGAGGGTTACCCGGGCAAGCGTTACTATGGTGGCTGCGAATTCGTCGACATCGTCGAGTCGCTGGCCATCGAGCGGGCCAAGGAACTGTTCGGTGCCGACTACGCCAACGTCCAGCCGCACTCGGGCTCCCAGGCGAACGCCGCGGCCTATATGGCGCTGATCAGCCCCGGCGATACGATATTGGGGATGAGCCTCGCGCATGGCGGGCATCTGACTCACGGTGCCAAGGTCAATTTCTCCGGCAAGATCTACAACGCGATCCAGTACGGCCTGGACCCCGCGACCGGCGAGATCGACTACGAACAGGTGGCGTCGCTGGCGAAGGAACACCGGCCCAAGATGATCATCGCCGGATTCTCCGCCTACTCGCGCGTCGTCGACTGGCAGCGTTTCCGTGACATTGCCGACGAAGTCGGCGCGTTGTTCGTCGTCGATATGGCGCATGTCGCGGGTCTGGTGGCCGCGGGCGTCTATCCAAATCCGGTGCAGATCGCAGACGTCACGACGACCACCACGCACAAGACGCTGCGCGGCCCGCGCGGCGGCATGATTCTCGCGAAGTCCAATCCGGACATCGAGAAGAAGCTGAACTCTCTGGTGTTTCCGGGCATCCAGGGCGGACCGCTGATGCACGTGATCGCCGCCAAGGCCGTGGCGCTGAAGGAGGCGCTGCAGCCTGAATTCAAGGCCTACCAGGAAGAAGTGATCCGCAATGCGCGCGTCATGGCGGGCACCTTCATCGAGCGGGGATATCGGATCGTTTCGGGCGGTACCGACAACCACCTGTTCCTGCTGGACCTGATTGGGAAGGGTCTGACCGGAAAACTCGCGGAAGAGGTGCTTGGCCGGGCGCACATCACCGTCAACAAGAATGCCGTGCCGAATGATCCACAGTCGCCGTTCGTGACCAGTGGTGTGCGCATGGGAACGCCGGCATCGACGACGCGCGGTTTCGGCGAAGGGGAATGCCGAACGCTGGCCGGATGGATTTGCGATGTGCTGGACGATCCGGAAAACGAAGCGGTCGTCGCGCGGGTCCGGGGCGAAGTCCAGCATTTGTGTCATCGCTTCCCCGTGTATCCTTCCTGACCAACGGCCGCGACATTTCGATCAGCCCGGGTTTCGCTGACCTTACGTTCCGCGCGCGATCATGCATTGTCCTTTTTGTGGTGCCGGTGACACCCGGGTCATCGACTCGCGCCTGTCTCAGGATGGGGATCAGGTTCGTCGGCGTCGGGAATGCGCCGAGTGCAAGGAGCGCTTCACGACCTACGAAAGTGCCGAGCTCAACATGCCGCGGGTGGTCAAGAGCAACGGCCATCGTGAACCGTTCAAGGAAGAGAAGTTGCGCAACGGATTCTTGCGCGCCCTCGAGAAGCGGCCGGTCGACAGCGATTTGATCGAAGCCGCGATCGCCAGGATCAAGAAGAGCCTGCTTGCACGCGGTGACCGCGAAGTCCGCTCGCGCCTGATCGGGGAGCGTGTCATGCATGAATTGAGTCGCCTCGACCATGTGGCCTATGTCCGTTTCGCATCTGTTTACCGCCGTTTCGAGGACGTCAACGAATTTCGCGAAGTCATCGATCACCTCGAAAATGACCCACGTTCGAACGCGGTGGCGGGACAGCCCGACCTGTTCGACGAATAGTTCGGCTCCCACAGGGGGCGCTCACCTGCTACCATCCTGCGCGCGGCAATCGGTGCGCCGCGACACTTTATTCGGTATGGACGCGGCGCCCCTCCTCACGTATTTGTGCCGGATTCACGCCTGATGGACGACGCTCAATTCATGCGGCGGGCGCTGGATCTGGCGGCGCGCGCGCTGTTCACGACCGACCCGAATCCGCGCGTCGGTTGCGTGCTGGTCAAGGACGGCCGTATCGTCGGTGAGGGCTGGCATCGCCGTGTCGGCGGTCCGCATGCCGAGATCGAAGCCTTGCGCGCCGCCGGTGCGGAAGCGCGTGGCGCCACGGCTTATGTCAGTCTGGAGCCCTGCTGCCACTACGGGAAAACACCGCCCTGCACCGAGGCCCTGATCGCGGCCGGGGTGGTGCGCGTGGTCGCCGCAATGGAAGATCCCAATCCGGCGATTGCCGGGCGTGGTCTCGAGATTCTGAGACAGGGCGGATTGAGGGTCGAATGCGGCGCTCTGAGCCGCGAGGCCGAGGCGCTGAATGTCGGTTTCTGTACCCGGATGCGCACCGGACGGCCCTTCGTGCGCAGCAAGCTCGCGATGAGCCTCGACGGACGTACCGCACTGGCCTCCGGGGAGAGTCGCTGGATCACTGGCCCGGCGGCGCGCGATGACGTGCACCGGCTGCGGGCACGGAGTTCCGTGATCGTGACCGGCATCGATACGGTGCTCGCCGACGATCCCGCTTTGACGGCCCGGCTCGATCCGGGGGAACCGGTGCTGCAGCCGGTGCGTGTCGTGCTGGACTCGCGGCTCCGCCTGCCGGTCACGGCGAAACTGCTGCGGCAACCAGGCCGAACGGTGGTCGTGACGACATCCCCCGATGCGCGACGTCGGCAGGCGCTGGGCGATGCCGGGGCCGAGGTCGTGACGCTGCCGGGCGCTGCGCAGGGTCGCGGTGTCGATCTGGCGCAGCTGGTCCGCTTTCTGGGCGATGCCGAGTTCAACGAGGCGCTGGTGGAAGCCGGCGCGGTCCTGAACGGGGCACTGTTGCGAGCGGGTTTGGTCGATGAATGGCGGGTCTACGTCGCCCCATGTGTGTTGGGCAGTGACGGCCGCGGCCTGTTCGAGCTGAGCGGTCTGGGGCGAATGAGCGACCGGCCCGAACTGCGCTATACGGACGTCAGGCAGATCGGTAACGATCTGCGTTTGACGCTGGCGAGTGTTGCTGCGGCAACTGAGGAGAACCAGGACTGAGATGTTTACGGGTATCGTGCAGGCGGTGGGACGGATCACTGCCATCGAACCGCGCGGCGGCGATCAGCGACTCAGCGTCGCGACCGGCACGCTTCCGGTCGAAGATCTGGCGCTGGGTGACAGTGTCGCAGTCAGCGGCGTGTGCCTGACGGTCATCAGCCGGTCGGCCAATGGCTTTGCCGCCGATGTCTCGCGGGAAACGCTCGCCCGGACGATAATCGGGCGCCTGCGTCCGGGCGATCCGGTGAATCTGGAGCTCGCGCTGACGCCGTCCAGCCGCTTGGGAGGACACATCGTCAGCGGTCACGTCGACGGCATCGGCGCGATCGCCGCGCGTACGGAGGACGCGCGATCGGTGCGGTTCCGCATCACGGTGCCGGCGGGTCTTGCGAAATATGTCGCCGAGAAGGGGTCGATCTGCGTGGACGGCATCAGCCTGACCGTCAATGCCGTAGGTCCGGACTGGTGCGAGGTCAATATCGTGCCCCACACACTCGCCGTCACGACGCTGGGCAGCGCCATGCCGGGGCGTGAGGTCAATCTCGAAGTCGACCTGCTGGCGCGCTATCTGGAGCGCCTGCTGACGGGCACGGACGTCGCTGCCGCGCCAGGCGGTCTGACGCACGAACAGCTGATGCGGGCGGGTTTCGTCCAGGGGACCCATGAACACGATTGAAGAAATCATCGCCGACATCCGGGAAGGCCGGATGGTCATCATCATGGATGACGAGGCGCGCGAGAACGAGGGCGATCTGGTCATGGCCGCATCGCACGTCCGGCCCGAGGATGTGAACTTCATGGCGCGCTACGGGCGCGGCCTGATTTGCCTGACGCTGACCCGCGATCGCTGCCAGCAGCTGCGTTTGCCGCTGATGGTCAACGACAACCGCACGCCCCATTCGACCAATTTCACGGTTTCGATCGAAGCGGCGACCGGTGTGACGACCGGCATCTCGGCGGCTGACCGTGCGCGGACCATCCAGTGCGCCGTCGCGCCCGGCTGCAAACCCGAGGACCTGGTTCAGCCCGGCCACGTGTTCCCGCTGATGGCCCAGCCGGGCGGTGTCCTGAACCGGGCCGGGCATACCGAGGCCGGCTGCGATCTGGCCCGTCTCGCCGGGACGGAGCCGGCCGCGGTGATCGTCGAGATCCTGAACGAGGACGGCTCGCTCGCGCGACGGCCCGATCTCGAGGCCTTCGCCGCGAAGCACGGGCTGAAGATCGGGACGATCGCGGACCTGATCCATTACCGCATGCAGAATGAGCAGACGGTGGAGCGCATCTGCAGTTGCGCCTTCCCGACCGAGTTCGGCGATTTTCGCCTGCATGCCTACCAGGATCGCATCGACAACAAACTGCACCTGGCGCTGACCCTGGGGGCCGTGTCCGGCGATGCCCCGACGCTGGTGCGCGTGCATGGGCGCAACCTGCTCGGGGATCTGTTCGGCGCGAAGCGGGGCGATGCGACGATGTCCCTGCGCGCGTCGATGAAGCGGATCGCCCAGGAAGGCGCCGGCGTGCTGGTCGTGATCCGGAACGAGGAGGACGACAAGTCGCTGGTCGAGCGCATCCATCACTATCAGATGGAGGACCACGGTATCGCCCTCGGGGTCAGTGAAGAGCGTGGCGACGACTGGCGCACCACCGGCACGGGCGCCCAGATCCTGGCCGATCTCGGTGTACGCAAGCTGCGGATCCTGGGTTCGCAAAAGAAATACCTGGGACTGTCTGGTTACGATCTCGAAGTCGTCGATTACGTTTCGTCAGAATGAGGTGATTTGAACCATGAGCAATATCAAGACGATAGAGGGCCATTTGTCGGCCCAGGGGCGGCGCTTCTGTATCGTGGCATCGCGCTTCAACAGCTTCATCGTCGATCACTTGATCGCTGGTGCCGTGGATGCGCTCCATCGCCATGGGGCGCAGTCCGATGCGATCCGCATCGTCAAGACACCCGGCGCGTTCGAACTGCCGTTGGCGGTCGACCGGGTCGCCGCGAGCGGCAGCTGCGATGCCGTCATCGCCATCGGCGCGGTCATCCGCGGCGCGACGCCGCATTTCGACTACGTCGCGGGAGAGTGCGTGAAGGGGCTGACGGCCACGTCGCTGAAGTATGGAATTCCGGTGGCCTTCGGCGTGCTGACCGTGGATACGATCGAACAGGCGGTCGAGCGTGCGGGCACCAAGGCCGGCAACAAGGGTG
The DNA here is from genome assembly GCF_054172105.1 of Methylolobus aquaticus. Classification (NCBI taxonomy): domain Bacteria; kingdom Pseudomonadati; phylum Pseudomonadota; class Gammaproteobacteria; order Methylococcales; family Methylococcaceae; genus Methylolobus; species Methylolobus aquaticus. The sequence goes on from NZ_JBSYXP010000004.1 coordinate 265,499, forward strand.
CAGAAGCGGCCGTGACCGCCATCGAGATGGTGAATCTGGTCCGTGCCCTGGAGGAGGCATGAATCCGGCCGGGCTCAGTCTGGCGCGTCGTGCGGCGGTGCAGGCAATTTACCAGTGGCAGATCACCGGTTTGAGCCCTGCCGAGATCGAGCGCCAGTTCTTTGAGGAACATGGGATTGGCAAAGGGGATCCCGACACGTTCAAGGCGCTGCTGCACGGCATACCGGAACATGTGGCCCGGCTCGATGCGGCGCTGGCTGAATATCTGGACCGGCCGATTGCGGAGGTGGATCCGGTCGAGCGCGCGATCCTGCGTATCGGTGCGTTCGAATTGCTGTTCCGTCCGCAGTTGCCTTATCGGGTTGTCTTGAACGAGGCGATCAAGTTTGCGAAGGAGTTCGGAGCCGAGCAGGGTTACCGGTACGTCAACGGGATCCTCGATCGCGTCGCGCGACAGCATCGGGCGCTAGAAATCGGCGCCCGGCCTAACGCTCGCCGCGCTTGACGCCCCCTCCGTCAGGGTCGTTCGGCGAGTTCGACCTCATCCGCCGCTATTTCGCCCGGGGCAGCGCGCCGCACCCGCAGACCGTGCTCGGCGTCGGCGACGACTGCGCTCTGTTGCAACCGTCCGCCGGCGCCTTGCTTGCGGTGACGGCCGACACACTGGTGGCGGGCGTCCATTTCTTTGCGGATGTGCATCCCCACGATCTGGGCCACAAGAGTCTCGCGGTGAATCTCAGCGACCTAGCGGCCATGGGGGCAACGCCGGCTTGGGTCACCCTATGCCTGACCCTGCCCGAGCTCGATCAGGATTGGCTCGAGGGTTTTGCCGCCGGGTTCACCCAACTGGCGCAGGCACAGGGCGTCGAGCTGGTAGGCGGCGACACGACGCGCGGACCGCTCAGCATCACCGTGCAGGCCATCGGGCAGCTTCCGGCAGGCAGCAGCCTCCGCCGCTCGGGCGCGAATGTCGGTGATCTCATTTTCGTGACCGGTCAAGTCGGCAGCGCCGGCCTGGGTCTCAAGCAACTGCAGGGCCGATGGGAATGCCGCGATGACGAGCCCGCCCGGCGGCTGCTTTGTCCCGAGCCTCGCGTAGCGGCCGGTCAGCAACTGCTGGGACGGGCCAGCGCCTGCATCGACGTGTCGGATGGACTGGCCGCCGATCTCGGCCACATCCTGGCGGCGAGCGGAGCAGGGGCAACGCTCGAATGGGAGCGCTTGCCGTTGTCCGCAGCCGTGCTCGACTACATCGAGCGCACCGGTGATTGGTGCATGCCGCTGGTTGCCGGCGACGATTACGAACTGTGCTTCACGCTGCCTGAGCGCGAACGGGTCGCGATCGAAACGGCGCTCGCCTCGATCGGATGCGCCTGTACGGTGATCGGCCGCATCCAGCGCGAGCCGGGCCTGCGGCTCAGCCGCGAAGGCCGCGTCGATGCCTTTGGGCCCGGCGGATACGATCATTTCGCAGGACGGTAACGCCATGGGAGAAAAATCGCGGCAACCTGTCCCGGTGCGGTCGGTACTGATGCATCCTCCCTCATTGCTCGCGTTCGGCCTGGGGGTAGGGCTGGTGCCGTTTGCCCCGGGAACCTTCGGGACGCTGCTCGGGATTCCGTTTTATTGGCTGTGGGCCGACCTGTCCATGCCGGCGTACGGTGCGCTCGTTCTGGTCCTTGCGCTCGCCGGGGTCTGGTTCTGTGCTGCCGCAGCACGCCGCCACAAGATCGGCGATCATCCCGGCATCGTCTGGGACGAGATCGTTGGCTTCCTGATCACAATGTGGGGCGTGCCGTTCTCCTGGACTGCGGTCGCATGCGGTTTTCTGCTGTTCCGCCTATTCGATATCGCCAAGCCCTGGCCAATCGCCTGGGCTGACCGCCGGGTCGGCGGGGGACTGGGAATCATGCTGGACGACATACTGGCGGGCCTTTTTGCCTGGGCGGCATTGCTGGTCCTTCGCGCCCTGGTCCCACTCTGACGGGCAGTGCCCGTCATTTCGCTTGCAAGAATCGGGCGATTGCCCTAAGATACTCTTATCTGACGCGGGGTGGAGCAGTCCGGTAGCTCGTCGGGCTCATAACCCGAAGGTCGTAGGTTCAAATCCTGCCCCCGCTACCAGTCCTAGAGATAGTCCGGATGCGGCCGCAAGCGCTGCAACTGGCTCGTCAAATGTCAGATGGGTGTCACCCCGTTCGTGGGTGACTTCAACCCGACCAATCAATCCCAGCAGTAACTGCCGAGCGCGATGGATGTCGCTGCTCAATGCGTCCTGCAAATCAATCACGACCTCGCGAAACACCCGGCGGATCTCGCTGGCGGTGGGTACGCGCACGGTTTGCGCGTTCGCGCTGCGCCGTTCGAGTTCGGTGCGTTCGGATTCGAGGAGTTTCAGCCGCGACTGCAGTGCGGGCGACAGTCCGATAGAGGCGATGGCGTCGACGATGCGGCCAATCTCACCATCCAGCTCGCGGAGGCGCCGGGCAGTGCTAGCCGTCGCGGTCGGGTCCGTCATCTGCCTGGCTGCGGTTTCGACGATCTGGACCAGGTCGCGGATCGATTGGGGCTCCATGAGTATCGACCGGACCTCGGCGAGTAGCCGCGCATCGACCCGGTCACGGCGAGCCATGACACCCACGCAGACGGTGGGCCCCCGATCCTTGCGGGCCGCGCAGCCGTAGGCGCGGGCGTTGATCGAGACGACGGCACCGCCGCAGTGGCCGCAGATGAGCAGTCCGCCAAATAGGGTGGTGGGGCGCCTGCCGCGCTGGGATCCGTTGAGTCTTGCGGGGGTGTTCATGCGGTCGCGGGTGGCGAGCCACGTCGCATCGTCAATGATGCGCAGATCGGGGCGGTCCTCACTTTGCCAATCCGACTCGGGTCGCTCGATGCGCCGTCGCTTGCCGGTGTCGGGGTCTTTGACCCACTGGCTACGGTTCCATGTGTACCGTCCGCGATACAGTTCATTGTTGAGGATGCCGGTGCCCTTGTTGGGGCTGCCGTAGATGGCGGAGACGGCCCACGTGGATCCGCGCGGCGAGGGTAGTCGGTCCCGGTTGAGGTCGTGCGCGATGCGGGTGATCGAGGTGCCAGAGACAAACTCGGCGAAGATACGCTGCACGATGGCGGCGCGTGGCTCGTCGATCTCCAGTATGTGGCCACCGTCGACGGATATGGTGCGGTAACCGAACGGGAGTCCGCCGGCGAACAGTCCGCGCGAGACCTGACCGCTGAGCCCCCTGTGGGTGCGGTAGCGGAGGTCATCGAGGTAGACCTCGCTGATGATGCCGCGCATGCCGCGTTGCAGTTTCCTCGAGGAGGACTCTGAGTCGTAGCCGTCCGACACACCGATGAGACGAATGCCGCGATGTTCGAGACGACGGACGGTGGTCTCCTGGTCGATCATGTCGCGGCTGAGACGATCGAGCGATTCGACGATCAGGACGTCATAGCTGGCTGACATCAGCGCCCGCGACCCGGGCCGGTCCATGATGCGAGTGCTGCCGCTTGTCGCCTCGTCGCGGAACTCGGCGACGACAGTAAGCCCGAGGTCAGTCGCACGCAGGCGGCAGAGTCGTAGCTGATCGGCGATCGACGTTTCGCGCTGTCTGTCGGTGCTGAAGCGGGCGTAGAGTGCTGCTCTGTTCATTGGCCGGATTCTGGACCATGAGCCGATCGAGGACAATGGCACCGAGGAATCGGAGCATGTCGAGGCGTGCGGCGTCTCGGGTGGATGGGTCAGTCATAGGGTAGGGTGCGCAGATCAGCGTACGAGATCGACGAGCTGCGCCACAATGGCGATCAGTGCCGCAAGGGCAAAACAGACGCCGGCCACGCCGCCGGGATCGGGTCGTCGTTGTTTCATGCTCGGCAGTCCTCGTCGATGTGCTTGCGCATCCGCAGCGACTGAAAATCCGCAGCATTCGCACACTCACGGACGACGTCATCAGCCGCGTCAGGGATTGACTGCAGGCATCGGATGAATATCTCGGTGCGGAAGCATTGGTCCTGTTCGGAGTAGGCTGATGGGTCGCAGGCCGTCAGCGCTACCGCCAGAGGTATCGCAAGTCTTTTCATCGGTCGACCTCCGACTGGGGCTGGTGGGTCGGTCTCTCAACGGACAGCCTCGTCCGCTCGCGGGTGTGTTTGGTCCAGCCGGCAGCCTTGTCGGATTTCTGTTGCGCGTCACGCTTCCGGCCAGCGCGTTGGCGACGGGCCTGAATTTCTTCGCGGGTCATGTCAAAGCGCATCACAACCTCATCGGCGAGATCATGGCGAGGAATGCGTCGTTGGCCGGGTCGGTGACGACGCAGGAGCCGGGGTGTTCGGTGAACTCCAGTCGTGCCGTATCGCCGGTCACTTCGCTGATGGTCTGGATCAAGTAGTCGACGTTGAATCCGGCCAGCAGCGGTGCGCCATCGATCTCGGCCTCGGCGAAGTCTTCGCCGGTTTCGTTCTCTTTGTTCGCCGATGACAGCGACAGGCCGCCGTCCGCACTGATGATTTTCACGGCGCCTGAGTCGGCCGTCAGGGCGGCGACGCGTTGCAACGCGGCTAGCAATGCGGCGCGGCCAGCAGTGCATTCGGTCACGTAGGATTTGGGCAGGACGCGTTCGTAATCGGCGTAGCGGCCCTCGATGGTGCGGCTGCTGAAGCTGTCGCCGCCGGCGGTCAGCGTGACGCTGCGGTGGCCGAGGCTAAGAGTGACGGGCCCGGTGGCGTCGCGCAGCAATTTGACGATGTCGCCGGCCGCATCGCGCGAGAGGATGGCGTCCAGCACACCGTCCACCTCGCTGCAGGGCGTGGCGCAGTCGCTGACGATATAGCGCGCCACGCGGTGGCCATCGCTGGCCACGACGGTCAGTCGGTCGCCCTCGGCGCGGAGCAGCGTGCCATTGAGGTAGTAGCGGACGTCCTTGATGCCCTGGGCGTGGGCTACCGCGCTGAGCGCACGCAGCAGCTGCTCGGCCTCGATGTCGATGCGGTGGACGAGATCGTCAGCGTCGAAGGCCGGGAAGTTGGTAGCGGGCAAGGTCTGCAGCTGGAAGCGCGAGCGGCCATAGCGGACGATCATTCGCCCGGCTTCCTGTTCCAGTGTGATGACGCGCTCGGGGTCTGCCAGCCGCGCGATCTGGAAAAGTTTGGCGTGCGGTACACAGACCTCACCCAGCGCACCGGGGTCGCCGCCGTCGACGCGCTGCCGGCATTCGATCTGCGACTCGATGTCGCTGGCGGTGATGGTGAGGGTGTCGTCGTCCAACTTCAGCAGCACATGGCTGAGGATGGGCAGTGTGGATGTTGGTCGTGCCACCGGCGCGGCGGCCTTGAGCGGGCGCAGCAGACGCTCGCGGGTGATGGCGAATTTCATGCGACGCACTCATCCGGAAAGTTGAAGCAATCGGCGGTCAGCGGGTAGGTCAGATCCGGCCAGATGTAGACAGGAATGCCCAGTCGCAGGGCCTCGCGGATCTCGCCGATCGTCCCGGCGCTGGTGTGCCAGGTGCTGGTGATGACGACCAGGTCGCAGCGGCGCATCATTTCAAGCGTACCGTCGAGAAAGGCCTGATCGCTGACCAGACCGTCGAAGTGGCTGGTGTTTAAGTGCGGGCAGACGGCGGTGAAACCACGGGCCCAGAGCCCCGCAGCGAGTTGGCGCGCCGCCCAGATGTTCTGGTCGACGTAGTAGGTTCCGCGCCGGTCACGGTAGGGACCGGCGACGTAAGCCAGGATCTGACGGGAGGGCTTGATCATGGCTTGCCGAAGTAAATGTGGCCTGGCCACTCGGCGCGCACAGCCTTGACCATGGTGTCGACCGCGTCGTCAATCAGCCGGTGGGGGCGGATCAGCTCGTACCACATGCTGAGCACACCGTCGCGGATGCGGTACTTGAAGCGAGCCTCGACGGCGTAGGGTTCGCCGCCCATGAATAGCGGCAGGCCCAGCTTTATCGTCTGCGGGATTTTCAACTGGCCTGATGGTCCGGCGGCGCCGTTGATTTCCTCCCGGTACTGCAGCTGCGTTTCGCCGTTGTCGAGGCGCACGGCCTTGGTGAATTTGATCTTGATGTCGGCGACCAGACCGCGCGCGATTTCGGCCATCTCCGCCGCCGGCGGGTCGACAATGTCCGGCAGGTGATCTTCGATGAATTCCGCGAAGTCTGTCTGCGGCATGGACTTGCCGCTTTTCTCCTGCCAGTCCTGGAACTCGGGCGTGCGTGGGCATTCGTAGCGCGCCTTGAACTTGCACCAGTCGGCCTTCTGGCCGAGGTGATAGTCGAGGATGGCGCAAAACTCCGTCTTGCCGGACAGTGTGTCGACGAAGATGGCCGACTGCGCGTCGCCGTGCGCGCTGACAAACGCGATGAAGGACTCGAGCGTCGTCAGGGTGACGTCGGCTTCTACGCGCCGCGGTGCCCCGCGGGCTTCGACGTGTTCGACCAGGGTCCACCCTTCGGGCACCAGATGGGCCGGGGTGCCGTCGATGTCGAGGGACATCTCGCCGGCGCTCAGTGCCGCGCCGGTCGCCAGTAGCGACTTGATGGCCGGGTGGTTGATGCCGTCGTAGTTGTGCTCAAAGTCCATATCAGATGACCTCTTTCAGCGTGGTGGGTTTGGGTTGCTCGTCGACGGTGCGGAGATCCAGCGACGTTTGCCGTGGGTCATCGCGCACCAGGTTGCCTTCGGGGGTGCCGAACATCAGCGTGGAGGCTCGGGCCATTTCGGGGATCTTGGTTTTAATTTGCTCGGTGAGCTCATACTGTCCGCTGGCCCCGTTCGGTTTGATGGTCAGCTCCAGCGTGAGCTTGGCCTGCTTGCCGGTGTCGCGGCTGGCCTGCACGCAGGCGTTGAGCTTCTCGCTCAGTTCATCGAGCGTCTGTCCGTAGTTGAGGTGGGCGACGACGAAGTTGAACAGGTCGGTTCGGATGTGCATGGGGGACTCCGTTGGTGGTGGGCTGCGCTTAGGCGGCCTCGGCCGCAGATCGCAACTCGGGGTGAGCTCGGAAGATGTCGAGCAGGTGCTTGGCTTCAGCGATCGCGTCGTCACCGGCATGGTGTTTGGTGCCGAAGGGGTTTTTCTGGATGTCGGGGAACGCTGAGGCGATGGTGCGGTAGCAGCGGTCGTTCCAGTATTGCCACGGTTCCGGCAGGTGGTGGCGACGGTAGCACTGGCGCAGCACGACGTTGTCGAAGGCCGCACCGTTGCCCCAGACACGGACGTTGTCGATTGCACCGGGAACGGCCTTGGTGACGAACATGCGAAAGTTCAGCAGCGCCTCGCCGGGGTGCGTCGGCAGCACGAAATCCTCGGTGATGGCAAGCCGCGCTGCGTCCGGCTGGCCGAGCCAGAAACCGATCGTGTTACCGTCCACTTCGCCCCCGGCGCGTATATCGGCCTGCAGGTCGAGGACGCAATAGAAGTTCTCGGTGAGCTCCAGCGACCCCAGGTCAAACGCGACTGCGCCGATCGAGGCGATTGCTGCGTTGGGTCCGGTGCCCATGGTTTCGATGTCGATCAGGATGTCGCGCATGGCGCAGTCGGTAGTCATCGGTAGTGGTCCTCGGGATCTTTCGTAAGGTCGGCCGGGCGGCTGAGTGAGTCGTCGGCACGGATTTCGGTTTCGAAATAGGCCACCGCGAGCGTGGCGCAGGTCAACCACGCCGCGGCGACACTCTTGCCGACGATGGCCCAGCACGCACAGGCCAGGGCCCCGACAATCAGCGTCGCCCCGTAATCGTCGGTGAGCCGTCGCAGGGCGCTGCGCATCAGTGCACCCTTCGCCGCTCGTCGCAGAATTCGCGCGCCAGCCCGCACTCGTCGTCGGGATAGGCGTTGTGCATTCGATCCAGCGCGCCGGTCATGCCGATGATGCTGGCGGAGGTCATCACCGCGATGACGGCCAGGCAGAATGCGATTAGAAGTTTCGCCAGCGGGCCTGGCGGACGGTCGTAATCGCTCATCGCAAGATTCCTGTGCCAGATGCGGCGCGGCTGGGTTGGGTGTGCAAGGTGCGGTGGCTCGCCGTCACCTCGCCGTAGGACCGGATACGCCTTTTCGCTTTTTCGGCGGATTCGACGAGGTGGGCGCCCCCGGGAGAGCTCGACAGCAGGGTGATCAGGATGTCGCACTTGCCAATGGCGTGACCGGTCCAGTAATCCGCGTCATTGGGGTGCTGCTGGACGGCCTGGCGCGCACCCATCTCCAATGCCTCCAGCAGTTCTGCCAAGTCGTTCTGGGTGACCTGGAGTGCGAGTACGCCCGTGACTGCCGGGGGCGGCGTGTGGCGTGGCCGGTCTTGGCCTGCCTCGGACATGTGGGTCTGGATCCGGGCTTGTGCCACGGTGGCGGCTGTGATCGCCCGCACGACGTCGGGGCTTTGGTGAGCCTCCTTCAGCAGTTGGACGACGCCCTCCAGCGTGTCGACCGCCTGCGTTCCGATCGTGACGGCGTCCATCGGATTGGCCTCAATGCCTGCGCGGGCCGTGCGCCACGTGCGAGAGATAAGCCCCAGCGTGCTTGATTCTTTGATGTGCATGTCAGGCTCCCAAAAGATGCCCGGCCGGTCCTCGTCGTGTCGCGACCAGGCTAGAGGAGGAGGGAACAGGGGGTAGTTGGCAGGTCTCACCACTGGCTTCGCGGGCTGCCACGGCGGCGGCTGCCGACCGCACCGTCTCAAGGGCCATGTCGTCGATCCGCCGGATCGCGCGACACAGGGCTCTTGGCGGGGCGTGATCAGGTACGAGCTGCTGGTGCACCTTGAGCATCATCAGCAGGTGCTCGGTACGGGAGATCAGTTCGGTGTGGGTCATGGCGTGGTCCTGTCGGGGTGAGGGTTGAGTATAGTGGACCACTCGAAAATTCGGATGTCAACTATGCTCAACTAGGCCGCACAAAAAAGCCCGCGGGTGCGGGCTGGTCCGGCTTGTCTCTAGCGCTACTCGTCGTCGGTGCCTGATTGTTTGGCTTTTGCTCTGCGGCCCAATCCGTATCCACCGAAACCACCGCCAGCGACCAATACGATGGCCTTTATGATCTCCGTGGCGATCGCGCTTTGGTTCAGAAAGAGGGCTACCAGGACAATGCTGGTGATCAGGAGCGCAAGCGCGCCCAGGAAAATGAGCCAGCTGGTATGGGCTTTGTGCTCGTGTGCGCGCTGGCGCTCCAGGTCGTCCGCTTTCGCGGCCAACGCTTGTTTGCTGTATTCGAAGCTGTGCTTGTCCTGTTGCTCCTGAAGCTGCAGCTCGCGTGCCTTCAGGTCCAACTCTCTGCCTTGGTTCTCGATGAACTTCGCTATAACCTCCGGGGAGACCTGCATCGCAGGGATTTGCTGGGTGTTGTTGCGGCTGCTCACTGGCACTCTGCCCTGTACACTGGGTGTTTCCAGTAGATCAGAAGTGAGCCGAAGTCGTCTTTTTGTTCGAGGCTCGGGGGTAAGATGCGAACGCTCTTGATATCCCTTCGTTGCGCATCGCTCAGTTTAAGAAATGTCTCGACGGTGATGCGCTGCCTCTCCAATCGTTTCGCGGATAGGGTTTTCATCTTGGACTCTCGGTGGGCGGTCACTTCGTGCCGATGGCAATGTTCGGCGCGGCATCTTGGATTATGGCACAGATATACCGGCGCGCTATGTCGAACTGCGCTGCAATTTCAGGGGGCGCGCATTGCGTGACGCAGACATGCATCCTACACCTGGGCGTCGCAATATCCTCACCGCCCCGTGAACGGCGACGTTTTTACAGCCATCCGGAATGGTGGAACGTAGGACAGGAGTGATCGTAGGTCCGTTAGCTTGGTGGCTGGCTTCAGCCAGTAAACCACCGTGCCGGTGCCGGCGAAGTACGGCCGGCATGCCGGGGTCGGGTGCGCCGACCATGACGATAAGATGACTGCCCGTCGGACCTTTTCTGTCCGCCTCGCGAAGAGCACTGTGCTGATCTCGTCGTCCAGCACCGCGTAATCGGCATGGATGCTAGGCGTCGGTGGCGGAGTAACTTGCAAGTAGGCGTCGCCGAAGCAGTCGCTCTTGGAGTAATAGACCTCGCCGCTTGGCATATATCCGCCGTCCCCTGCAGAGAACGCATAAGCGCGCCCGTTGATTAGAAGAGATACCCTGCCGTCGCCATTCCTCCCGATTGGTGCGCCGGTCGCGTCGGTAACTTCAACTCCGTCATAGGAAAGGACGCGAAGCCCATCCGCGGGCACCATTGTGGCGGCCTGTGGTGCGCATGCCATGAAAAGAGAGGTTGTGATCGCGGTAAGCCGGCCGGCGACTAAAAACATCATGGTCTCCACTTCCATTGTTGGTCCCGCGCGCGATCGGCCGCCATCGGCACCTCATCCCGCTTTTTTTTTGACATGCGTGCCCACAAACGCATCCACTGTCGCCTCAAGCGCGCTCTTGGCTTCCGGTGGCAGCGCGCTTATGTCGATCATGTCGCCTGATGTGAGCTTGTCCGCTAGGTAGTCACGACACATTACCTCGCGAACGTCAGCCGCGCGCTGGGGCCCTTGCCCAGTAGCAATCCATCGCGCCGAGTAGCCGAACCGATCCTCAAACAAGAACAGGTGTTCGTTCTTGAGGTTCTTCGTCTGCCCCCCCTCCCATTTGCTGACCGCGCTCTTGCTGACATTCAGTGCGGTGGCAACGCGCTCGCGCGTCATTCCGCGCTCACGTTCGAGTTCGTCGCAGATCAGCTTGATGCGTTCCGCCATGGTGTTCATGGCGACGTAAATAGCACGGCATGAGTGGAGCATGGTTGACGCGAAAGGTTTCGTATGCTCAACTTTGATCATGGAAAAGAAGCGTGTCATCGAATTCTTCGGGGGGGTATCGAAAACAGCAGCGGCGCTGGGCGTCTCGAAATCCGCAGTTAGCAAGTGGCCTGACAGGGTTCCATGGGGCCGCGCACTCCAAATAGAGCGGATCACTGGGGGTCAACTTCGGGACGAATGGGCGCCACCAGTCGCCGAGGCTGGTGGTCCTTCGCCGGATACCGACAGGCATCAGCCAACTTCCCAGCCTGCAGAAGCCGCATGACTCATCAAGCCTCGAAATGGCGGGACGGCGTAATTTCGCTGGTCGGAGACCCGCGGGCATCAATGCGCCGTGCCTCGCTTGACGAGCTCGTCCGCGCTGAGGTTGGGCCCGTGTTTTTCATCCAGGGCGCAAGCCGTAAAGAGGTGCCGCAATGCGATGCCCTGGGAGGCGGTGAAATTGAAGGCGAGCCAGCCGAGTCCGCCACTTCTCATGTAGAGGCGGACGCCCCCATCGACGAGCGAACGGGCGGTGACTGATGGGTCATTCTGCACCGAGAGCGTCACGCCGCTGCCGGGCCGTGGCGGGTATTTGGGAACCGGCGGCTCCATTGATGCGCGGTGGGCGGCCAGCTTGGCAATCAGTTCGTCAACCTCGGTGGCAGAGAGCTCGGCCGTGAGCGCCACGCGCAGCGTTCTCTTGTCGGGTGACAGGTCCATGGGCTTCTCCGTGGGTGAATGCTGGGCTTGATGGAGTATTCGACGTGACAAAGAACACCGTGACGATCACCGCCGACAGTTCCGATCTGTTGGGCTTCCTTCCTCGATTAGAGGCGGAAATTGCCGAGGCGCCGGAGGGTGTCCGCCAGCGAGCGCTCAGCTTGCTCAAGCACGCGGCGCAACTCGTCTGTTTCGAAACCCGCCCCACACCGACAGGCGTTGCCGTGCTGCTTAAACCAACGCAGTGGGCGCTTGATCTGTGCGCGGCAATTGGGGCAGGTGATTTCGATCTCGTGGAGGTCGAGCAGGCTCATGACAGGATCCTGGGTAGTACGGAGCGGTCGCAGCAATGCTCGCTGGACGTCCCGGCGACAGTGGTCGATGTCGCGTGGGCCAATGGGTCGGCCGCCGCGCTCACTGCAGCGTTCGGCGAGCCGTGTCAGCCAGGGTCTGGCCACCCGTGCTGCCGTCGATGCCATCCGCCAGCTGGGTTAGGGCTAGCGCCGCTTCGTCGCGCTGCCGGAAATCTGCGGGCAGGGATGTCGCGGTGGCTCGGAACGAGTCTGCGACTTGCTCGGGACTCAGTCCCGCGCGTGCTGCGACGATGCGCGCCAGGTGGACGATCGCGATCTCAAGGCCGGCAATGAGTCCGATGACGGCTTCGATTTGGGCTTTGGTCATGGCTGCTGGTGACGATGGAACGTGTGGGTCCCAGTCTCCCTGAACGCCCATCGTCGGGCTGTGAAAAATTACCGGATTTCCCGGTGCGTATTACCCGGTCGGGCAGCGAGCCATTGCTGCGGTGCCCGTTTTGCCTGATGCCGCGCCCACCCGCCCGCTGTCTCTGTGCCGGCGCGGTGGCGTGGCGACAACATCAACGTGTGTAGGAGCAGTAGCCGATGAGCAATGCAGCGCAGTACGCCGGACGGCCGGTGGTGATTTACGGCCCGCAGGGGTGTGGAAAGACGAGGCTGCTGCCGCGTCTCGCCGCGCTCTGTGGCAAGACGAGAATCGTCGAGGAATGGTGGGATGGCGCTGGCGCGTCGACGCTGGATGCGGACTCTATCGCGGATACCGGGGCACCGCCGCCCTATGCGAGCGTGCCCGACGCGGTCGCGCTCAGTTACCAGGACGCGGCGGCGCTGGTCGCCGCAGAGGCTGACCGGTCTGCGTGGCCTAATCCGGCGTGCGAGCGTCCGGTGTGCGATGGGCCGCGGGTACGCCTGCCGTTTTCAGCGGAGTTCGTCAACTGTCACTGTGCGGCGGCTATGCGTGACGCGGCAGAGGCGGACCGGCCGACGCGGGTGCGACGGCCGTTTTCAACGGAGTTCGTCAACTGCGGGTGAGTCGTGCAGATGCGCTGCGCGGGGGAAGTCGATCGAGCCAGAGCTTGAGGATGGCGATGGCATGCTCGGGCTGCGCCTGGTCTTCGAAGACGGACTGCGCGGCCGCCCATGCCAGATCCAGTGTGTCGGTGACGTAGACGGCGGCGACGCGGAGGTCTTCCGGAATGTTCTTTGACTGGATTTCGAGCTTGGTATCAAAGGGATTGGGGTGCTTCATGGTGGGTCTTCGGTGGTGGTGCCCTCGCGATTCTAGCGTGATTAACGGCACGGACGGGGGATAGGCCATGGGCGATCTGAGTGTGCATTTCTCGAAGGCCGAATTCGCTTGCCACTGCGGCTGCGGATTTGGCACCCGGCCGGGCGACGTGTCGCCGCGGCTGCTGGTGCTTCTGGAGCAGATCCGGCAGCAGTTCGATGCGCCCGTGACGGTGGTGTCGGGCTGTCGTTGCCAGCGGCATAACCGGAATGTCGGGGGCGCCGCAGCCTCCCAGCATCTGCGCGGCACTGCGGCCGACATCAAGGTGCAGGGTGTGACGCCGCGACAGGTTGCCGACTGGCTGTGCCAGGCGTATCCGCGCACGTACGGGGTAGGCCGGTATCGGACCTGGACACACGTCGATGTGCGGCTGTCACCGTCTCGGTGGGGGACGAATTGATGATCCCAATGCCCGCTCACGGTGCTGCCGCGTGCGCCTCTTCGCGCGGCTGTGCCGTTCCTACCATAGCGGGCTCCTTACAACCCACCGTAGCGGCGACAACCGGACGCATCAGCATGAAGTTGGATGCTGACCGATGCGGGCCTTGCGACATCAGCTGTACCGGTTGGCGGCTGGCGTCAATTCTCGGGGGGTTGAGATGAGTGCGATTTGGAAGCTTGCGGGCATCGTGGTGATGGTGGTGTATCTGCTGGCGTCTCTGGCCGCTGACCGGTGGGGATGGACTCGGGTGTGCCTGTCGTTGTGCCTGCTCCCACTCGCGTTGGCTGTGTTCTGGGTGCCCGCATGAGCAGCCCGATCAGTGCCGCGCTCGCGCGCACCCGGCGGCATTGGGAGTACCACGCCGCGAGGCTGGCGCTGCGGACTCTAGTGGCATGGTTCCTGTTCTGGACGCTGGCACCGCTGATCGCCGGCCTGTTGGGTGCGAGATGAGTCGGGTGCTATCTCTGGCGATCGTCTGCGTACTGGTGTCATGCAGTGCCGTCGAGTGGCGCGCCGCTGATGATTTCTGCTCGGGGTTATCGCGCGTCATGCGGGCGATGACAGAGTGCGGGCGATGAGCGATTGGCGTGACACGGATTCGATCAGCGTGAGCCCGCAACGGCGCTTCAAGGTGCGTGTGGAGTGCCTCGATGGCCGTGTCGTCACGATCACGGTTACGGCCGGATCTATGGATTCGGTGATCGACCAGGTGACGAACCGCCGCATCGCGACTCCGCCTGACAGGGTGAGTTTCTCGGTCTCAGAGGATCTGCAGGGATGAGTGATTTTCGCCGCATTGCGGATGCCGCGCTGGCCCGCGCCGATTCGCTGGTGCCGATGTGGCTGCCCGATGGGCGCCGGTCAGGGTCCGAATGGTCGGCGCTGAATCCGACGCGCGGCGATACGTCGAGGGGGTCGTTCTCGGTCAACCTCGCCACGGGGAAATGGTCTGATTTTGCGACGGGCGATTCTGGCGGCGATCTGGTCGCGCTGTGCGCCTATTTGTTCCATGCCGGCGATCAGCTGGCCGCGCTGAAGCAACTGGCGGAGCACCTGGGCGAGACGTTGTCGCCGTTCCATGATCGGAGCCAGCGCGGTCCTGATTGGCCGGAGGATAAGACGCCGCGCGGCTCAGTACCGGAGCCGGAAAAGAAACCGAAGACGGCGTCGCCATGGCGGCCGATCGTGCCCGTTCCAGCAGATTCGGGACCTGTGCCGAAGGCGCACACGTTCCGCGGTCGCCCTGATTACACATGGGCTTATCACGACCAGGCCGGTCATCTCCTTGGCATCGTCTGCCGGTTTACGACATCGGACGGCGGTAAGGAAGTGTTGCCGTGTGTCTACGCCGAACACGAGACAACCGGCGTCCGTCAGTGGCGCTGGATGGCGTTTCCTGCACCGCGCCCGCTGTACGGGCTGTGGGATCTGCGGCCGGATGGCGACGTGCTCGTGGTCGAGGGCGAGAAGTGCCGCGATGCGGCGCACAAAGAGATCGGCGGGGACTTCTCGGTGCTGTCTTGGCCCGGTGGAGGGAAGGCGGTCAAGTTGGCCGATTGGACGCCGCTGTCCGGTCGGCGGGTGATCCTATGGCCCGATTGCGACGCGCAGACGGATAAGGCCGGTGACATCCTGGCCGAGAAGGAGCAGCCCGGCACGAAGGCGATGGCCGCTATCGCCAAGACGCTGCAAGGGCTGGGCTGCGAGGTGCTCAGAATGACCATTCCGGCGCCTGGCACGAAGCCAAGCGGTTGGGATGTGGCGGATGCCATCGAGGCTGGCGTGACGGGCGAACGGCTTGCGGCGTGGGTCGTCGAGCACGCCGAGCCGGTGAATAGTCCGAAACCTGAAGAAAAGGCCGATCCCGCTGACGCTGCGCTGCCGTGGCGAGAGCTCCTGCTGCGGAAGCCGCGCACCGGAGAGCTCCAGGAGTGTCGGGAGAACGTCTACCTGTTCCTGTCGAATCACCCAGCCCTCGCCGAGCGGATCGCGGTCGACGAGTTCGCGAACGCGATCGTCAAGACGGACAAGCTGCCATGGGCCTCGCACGATGCTGAGTGGCAGGAAATCGACGATTTGCGGCTGGGGTATTGGCTGGCTGACAGCAACGGGCTGTTGATCCGCAGTACCGAGGCGCTGCGCCACGGGGTGACGCTGGCGGCCTCTGAGCGCCGCATTCACCCGGTCCGGGACTGGCTGCAGGGCCTGTCTTGGGACGGCACGGCACGGCTGAGTGAGTGGCTGGCGCAGTGCATGGGCGCTGCGCCGACGACGTACCACGCCCTGGCGGGGCGCTTCTGGCTGATTTCGATGGTGGCCCGGATTTTCGATCCGGGGTGCAAGGTCGACGCGATGGTGGTGCTGGAGGGCGAGCAGGGGGGCGGGAAGTCGTCCAGTCTGCGCCTGCTGGCCGGAGAGCATTTTTCGGATACGCCCTTCGTGATGGGCGACAAGGATTCATTCCTGGCGCTGCGGGGGCGCTGGTTGTACGAGATCAGCGAGCTTGACTCGCTGAACCGGGCCGATATCACCCGCGCCAAGGCCTTCCTGTCGAGCCAGGTGGACAACTACCGGGCGCCCTACGAGGCGCGGCCCGAGAATCACAAGCGGCAGTGCGTCTTCGCCGCGACAACGAATCAGTACGAGTACCTGCGCGATCTGACCGGCAATCGCCGGTTCTGGCCGGTGCGATGCCATGAGATCGACCTGACTAAGCTCGCCGCATGGCGCGAGCAGCTCTTCGCGGAGGCCTGTGTGGCGTATCGCGCCGGTCAGCGCTGGTACCCCGACCGTGAGGAGTTCGAGACGCATTTTGAGCCCGAGATCGACAGGCGGCTGTTGGACGATCCGTGGGAGACGACGATCGCGGATTGGTGCGACTCGCCGGATGCGCAGTTCGATTTGAAGCACGACGGGGTGACCGTCGCTCGGGTGTTGAAGGAGGCGATCAAGATGGACGCCTCGAAGATCGGTGGTGCGCGGGTGGAATCCGCGCGGGTTGGGACGATCATGAAGCGCCTGGGGTACGCCCGCAGGCGCCGTGCAACGGGTCGTCGCGAGTGGGCGTACGTGATGGAGGCACCAACAGCCAGACAGACGTCAGAGGGGGCCGCAGATGCGAATCTGCCGCTCTGAGACGCTACGGCAGGGCCTGGCGCGCCGGAATGGGCGCGCAGAAACCTCGTATCAAGCCGTCCTGCGGGGCGGTGATCTGTCGCTGTGCGCCGATATTCGTATGTTGTTGAAAATCATACTGGGACGGCTGAGAGCCGCGCCAGCCGTGCGTTTCAGGCAATCCGTCCCAGTGGCGGTGATGCTGGGACGGAACTGGGACGGAGCGGGAAGCCGCGCCGCTGGCGGCTTGCGGCCTTCGCGTCCCAGCGTCCCAGCCCAATGCGCGCACCTGCGGGCGCCCGCCCGCGAGTGGCACTCGCGCACACCCGCACATACACGCGCGTGGCGGGACGTATGGACGTATGATCATTTCTCTCTAGGTATCAGCGAGATAGATAACGTCCTGGGTTCGTCCCAGTACCTTTGGGGGTGGGACGGATGAGCCTCCGGGAGCAGATGCCGCAGACCGCGGCCTTCATCGACGATCTGCGGGCCGTGTTCGGTAAGGAATCTGTCGACGCGCAGATCCGAGCGGGAATGCGGGGTGATCCGATGTTCTGGGCAAGTGAGGCGGGCCACGAGATCGGCACGAAGCCGCTGGGTGGTCGGGTGTTGTTCGAGGAGGGGACGGAGTGAGCGAGTGGCGACCGATGGCGACTGCGCCAAAAGACGGGACCGATGTCATTGTCTATTTCGGCGGCATGAGGGGGACGGTGGAGATCGCGTTCTGGGCTGAAGAGTTGCAGGCATGGGTCAACCGGCCGCAGTCGCTGGCCTTTCCCACTGCTAAATGCTGGGGTTGGATGCCATACCCTCCCGATCTCCTGGCCCCGCTACAACAGGCCCAAGAGGGGGAGAGGGAGTGAGCAGCGTCACGGTCGAGGTGAAGGGTCTGGAGCAGCTGTTGAACCTGCCGAAAAAGCTGCAGGCGGAGGCGCCGTTCATCGCGGCAGTCGGTCTCACGCGGCTGGCAAGCGAGTCGAAGCGGGCCATCGACGCCGAGATGCGCTCTAAGTTTGACCGCCCGACACCGTGGGCAATGCGGGCCATTGCGATCGAGAAGGCGACGAAACAGACGCTGCGGTCCCGCGTAGGCCTGCAGGATGAGACCTTGGGCAAGGGCGGCTACTGGTCCGAGGTGCTCGGTCACCAGTTCACGGGCGGAGGTCGCACAGTGAAGCGATTCGAGCGCGCAATGATGAAGGCGCGGCTTCTTCCTCCCGGCCATTATGCCGTGCCATTCCGAGATGAACGCACCGATCCGTTCGGCAATCTGCCGCGTGGCAAGCTGACGCAGCTGATGTCGTACATGCAGGCATGGCGCGAGTCTGGCTACCGGGCAAACATGTCCGACGAACGCCGCAAGGTATTCAGGAAGAAGACCAAGAAGTTCTTCTTTCTCGCATTACGGTCGGATCCACGCACGAGGGGGCTCAAGCCTGGGATTTGGGCGACAGACGACAAGCAGTGGTCGGACGATCAGCCGTCGATACGGCCTGTGCTGCTATTCCAGAAGGGGCCCCGCTACAAACAGCGCATCGATCTGCACCGCGTCGCCCAGTCTGTCGCCGACCGGCGGTGGGGTGCGCTGATGGTCGAGGCGCTGGCGTCGGTGGTCAAATGAGAGCCGATCCCATCGCCAGCCCCGTGGTGGGTCCTTCCGAGGCCTGCTGCACGCGAGTCATGCGGCCCCCGATGTTTCGCTAGTCACCAACTTTTTCTAGGGGGGTTCCGGTTTTTTGTGGATATGAATCAGATTGTTGGGGTTGAGTACCGCGATCCACGGATGCTGGTCCCCTACGAGCGGAATGCCCGCACGCACAGCGCCGAGCAGGTTGAGAAGCTGGTGGAGTCGATCCGTCGGTTCGGGTTCGTGAACCCGATCCTGGTGGACCCTACGGGCACCGTGATCGCGGGCCACGGCCGCCTTCTGGCAGCGACGCGGATGGGCATGTCGACCGTGCCGGTGATCGAGATCACACACCTCAGCGACGCGGATCGACGAGCTTACATCCTGGCCGACAACCGCTTGGCCGAGGATGCGGGTTGGGACGAGGAACTGCTGCGCCTCGAGCTGGGGGACCTGAGCGCGCTCGACTTCGATCTCTCGGTTACTGGGTTCAGTTCGGATGAGATTGCCGCGTGCCTTCGAGGCCTCCGGCGTGGCGGGCTGGTTGATGAGGACCAGACTCCCGAGCTCGAAGAGCGTGCCATTTCTGTCGCGGGGGATCTTTGGCTGCTCGGGGAACACCGGGTGATCTGTGGCGATTGCACCGACCCCGCGACGGTGGCGCGGCTCTGCGGGAGTGCGACTCCCGCGCTGATGGTCACTGATCCGCCCTATGGGGTCGAGTACAACCCTGCCTGGCGGATCGCCATAGCGGGGGCGCAGCACAGCGACGCCGCAAGGGGCCTCGTCTTGAACGATGACCGCGCGGACTGGCGCGCGGCGTGGCAGCTGTATCGGGGTGATGTCGCCTATGTCTGGCACGCGGGGACGAAGGCGCACATCGTCGCGGAGAGCCTGCTGTCGAGCGGCTTCGAGATTAGGGCGCAGATCGTCTGGGTCAAGCACCGGCACGTGCTGTCGCGTGGGCACTATCACGCGCAGCATGAGCCGTGCTTCGCCGTGGACAGGTCAAAGGATCTCGGCGAGCCTGCCAGTGAAGCGGCAGCGAACGAACACGATCTGGCGGCCTATGTCGTCCGCACCGGTCGGACCGCGGGCTGGGTTGGCGGGCGGAAGCAGTCGACCGTCTGGTTCATCGAAAACGTGAAGAACGACACCGGCCACAGCACGCAGAAGCCGGTAGAGTGCATGCGTCGACCGATGGAAAACAACTCAGCGGTCGGTGCCATCGTTTACGACGCATTCCTCGGTTCCGGGACCTCCGTGATCGCGGCCGAGACTTCTGGCCGCGTCTGCTATGGGTGCGAGCTGAGCCCCAGGTTCACCGACATGATCGTAAGGCGTTGGCAGTCCTTTGTCGGTAAGGACGCACTGCTCGACGGGGACGGCCGGACGTTCTCGGAGGTGACTGCGGCCCGGCATGAGTAGCGGCAACATCTCACTCGATACCGCTGCGAAGTTGTTAGGCATAGCGCCGGTCGAGCTCGACCGGCTTGGTTCATCTGGGGTGGTGGGGCGCGTTGGGCGCAACGAATATCAAATTGTGACCCTGGTCAGAGACTATATGGACCATCTCCGATCCGAAGACGATCGCAGGAACCAGCGGCCGAAACAGCGCGAATTGGCGGAGCACTTGGATTTGTCGGAACGCGCGCTCCGCGACCTGCTGTCCGACCTGGGGATCGATCACAAACAGTGCACCCGAGACGAAGTCCGCGTCGCGTACATTCGGCGGTTGCGCGAGCAAGCCGCGGGGCGCGCGACGAGCGGTGATCTAAGTCTATCCGAGGAGCGGGCTGGCCTCGCCCGCGAGCAGAAGCTTTTGGCGCGGATCAGGAAACGGCGCGAGCTGGGCGAGTGGGCGCCGATCGAGAACATCACTCTCGTGCTCTCGCGTGTGACGTCGCAAATGGCGTCCACCTTCGACGGGATCCCGGTGCAACTGAAGCGGCGGTTTCCCGGCGTCACCGCCGAGCAGATGGGCGTCATCCGCGAGGAGTTGGCGAAGGCCCGGAATCTGCTGGTATCCGCTGGGACTAAGGCCATCGAGGCGGAGGCGATGGACTTGGTCGACTATGTCGATGAGTACGACGATGGCTGCAGTCCTGGCGATTAATGTCGCCCGCCACGCTGCGGCGAGCCGCGTCGTCTCGGCGGTCGCGTCCGGTCTCGAACCGCTACGGGTCGAGGCGCCGGTGACGCTCTCGGGGTGGGCAGCGCGGCACTTCTACCTGTCGGCCGAATCATCGTACACCGAGGGGCGCTTCGTCGCGTACCCGTTCCAGGTGGCGATCATGGATTGCATGGGGCACGACGACATCGTCGAGATCGATTTCATGAAATCGGCTCGGGTGGGTTACACCAAGATGGTGTTGGCCGCGGTCGGGTACTTTGCGGAGCACAAGAAGCGCAACCAGGCGCTGTGGCAGCCATCAGACGCTGACCGCGACGAGTTCACGAAGGTCGAGCTCGAGCCCATGCTGCGCGACGTGCCGATCATGGAGAAGATCTTTCCCGCGTTCCTGGCCCGCCACAAGGACAACACGCTCAAGGCCAAGAAGTTCCTCACCGGTATGCTCCACCTGCGCGGTGGTACGGCAGCGAAAAACTACCGCCGAATCTCGGTGGACGTCTGCATCCTGGACGAGCTGGACGGATTCGACCAGGACATTGAGGGCGAAGGCTCGCCCTTTCTGCTCGCGTTCAAGCGCCTCGAGGGCGCGGTGTTCCCGAAGATCATCGCGGGCACGACGCCGAAGACCAAAAACCTGTCCCATATCGAAGATCGGGTAAAGCGCGCGCAGGAAGTCTTCGTGCGCCACATCCCGTGCCCGCACTGCGGACACATGCACCCGATCACCTGGGGCGGCAAGGGCGAGAAGAAGGATCCGACAGGATTCGTATGGCGTGACGATGACCCTGAGACCGCGGGCCATATCTGCCCCGGCTGCGGCGTGATCTACACCCAGTCAGAGTACCTCTCCGTATGGGACCGTGGCCGTTGGATCAACCCCTCGACTGGCGTCTCGGTCGACCCTGGCCCGGTGTTCCGCGATGCTGAAGGGGAAGTGATACCGGCGCCGGCCCACGTCGCGTTCCTGATCTGGACCGCCTACAGCCCCCAGGCGACTTGGCCCGGCATCGTCCGCGAGTTTGTTGCGGCCAGGGCTCGCGCGGCTACGGGCGACAAGACCGCGCTGAAAACCTTCACCAACACCACGCTCGGCGAGCCGTACGAGGAGGAGGTGGAGAAGGGCGACGCCCAGGAGCTGATGCGCCGCGTCGAGCCCTATCCGCTCCGCACCTGCCCGCGGGAGGTCCTGGTCCTGGTCGCCTTCGTCGACGTGCAGGGCGACCGCTTTGAGCTGGTCGTGTGGGGCGTCGGCCGCGGCGAGCAGATGTGGGTGATCGACTACCGCATCCTCGACGATGTGAACCCCTTCGTCGATGAGCAGTGGGAGCAACTCGATGAGCACCTGGCACGGAAATACCGGCATGCCGGCGGCGGCGTGATGGGTATCGAGATCACCGGCGTCGACACCGGCTATGCCACGCACCAGGCGTATCGGTTCTGTCGCCAACGCGACCGGAAGCGGGTCCATGCCACCAAGGGTGAGACCCAGGACAACAGGCCGATCAAGAGCCGCCGCACCCTGGTCGACGTGCGCCAGCGCAGCGGCAAACCCATCCGGAATGGCTGCAAGCTGCACTGGATCGGCACCGACGCCGCGAAGGACACGATCTGGGGCCGGCTGCAGGTCGAGGCGCCTGGCCCGGGCTATGTCCACTTCTCGGCCCAGCTCCCGCCCGCGTTCTTCGAGCAATTGGTTTCTGAGGTCCGGATCCAGCGGCCCGTCGGTGGCCAGCATGTCTACAAGTGGGTCAAGCCCCACCCAACGACCCGCAACGAGGTTCTGGACTGCACCGTGGGCGCGCTGTGGGGGCTGGAGATGCTGGTGGAGCGCTACCGGGATATCGATCGCTTCTGGGATGAGATGGAGCGCCGCCACGCCCAGCACGATATTTTCACTCTGGCCCCGGATGCCTACGAGGTTATCCCAGATGAAGGGGGAGGCGATGAGACCGCCGGCCCCAACAATCCGCTTGTCTCGGTGCCCCCGGAAGGGCCCCGTCAGGCCTACTACATTCCCGCCTGAGTCATGGAACAGCCGCCTATCGATCGGGAACTGCTGAAGGCGTTGCGGGCTGAGATTGTCGCTGCGTCGGTCTATGTCGGGATCAGCGTGCGGTCGGCCCTGGACGTCGCGGCGCGGGTGGAAGAGCGGCTGACAATTGCCATCGGTGGGCAGCCGCAGTGGGCTTCAAAGGCGGAGCGGAACGCGCTGATCCGCCGTGACTGGAACGGGCGGAATGTGCCAGAGCTGATGGAGAAGTACCAGGTCGGCCGGACGACGCTGTACCGAATTGTTAGCCGGGCTGAGGGATGACTACTTACCTTTCAAGGGTAAGTATTCCTGGCATGCTGTCTTCTGATGAAGGGAAGTTATGCGGTGGGCGTGGCTATGGGCCTAAGCGCCTCAAGAGTTCGGGTAATGGTCGAGGCAGTTCGACCTAGAGATGAGTGGCTTACCTGTGAGGCCGTGAATCCGGCGGCACCCTGCCCCATGGTGGGACGGCATGCCGAACAAAACTCCCGACGCGCTGCAATGCAAGGGCTTCTACAGCCGCGAGGAATGCTTGGCGTGTGCCGCGGATGAGTTGGTACTTAGGCGCAATTACTTGAACTCGGTCCATACCAGCGGAAAGGATGCTCACCCACTGCCGCTTTTCCGTCCTGAACGAGGTGCGCGCTGGCTTGGTGTGGCGCCGTATGAGCGGCCACCACGGAAGGTGACTGCCGCGGAGCTGGACCGCGCGCGCCGCTTGCTGGAACGTCACGGCTGGCGCGTGCAGTCAGCTGGCGCTCCTCGACAACACTGATTGACGTAGGTCTGGCCTTGGGTTTAGGCTGTGGTGGTGGCCGCACAACGGCGACCCGGGATTAGCAGCCCGAACACACAGGCCCGACAAAGGCGCTACGGGCGCCTTTCGCATGCGCGGATTCCTAGCTTTTGGGGCCGTGCGTGGGCACCCTTCGGGGTGGCCGGTTACCTGTGACCGGTCTGCTAACCCGCGTGCGGTTCCCACCCTTGTTATATCGCTCACCGCGGCAGCACCACACGCACATGAAAAGCACCAAAATGTTGGAGCGTTTGAACGAGGAGATCAAACGTCTCGCGACCGGGTGGTACCGATTTTCCCCGACAGCGCGTTCTGCCTGCGATTGTTTGGCGCATTATGCGTCGAGACCCACGAGGCCTCGCTCAAGGATAACTGTACCTGAAGATAACCCTGCTCGTCGAGCAGAAAAAGGTACTGCCGAGATTGGCGGATTGCGTCGCCCGTCCAGTCACCTTAACCATGACCGCCTTTTGCACGCCTTGACGCACACAATCAAATCTTCGTGATCCCGCCATGGACAATTTCAGGCCAACCTACGAAGTTGCCCGCGTGAAACCGACATGCATCGATCTATTTTCCGGTTGTGGTGGCCTCTCGCTCGGATTAGCGGCTGCCGGGTTCTCAACCGCGTTCTGCGTCGAGGTGCACTCCCATGCATTTGCAACCTATCGGTACAATCTTCTAGAAAGGTTTGCGGAAAGGCATAAGTGGCCAACGTGGCTCGAGCAGCGCCCTTGGTGTGCTAAAGAACTCCTTCAACAGCACAGGGAGGAACTCGCAGCACTAAGCGGAAGAATCGACTTAATCGCCGGGGGGCCACCGTGTCAAGGATTCAGTACGAACGGGTTAAGGAGGTCCGACGATCCCAGAAGCCAAATGGTCGACGTATATCTGAAATATGTTGAGACCATTAGGCCGCGCCTTGTTTTGTTCGAAAACGTAGTCGGGTTTTGTTCCATGAAACACCGGACAGGCGGGACCTATAGCGAATACGTTACAACAGTATTGTGTGACATGGGTTACGACACTTGGTCCTCTATCTTGAAGGCCGTCGACTGGGGGGTCCCTCAACGTAGACCAAGGTTCGTTCTCATCGCGGCGCCAAAGGGAGCGTTGCGGGGAATTGACCCGATTCAGCGCATGCGTGTAGGGCGCAAGAAATTCCTCGAAGCGCGAGGTCTTTGCTCCAGATTTACCACCGCAAAATCAGCCCTTTCAGATCTTGAAGAACGCGACGGACAGACAATTCCAGATCCGGAATGGGGGCATGCTGGATTCAGGACGTTAGAGCGGGCGGCTGAAGCAGGTAGCGCGTATCAGCAATTGATGAGGGAAGGGTGCCCGGATCAACCGAAGGATATGCGGCTCCCGAGGCATGGCTTGGCATCTATACAGCGGATGCAAGCCATTCTTGAGAACTGCGAGCGAGGAAAAAACCTGACAATTGAGCACAGAAAACGGTTTGGCATCAAGAAGCGTGCCACGGCTCCGCTTGATCCTGATGCTCCAGCACTGACAATCAGCACCTTGCCTGATGATTTTATCCACTATTCTCGGCCCAGATCTATGACGGTGCGAGAACAGGCGCGCCTTCAGTCCTTCCCTGACTGGTTCTCGTTCCAAGGGCCCTACACGGCGGGAGGGAGAGGGAGGCAAGGTGCATGCCCAAGATTCACTCAGGTTGCGAACGCAGTCCCGCCGCTTCTGGCGGAAGCTCTTGGTGAAATGTTGATCGAGTTGCTGCCACTCCTAGCCCCCGACCAAATTGCAGATGTCTCGGAACGCGCCGACGTAATTGGAAAAGACTCTTCGAATCTCAGGAAAATCCGCGACACTGATTTCGTCGCTGCCCTGTAACAGCCACCCAGCATCGCTCTCTATTTCATTAACATGGCCGAGCATATTTCTCTTTTTTAGCACGTGTTCAACGTATTGCGCGCTCGATCTTCTTAGTGCACGTAGCGTTTCAACTTGATCTGTATTTAGGCCGACTGTGTCCGGGCATTTCGCAACATAGTCTGTAAGGCGTCTGAAATGCTTAAACAACTTAGCGCTATCGACTACACGGGTCTCAAAGCGCCTCCTTAGATCGCAATCGATAGCTTCCCTGTATTTATCGGTGCACTCCGTCAGAAAGCTAAGAACATCGTTATCAAGTTCGTTGACTTTGGCCGCGAAATTCGGGTCACGATCGCTCATCGATAGCAATGCCCCCTTCATAAGCTCGTCGCACTCCGCCACCACCTTCATTGCCAAACCTCGCATACCCGAGAGCCGATCCAGAGCCCGTGCCGTTTGGTCAATGAGTGTTCCTGTGCGCTCAATGAAGCGTTCCCGTGCGCTACAGTAGACACCCTCTACTTGTTTCTCTGCGATCATCTGCCGTAGAGAGTTTTCTGGAGCGCTTCCTGAGTAAAATAGTATGGTGGTCGAAGGGAATAACTCCCGAATGGTCAATGCTAGTTCATCGCCATTCTCATTCGTGAGATGATAGTCGAGAAGTATCATGTCGTAGCGATGGAACAGTCGATGCGCTCTGGCATGTTTCTCAAGGTCAAGACCGTTGGGGATTGACTCGATGCGAGCGATAAATCCGGCTTCACTGATACGGCGCCTGAGACTTTCATCCTCCTGCTGGGAGTAGGAGTCCTCAATCCAAAGGATACCGAAGTCGAGATTCATGATTTCTCCTCTGGGATTACGATTTCAAAATCTGCACGGCTTCCGTCACCGACGATCTCGATATTTCCGCCCATTTCGTGAAGGAGTTGGCGAACACTATATAGGCCTAAGCCTTGGCCATTAGCCGTTCCAGAATAACCTCGCTCAAAGATCTTGGACGGGTCAACTTTTCTATCATCAATACCTAATCCATCGTCAATGACCATGATCTTTACTAAATTTGGTCCTTTACGCGCAGCTTTGAACTCGACTTTGCTCGCCTTAGCCTTGCGAGCATTGTCTACGAGATTGTCGATGATTACCGCAATGTCGACAGGGGAGAATTCTCGCTGAAGCGAGAGGCCGCACGCATCGAAAGTGACATTCGGGAAATCCGGGATCCCAAGCAAACGGACATGGAAGTATTCCGTCAAGAATTGCAGCAGGTCGCCACGCACCTTATCCGTTTGTAAATCTACCCGTATATTCGGCGCGAAGGATAGAACGGTGCGAAGCCTGTCGCCAGAAAGGCTCGCGCCTGCTAATGATGCCGAAACCCGTCTCCCAGACTGCCGGATAGCAGCTAACAGGTCCTCAATGTCGCTAACCGCCTCCAAATCATTCGGCATAATTGCCATAGCTAATATGGTTCGAATTTCGTGCGCTGCATTTGTCACCGCGGAGCGCAAGTGCCCCATATGAATTGTGGCTTGGTGCATTAACAGCTGCACCCGTTCTACGTTCAAATCATGGCTGCTTCCTAAAAACGCTGCCTGTTTCTCAAGTAGTGCGATACGGGAGTCGGCGCGCTGCCGTTCTGCTATTGCCTGTTTAGCTTCCTGTTCTGCTTCCTCTCTGGATAACCTAAGCTCCTCGATCCGGCGCCTGGCATGTTCGATTTGCGCGAGTAAAGAAGTATCTCCGCGAATCTCAGCCAATGCGGACATTGCCTTTATTGCGTTGTCGGTGATTTGATCAGGGTCGTCCGAAACTCTTACTAGATCCTCGTCGTACTCTAGAATTTCGACGTCTTTCGACCTCGCGAGAGAACCCACGATGTCCAGAATTCTCGCTCGAGCTCTGTCGGTTTCCAAGCCCTCTGGAGTGTCACGATTCTGATCGAGCTTATCCTTCCAATTTACGCCAACTACGTATCGCTCTAGGCGAAATATCATGTATTTCCGGATCGCCTCGAATAGAGCGCGGCTACGTGCATCTTTAACTAGCCCCGCGTCTCTACTCGACACTTCTCGGAAAATCTTGGGCCGTGCTCTTACATCTACGCGACCTAAGAGGTCGCGAGTACCAAGGTATCTAGATTGGCCCTGCTGCTTTCGGCGGTTTAGCCCAAGTGTGTCATCGTTCTCCTCTCCGATAGGGAATATTCGGAACCCGTTGAGGAAAAGAAAAACGCTTCCGAACTCCACAGGCCTAACGCCCATTCGACTGGTAAACGTATGCTTAGCAGATCGGTTCAAAAAATATATCTGGCCGGCAACTCGGCTATCAATCAACTCTTCATACGGTGATGGCTCGCGAATTTTGTAAATTCTTCTGCCGCGATCGTAGAGATCAGTCGTGATAGTTCGATCTTCGATGACAACTTCGATACGACTAGTCTTCTCTCGGAGGAGGTCGGCAATGTCATTACCGATCGGGCCATCAACTCCTTCGGATTTCCGATCGGTAGAATCTACCAGCCATGTGGATACGGCTACGCGAGGCGTCGTTCCGAATGGGTCGATTAGCTTTGCAAGGTCTCTCCGCAACCTCCCGATTGCCTCTTCGTTCCAGTGATGCCGGGTACCTCGAATTACGAGAATAGTTCCTTGAATTGAAGGAGCTTTAGCGTTGTAGATCTTTGGGAAATCCTGTGCGCTAAATAACTCGACTTCTATATCCTTGAACTCCTGTTTGCTGTCTGATTCAAATTTGGTCCAATCGATTTCAAGCTTTGACACGTCACTCTGACCAGTGACCCGGCTGTATAGCTCTAGTTGTGTTCCCAGCGTATCGCACGCAAACCTGCCGATGCCTTTGCTACCGGCGAACTGGCCTTGTGGTTTAATCTTGTCGCGATAAGACTCAGGTTCGGCCTGTGCCTTTTCGGAGTACGCGACGAACAGCCATTTGTTTAGAATGTCAGAGCGGGACATTCCACGGCCGTCGTCGACGATAGAAATCTTGTGATCGTCCGGGGAGAACTCGATGTCTACTCTAGTCGCAGCAGCATCGAAAGAATTCTTTACAAGCTCAAAGATGGCTACAAACTCGTTTGTTACGAGGTCGCGGCCAATGATGTCCTTGAGATGGGAACTGACTTTGAAATTCTGTGACGTCATGACTTCGGCAATTTAGCCTATATTCTGGTCTCGGAGAAGTGCAAAGTCGTACGGCGCATGTCGGCGGGCAAAAAAAAAGCGCTCTTCGGCGGTACCGGTAAACGCAGACCCGGCCACCCATCCCCCACCGAATCTGCGGGTTGAAACTGGGCGCTTGGGCGGTCACCTGCAAGCTGAGGGATGCTTCGTGTGGCAGCGCTTCGCCTAGGAAATGAAGATCTGATGCTGCACGGGAATCGATTGGTGCTTCTCGTACGCGTGGCCATGGGAATGGCAGCGGCATCGTATGATTTGTGGTAGCCGTCCCGCCGCACGGTACAACGGCCGCTGATCCAACGCGGGCCGATTGGGCGGGAGTTTAGTGACGCCCGGGGAGTTCACGGCTTGCCTTATCTACAGCGGCCACCTTGATGCTTCGCGCGCCACCCGGCAGCGGCTTCGGGCCTACCGATTAGCTTATCAGGCGAAAATCGTCCCAAAAGTCCCGAAAATCGTCCCAAAAGCCGGCGAAATGGGACAGCGACCCGCCTTAGCATCTTGCCATGCACGCACGATGCGCCCTCACACCCCATAGCGACGACCCGCAGGCCGGGCGGAGGCTAGCATGTCGCTAGCCTCCGACATGGTGGCGAAGTACCTGGCCGCCGAGAGTGCCATTTTGGACGGCAAGCGGGTGCGCTTTGGCGATCGCGACCTGACGATGGAAGACCTGGCCGAGATCCGTGCTGGCCGGCAAGAGTGGGAGGCGCGGGCGAGCACCGAGCCGCAAACCGGATCGACCGTGCCGCGTCGCCGTCCGGTCCAGGTGGTGCTCTGATGACCGCCCACAACGCTGCCGCACTGGACGAAGCGAAGATCGCGGCCTGGGCGCCGCTGCCCGGGTCGGCCGATGCCGATCTGCTCGACGAACTGGCCGTCATCACCCCGCGGGCGCGGGATCTCGCGCGCAACAACGGCGTCGCCTCCGGGGCGATGCAAACCCTCACGGACAACATCGTCGGCGCGCAGCTCCGGCTCTCTGCCACCATCGATTACCGCCTGCTGGGCCGCGACAAGGCCTGGGCCCGCGAGGTCGGCAATGTGATCGAGGGCGAATTCCGGACCTGGTCCGATTCGACGGAGTGTGATGCTGCGCGCACCCTGCCGCTGCTGGGCCTGACCACGCAGGCGTTACGCGGGACGCTGCTGAACAGCGATGCGCTGGCTCTGCCGTTGTGGCGCCCACGCCCGATGGCGCGCTGGGCCACCCGGCTGATGGTGATCGAGGCCGACCGGCTGTCGACACCGCCCGGATTGGTGTCTGACCCGCGCATTCGCGGCGGGGTCGAGGTCGACGACGATGGCGCGCCGGTCGCCTATCACATCCAGAAGCAGCACCCCGGCGATCGCTACGGTTTGGGCTTCCGCGGGCCGGAGGAGTGGGAGCGCATTCCCGCGTTCACTGAGTGGGGCCGTCGCCGGGTCATCCATCTGCACGACAAGGAGCGAGCCGAGCAGTCGCGCGGCAAGCCGATCCTGACGGCCGTGATGGCGGACTTCAAACTCAGTGGCAACTACCTGGGCGCGGAGCTCCACGCGGCCGTGGCCAACGCGTTGGTGGCCGGCTTCCTCGAATCCGATCTCTCGCCCGATGCGGTGGCGGACCTTTTTGGTGCCGATGCGAACGGCGACTACTGGAAGGACGTCGCCCAGAAGTACAACCGCAAAAAGATGGAGAGCGGCCTCTTCATGACATTGCCGGTCGGCACGCGCATGTCAGGTTTCACGCCGGGCCGACCGAACACGGCCTTCGATGGGTTCATGACGTCGGTCCTGCGCCACATCGCGGCCGGGCTGAACATTCCGTACGAATTGCTGATGAAAGACTTCAGCAAGACCAACTACAGCTCGGCCCGGGCCTCGATGCTCGAGGCGTGGCGGTACTTCCTCGGCCGACGTCGCTGGCTGGTCGACTACTGGTTGTCGCCGATCTACGAGCTGTGGCTGGAGGAAGCCATCAACCTCGGCCGCGTGCCGATCACCCCCGCCGAATACTACGCGAACCCTTTCGCCTGGCGCCGTTGCCGCTGGATCTTCGCGGGTCGCGGCTGGGTCGACCCGGTGAAGGAAATCGAGGCCGCACAGCTGCGCATCCAGTCGGGCCTGTCCACGCACGAGATGGAATGCGCCGAGCAGGGCTTGGATTGGGAAGAGGTGTTCGAACAGCGCGCCGCGGAAAATCTCCGGGCTGAGGAACTGGGGATTGAATTCGCCCAGCCGTCGGCGCCGCGCAGCGCGGTGTCTGCCGACCCGGCCGAGGCGGAGGCCGCATGATGCGCTACCCGCAGATCGCCGCGCGGCTGTTCAACACCCCGCTGATGGTGCATCCGGCGAAGCTGGACGCGATTATCGCGGGCCTGTCGGGGCGCATCTGGCCGGATGCTCAGGGCTTGGTCCCGAGCGCCCCCGTTGATGCGCTGGAGCCCTCGGCATTTACGTCTCGCCCCGGCAGCATGGCCGGCGCC
Organism: Methylolobus aquaticus; assembly: GCF_054172105.1. Lineage (NCBI taxonomy): Bacteria > Pseudomonadati > Pseudomonadota > Gammaproteobacteria > Methylococcales > Methylococcaceae > Methylolobus > Methylolobus aquaticus. Next base: position 296,231 of record NZ_JBSYXP010000004.1, read on the forward strand.
GAGCTGCAGACCTACCCCTACCGAGTGATCGATGGCGTGGCTGTGCTGGACATCATGGGCGTCCTGGCGCACCACGGTCGCCTGCAGGGCCTGTCCAGTTATGTGGCCGGGTATGGCGACTTCGCGCAGCAGCTCGATGCTGCGCTGGCCGACACCGACGTGCGCGGCATCGTGCTGAATATCGACTCGCCCGGCGGTGAAGTCGCCGGTGCGTTCGACCTGGCGGCCAAAATCAAAGCCGCTCGCTCGATCAAGCCCATTGCGGCGGTGATGGCGGACCTGTCCGCCTCGGCGGCCTACCTGATCGCCTCGGCCGCCGAGTCCCGCGCGATCACCCAGACCGGTTACGCCGGATCCATCGGTGTGGTCATGCGCCACGTCGACTTCTCCCAGGCCCTCAGCAACGAGGGCATCCGCGTGACGCACATTTTTGCCGGCGCACAGAAGATCGACGGCAACCCCTACGCCGAATTGCCCGTCGCCGTGCGCGATCGCTTCCAGGCGGAAATCAACGATCTGTACGGCCTCTTTGTCGAGACGGTCGCAGCCAACACCGGGCTTGATCCGCTCGCCATCCGCGGCACCGAGGCCGGCATGTATCGCGGCGCCGAAGCAGTTCGGGTCGGCCTGGCCGACCGTGTCGCGACGCCGGACGAGGTTATTGCCGACATGGCACAGCAGGTTTCGAAGCGGGCGGCTGCCGTCCGGATTACCAACCCACGGAGTCAATCCATGAATGAACCCACGCAGGATGGCGGCCGCTCGCAGGCCGACGTCGACCAGGCGCACGCCACCGGTGTGCAGCAGGGGCGCGCTGAGGGTAGCGCGACCGAGCGCGCCCGCATCGCCGCCATTTTGACCCACACCGAGGCGGAAGGCCGCTCGGCACAGGCGCAGACCTTGGCGCTGGAGACGGACCTGACCGCGGAACAGGCCGGCAAGGTGCTGGCCGCGTCGCCGAAGGTGCAGCCGGCAGCCTCCGCCGACAATCCCTTCCTGACCGCGATGGCCGCCGTCGCCAATCCGACCGTCGGTGCCGACCTGTCTGCTGCCGAGGGTGGGAGCGAAGGCGCGGTCGACGAGGCGGCGCGCGTCATCGCGTTCCTGCCCAAGCGCACCATCCGATAACGGGAGTTGACCATGGGAGCTTCTTTTTCCAGCGCAGCGTATACGCCCGGTGACATCGTCGCCGGTAACTCGGGCCTGCTGATCTCGCGTTCGATCACCTTGTTGAGCGGAGAGAACCTGCCGCGCGGCGCGGTACTCGGCAAGATCACGACCGGCGGCAAGTACAAGCTGAGCGCCTCGGCGTCCGCTGACGGCTCGCAGACGCCCGACCTCATCCTGGCCGAGGACACCGACGCCACGGGCGGCGACAAGGTGACCGTGGCCTACAGTCGCGGCGACTTCTTGGCCGCGAAACTCACCCTGGGCGCCGGCCACACCGTGGCCAGCATCACCGAGGGCCTACGAACCAAGGGCATCGCACTGCTGCCCGCTGTCGGAGCGTAACCCATGGATTTGTTCTCCACGAATGTGCTGATCCGCGTCGTGCAGTCGCTGATCGCGACGCCGCAGTTCCTGCTCAGCCGCTATTTCCCGATCGAGCAGACCGAGACGAGCGAAGAGATCCACTTCGACGTGATGACCAAGACCCGTCGGCTGGCGCCGTTCGTGTCTCCGGTCGTTGCGGGCAAGGTGGTCGCGAGCCAGGGCTTCACGACCAAGACCTTCAAGCCGGCGTACATCAAGGATAAGCGCGTCTTCGACACGACTCGTCCGCTGAAGCGTTCCGCCGGCGAGCAGATGGGCGGTTCGCTGTCGCCGATGGACCGCGTCCGGGCCCTGCTGGCGATGGACTTGGCCGACCAGGTCGACATGGTCAACCGGCGCTTGGAGGTGATGTCCGCCGAGGCGCTCCGCACCGGCGCGGTGACCGTGACCGGCGACCAGTACCCCACGCAGAACGTGTCGTTCGGTCGTGACAATGCATTGTCGGTGACGCTGTCCGGCGGTGCTCGATGGGGCCAGGCCGGTGTGAAGCCGCTGGATCTGCTGCAAGACTGGGCACAGCTCGTGTTGCAGAAGTCGGGCGCGATGCCCACCGACGTCATCATGACGGTGGACGTCTGGAAGGTGTTCCGCGCCGACGCCGACATCAAAACGCGGCTCGACCGCTTCCGCGCCAACACCTCGATGGTAGTGGATGCGCAGATCGCCGAGGGCGGCGTGTTCATGGGCCAAATCGACGGCTTCAACATCTACGTTTACGCCGGTTGGTATGTGGACGACAACGGCACGGAACAGCCGATCCTGCCGGCGGGAACGGTGTTGCTGGCCGGTTCCCAGATCGAAGGAGTGCGGGCGTTCGGCGCGATCCGCGACGAGGCGGCCGGATTCCAGGCTATGCCGTACTACCCGAAGTCGTGGGTCGAGCAGGATCCATCGGTGCGCAATCTGCTGATGCAGTCCGCGCCGTTGGTCGTGCCGACTCGCGTCAACGGTTCTCTGGCCGCGACGGTCCTGTAAGCCATGATCGGCTGGAAGACCTACACCGCCGGCGGCGCGGCCATCGTGTTCGGTGTGTACCTGATCCTCGATGGCCAGCCGGAGCAGGGCGCGAACCGGATCATTGAGGGTCTGGCGATCGTCGGCATCGGGCACAAGCTCGACCGGGCGGCGGGCTGAGGGGCGCTCCTGATGGCGTTCGGTGCTGCGCTGGAACGGTTGAATCGGGTAACGCTGAGCACCTTCGCGAATGCGACCGTGGCGCGCACCGGCTATCCACCGTTTCAGGCCGTGTTCGATCACCGTACCTCGGAACAGGATGTGTTCGACCACATGCCGGGCGATGTGTCGGGCCTGTTCTCTGGGCCGATTCCCGTGATCACGGCGTCCGACACGGACGTTGTCGGGCTCGGGCAGGGTGACGGGCTCATGGTGAATGCAGTTGCGTACACGGTCCGGGATATGCAGCCGGACGGCGCCGGCTTCGTGCGTGTCACGCTGAAGAAGGCATGAGCGAGCGCACCCCCGAGCTGCGCACGATGACCGCCAACCGCGTTCGTGCGGTGGTGCCCACGGCGAACGTGGTGGAGAACCTGACCGACCCGGTCAAGGCGGCGTCGATCGTGGCGGAGACGAAGACGACGTTGGTGGCGATCGCCTTTTCACGGGTGGAGCGGAAGCTGATCAGCAGTGCGGCCATGTTCCGCGCCGCGGGCACGCTGGATGTCGCGATCTGCGCGCTGTCGCCGGAGGTCCTCGATGAGACGGTGCTGGCAGTGCACGCCGCGCTACTGACAGATCTCGCCTGGGTGAGCGAGTTCGAGGCGATCGACTCGTTGGTGACCGATTACGAATACGTCGCGGCAGGCAACGTCGACCTTGCCCTCGCCTATGTGCGGATTACCTGCATCTGGGCAGAGACGTACACACCGACGCTGGCAGACCTGGAGTCAGTGCACATCACGACGAGGGTCGGCACGGTCCGAGGCGGCGCCACGGTCATGGCCGACGTGGTAGACGAAACGGAGATTGCGCTCGACGAGCCGGTGTTCGAAGTGCAGTCGGAATCCGTGATGTTGGATGAGGACTGGCCGCTGGAGTCGGTGATCAGTCGGGACTCCGCCGAGTTAGAAGCTGGGGAGGTGCCGCGAGGTGGGCCTCCAGTCCATGAACCAACGCAAGAGTTAACGGCATGAAACTACGTGCGCGCGACGGGCAGACCGTCATCGACCCCCACACGGGGCTGCCGGTCGACGGCATCGTCGACACCGATGCAGCTCCCACGACGGCCGCTCGGCTGTCATTGCTGCGGCTGCATCATCAGGGCGACCTGATTGAAGTGGTTGAGGTGCCGCCGAAGAAGTCCGCCGGAGGTGACAAATAATGACCATGACGTTCAACGAGATCCCGATCGACCTTCGCGCCCCGCTGTTCTACGCGGAAATCGACAACTCGCGGGCCGGCTATTACACGCAGAATCTCCGGTCGATCATCTTCGGGTATGTGTTGTTTGCCAACCAGGGCGAGGCGGGGCATCTGCAGCCCATCAGCACACCGGATGAGGCGCGGGCAAAGTTTGGTTGGGGCTCAATGCTGGCGCGACAGGTCGCGGCGTTTCGCGCCAACCGTCCTACGGGCGACCTGTGGGTCTACCCCCTGCAGCAGCCGACATCGGGCGCGGCGGCGTCATGGGCACTGACTTTCAGCGGGCCAGCGACCGAAGCCGGGCACGTGTACTTGTACGTGGCCGGTCAGCGGGTGCAGGTGCCGATTCCGGCCGGCACGTCGGCCGTGAGCGCGGCCACGCTGGTGGCTCGGTACATCAATCGCCAGAAAAATCTGGTGGATGTGTTCCGCGACCTGCCGGTCAACGCCTCCAACAAGGTGGACGAAAGCGGCACGGAAACAGTCACCTTTACGGCGAAGAACAAAGGCATTCACGGCAACGCAATCGATATTCAGCTGAACTACTACCGGGATTCCGGTGAGCGTCTGCCGCCCGGCTTGACGGCCACCATTGCCCAGGTGGTCACCGGCACTGGTACCGTGGGTCTGGATTCGGCACTCGCCGCCATCGGCGATGAGCCGTTCGACCATTGGATCACACCGTTCAACGCCCCGGGCGATCTGGCGACGATTTCCGATTTCCTCGAGGCGCGCTACGGGCCCATGAAGGAATTGTACGGCCAGATCTGGACGGGCAAGCGCGACACTTACAGCAACATACGCTCCTTCGGCGAGGCGCTGAACGAGCGCACCCTGAGTATCTCCAGCCTGGACGGGTCGCCGACATGGGATGTGGAGATCGGCGCTGCCTACGGGGGTGTGGCGTCACGCGCGTTTGCCGCCGATCCCTCCTTGACTCTGCAGGATCTGGAGCTCGTCGGCGTGTTGCCACCGCCTTTCGATAAGCGCTGGAACACGGACCAGGTCAACAACCTGCTCTACGCGGGCATTTCACCGCTCGTCTATGAGGGTGGGGCTGTCCGTATTGCGCGCTCCATCACGACGTATCAGGTCAACGCCTATGGCGCGGAAGACACGAGCTTCCTGGAGACCACCCGGCTAGCCACACTCGCCGCCGTCATCCGCCGCGTGAAGAACCTGATTACGCGCCGCTACGGTCGAGTCAAGGTGGTGCCGAACAACGCGAAGCTGGATGGCGGGGTGCCCCACGTGTCGCCGCGCATGATGCGGGCGACGCTGATTTCGCAGTACGAGGGATTCTGCCGCCGCGGATGGTGCCGCAACCAGGAGCAGTTCGAAAGCCTGCTGGAGGTGGAGATCGACGGCGAAGACCCTTCCCGCATGAACATCTTATACCCGCCGATTCTGACCAGCTCGCTCAGCGTGGTCGCGACCAAGGTCCAGTTCCGACTGTAAGGAGATCAGCATGTCACGTATTGGCAACATGGCTACGTTTTCCGCAAACGGGGCCAGCTTCTCGACCGAGGGGGATTTTACGCTACGGCTGAAGCCGGTGAAACGCTCGCCGGTCATGTCGAGTGACGGCGAGTGCCATCACACGGAAGAGCTCGTGCCGGGTGTGGTCACTGGCACCGTGTTCATGGTCCCCGGGTTCAATCCGGACGTACTGACGGAGCTGACCAATGCCACGATTCTGGTGGCGATGGGGAGCGAGACCGTCGGTGTCCTGGAGGGCGCGATGTTCACGGGCGACGGCGACACGAACACCAAGACCGGTGTGATGCAGGTGGAGTTCTCCGGCCGCGGCCGCTGGCTGCCGAACTAGGTGACCCATGAGTGAGCCGATCCTGATCCCACTGTCCTGGCCATGCACGATCGCCGGCCGCCCGGTGACCGAGCTTTCACTCCGCGCGCCGATCGCTGGCGACATCCTCGCGATGGACAACGCGACCGACGTGGATGGCGCCGCGATAGCACTCATCGCCACGCTCGCCGGGACCGACATGGCGTCGATCGACCTGGACAAGTCCGACCGTGAGGCCGTGCTGGAGATGCTCGAAGAGCATATCGCGGCAGACAAGTTGGCAGCGGCGACGACTCCAGCCGGCCCCGATGGCGCTGTCGTGCTGAAGCTCCGCGCGCCAGTGACGGTGGCTGGTAAGCAAGCCAACGAGCTGACGATTCAGCGCCCCCGCACCCGCGCGCTGCTGGAGCGCGATGCCGTGCGCGGCAAGGCCGCCAAAGACTTGCGTGAGCTGGCCGCGTGCTGCGGTGCGTCGCCCGCGGAAATGCACAAACTGGCGGCCGCAGATTTTGCGACGGCTCGGGAGGTGCTGAGCCGTTTTTTGACTTCCCGCCCCTCGAAACCTGCTTCGCCATAGCGAAGTTTTGGGGTTGGTCGCGCGCGGAATTCTACAGCGCGACTGCAGAGGACTTTGACCTGTTCGGCCGCGGAGCCGAGATGCTGACCGACGACGACCGATGAACAAGCTGTTCTCCATCGAGACGATCTTCAGCGCGACGGATCGGATGACGCCGGGTCTCCGGCGCATCACGGACACAGTAGATCAGTTCCGCGAAAAGACCGCCCTGGCGCGCACTGCGGGTCAGCTGTTCGATAGAGGCGTACGGGATGCCTACCGCCCGCTGGGGTCGTTGGGGCGCCTATTTGAGTCAGCGCACCGGTCCAATAGCCTGTTTGTCGGCGGCCTGCGCGCCTCATGGTCGGTGTTGAGCGGGACAGCTGCCCAGCTAACAGCACTCGGCGGAGCGGTAGCCGGCGCCTATGGTGTGCAGCGTCTGGTGCGCTCGGTGATCGGTACTGGTGCGCAATTCGAAGGCTACCAGGCGCAGCTCGAGACGACGCTCGGATCGGTGGATAAGGCACAGTCGGCGCTGCAGTGGATTCAGCAGTTTGCGAAGACAACGCCGTATGAGGTTGCGGGGGTGACCGAGGCTTTCGTGCGCCTGAAGGCCTACGGCATCGATCCCATGGACGGCACACTCAGGTCACTGGGTGACGCCGCGGCTGGGCTCCACAAGCCCATGATGGCAGCGGTGGAGGCAATCGCTGACGCGGTCATGGGAGAGAACGAGCGGCTGAAGGAGTTCGGGATCAAGGCGTCGGTCGACACCAAACATCACTTGGTGACCTATCGCTGGCTGGACAAGGCAGGAAAGGAGCGAGAGAAGACGATCGATAGCAGCAATCAGCGCTTGATCGCCAGCACGCTGCAGACCATCTGGAACGAGAAGTATGCCGGAGGTATGGATCGGCTGTCCCGCACATGGGAGGGCATCGTCAGCAATTTGTCCGACACATGGACCGGCTTCCTGCGCCAGATTGGCGACGCCGGCGCGTTTGCGGCCGCTGGCCGCGCTGCCAGCCGATTACTGGCCAGCTTTGCCCGGTTTACCGAGTCCCGCGCTGGTGTCAGCGTCGCGCGGCAGATAAGTGGGTACATGGAAAGTGCTATCGGCGCCACCGAACGCTTCGTGGAGCGACTGGCTGGCGGAGATGTCAGGGGTGCGATGGCCGTGGTCGGTGATGCGCTGCGCGCCGTCGCCGATCAGGTTCAGCGACTGATCCCACGACAGGCACGCGACGAGATCAGTGAGTGGTGGTCAGACCTGCGGGCCGTCACGAGGGGTGCCTCGGGCGCGGTCGAGATGTTGAGCAGCGCCTGGGGGAATGTGGTTTCCGCGCTGGATGCCATTACTGGGGGCCGCGGACGGGAGACATTGGGTTGGTTGGCGACGATGGAGGTCACGTCCAGGGCGATCACGGGCGTAGGCCTAGCCGGATGGGTGCGAGGTGTAGCGTCGGCGGTCGGCCTGTTGGCTGCCGCATCCGCGCCGCTGGCCGGGTGGGGCGTAGTGCTGGCGGCTGTGGCGGCGGCTGGCCTGACGATTTATCAGAACTGGGATCCGCTGAAGAGGTGGTTTCGCGAGTTCTTCGACGGGCAGGTCTCGGGGCTGAAGGGCATGCGCGATGATCTGACCGGGGCCTGGGATGATCTGCGGAAAAAGATCAGCACAGCGATCGACGGCGTTGAGTCGCGGGTAGTCGCGTTCGTCGAAGGGATCCGTTCCGCTGTGGCCTCTGTGCGGTCCGGGCTGGGCAGTGTGCTGGACTACATGAACAACAGCGACGGTGCTGAGTTCGGCGTCCCGCGCGCGCTGAAGCAGTCGTTCGTCGTTTCCCCGTCGGCGCCGCCCGGCTACGCGGACTTCATTTCGCGCATGGCCGGCGAGTTCGGGGTGCGCGATGAGCTGATGCGGACGATCTTCGCCCGCGAGTCGTCGTCCGGGAAAGATGCGGGATTCAATGGCTGGGACAGCAATGCGCGGAAAGGCACGCCCAGTTACGGGCCCTTTCAGTTCATCGAGCCCACCTTCAACCGCTTATATAAGGAGGCGATGCGCGATCGGTCCGACCTATTGCAACGGCTCGGTCCGCGCGACTGGAAAAACTGGCACCAGCAGGCCGCGGTGGCGTCCTGGGCCTTCGCCCACGGCAAGTCTAGTCACTGGTCGACCTATCGGGGCGAGCCGATCAACGCCCCGCGCGAGTACCGTATCGGGCGCGCAGCGGAACGCAGCGTCAGGGTAGAGAACGAAATCACCATCATCCAGGACGATCAGCGCCAGCGTGTGCTGACCAAGACGCGCGGTGACGGGGCTGCTCGTACTCGGGTGAACGTGGGCAAAAACCGCTTCGGTCTGAGTCCGGTGCGGGGGACGGCATGAGCACGCCCTACGATCCCATTCGGGGCGTCGCAGGCGCGGTTGGTGCCGGCCGCTCGGCGCTGGATGACATCCGCAACCTGCTGGCCGGTCGGCCGGACCCGTTGCCGTGCGCGTTCCGCGGCGTGCCGTTCTACGCCGTAGTGACGACCAACAATTTCGGACGACGGGTGGCACCGCACCAGTTCCCCAAGTACGACGTGCCGTACATGGAGGATATGGGTCGGCGCGCGCGCGAGTTCGGCATCACCGGCTTTGTGATCGGCCCTACCTGGGAGTCGGCCCGCAACGACCTGATCACCGCTTGCGAGATGCCTGGGCTGGGCACCCTGCAGCACCCGGACTACGGTGCGTTCCAGGTGATCTGTGAATCCTGCGCCGTCACGGAATCCCGCGTTGGTGCCTTGTTCAAGGCGGATTTCGAGCTGCGGTTCACGGAGAGCGGGAAAAACGCGATCCCGCAGCCGGTGGTCAATTTTGCCCTGCAAATCCGCAACGCGATTGCCGATGCGTTCGTTGCGATCAAGGACCTGCTCACGTTGGCCTATGTGGTCAGCCGCCTGCCCGCCACGCTCAAAGCTACGGTGCAGACCTTCCTCGGCACCTCAACCAAGCCGGTGCGGCGGGTGCCAAGCAATGCCGTGCAAAAGGCCCTGTCCCGGCTCGATGCGACCGACATCGAATCGCCGGAGACCGTGGCGCGGCTGATCGCGATCCCCGGCAGCCTGACGGCCGACATCGTGGCGCGCAATCTGCGCGAGCGGTCCGGGAGCATCACAGCCGCGGCGCCAGTGGGCGATTCGGCCCTGATTACACCGTACCAGGCGATCACTACGCTGGAAGAGTTGATTGCGGTACCGCCGACCATTCTGCGCCCCAATACGCCCACCAAGCGGCTGGCACGCCAGTCGATCGTCGCGGCCGAGGTCGCCCTCAAGGCCGCGGCGGCCATGGAGATTTCTCGGGCCGTGACGTACATCGATTTCCAGAGCCTCGATGAAGCGCAAGGGGCCTGGGAGCGGGCCTTCGGCGCATTGGATGCGGTGATGTCGCGCGCCGCCGACGAGGGCATGGATGTGGTGTATCGGCAGTTGAGTGGGCAGAAAGCGCGTGTCGGGGACGACATTCGCGAGCGCGCCCCGACGCTGGATCGCATCGTTTACCGGGCCGTGCCACAGCCACTGCCGGCACTGGTGATCAGCTACCGGGAATATGGTGACGTCGCGCACGAGTCGGCGATCGTCAAGCGCAATCGTGTGCGACACCCGGGGTTCGTGCAGTCAGACCGCTTGGAATTACTGAGGGCAGTCGATGGCTGACGAGCGCGTCATGCTGATCGTGGATGGCAGGGAGTACACCGGCTGGACACAGGTGCAAGTGTCGCGCGCCATCACGCAAGCCTGCTCGGCCTTCCAGTTGTCATTGAACGACTCGGCCGAGCTGCGCGTGGACCTGCATCCAAGCCAGTCCTGCGAGGTGCGCTGTGGCGCCGAGACGCTGATCACGGGCAGCATCGATGCGGTAGAAATCAGTTACACCGCTGATTCGCACGATATCGCGATCTCCGGACGTAGTCGGACGCGGGACATCATCGACTCGTGGTTGGACCCGCTGCAGTTTCGGGGGTTGGCTGTCGAAGAGATTGTCCGCCGGATCGCGCGCCAGTTTGGCGTCGAGCTCAGCGTCATCGGCGATGCGACGGGGCTGCAGATGAGCTCGAACGGCTTCTCGGCTGTGCCGGACCAGGACTTCGCCGTGCATGCGCGCGACGGCCTGGCGTTCGAGGCAATCCAGGATGCAGCAGGTCGTGCCGGCTGGTATCTGTCCGACTCGCCCGAGGGCAATCTGGTGCTGTCGCGCACCGCCGGCGCCGTAACCCGCAACGAGATCATTGTGATGCCGGGCCAGCAGGTGAACGCGCTCGGCGCGTCCTACCGCAATGATGAGTCCCACCGCTTCAACACGTACCGCGTGATCGGACAAGCCGCACCGACCGACGATTCGTTCGGCCTGGATGCCGCGCAGATCATGGCGGAAGTCACCGACCCCGACATCGGCCGCAACCGGTTGAAGATCATCACGGCAGAAACAGGCCTGACGACGGTGCAAGCCCAGACGCGCGCGATCCAGGAGCGCCAGGCGGCGATCGCGGAGTCCTTCGGCATCGAGTACATCGTGCAGGGGTGGCGCGGCTCGGCGGGCGCACTCTGGAGAGAGAACGAGCGGGTCAATGTGCGTGACGACATTCTCGGGGTGCGCCGGCAGTTGCTGGTGGATACCGTGAACTACATCCAGGACGAAAGCGGCGGTACGACCTGCCGGTTGGCGCTGGTGCTGCCGGAGGCCCGCATGCCGGCCGCAGTGTCGACCGATGGTGTGTTGTCGGATGCCGACCGGGAGGCCGCATGACGGTGCGGCGCGGGGTGATCGATCGGGTGGTGGACGACGCGGGCAAGGCCCAGCGGGTGCAAGTGCACGGTGTGGCGCGCCAGCTGCTCGACCAGATCGAGCATATGCAGCCGTACGGGTACACCGCACACCCGCTGCCGATCGACTCCGATGGGAAAGGCGCGGAGTGCCTGCTGCTGGACATCGGCGGCACGACCTATCGCATCGTCGCAGTGGCGTCGGATCGCCGGTCGCGGCCGCGCACCTGCGCTGAGGGCGACGTGGTCATTTATACGGCCGCGGATGATCCTGACGCGGAGCACGCTGACGCGGTGTCGCGCATCGCGCTAACGCTGGGTCCGGCGCTGTTCGTGCGGATCGGAGCGGCGCGAATCACGGCGAATCAGGAGCATCTGAAGCTGCAGTACGGTGGCGCGACGATCACGATGACCGCCGGCCAGATCCACTTCACCGCAGGAGGTTAGCGTGGCCGGTACGGATCAGGCGTGCAACAGCGAACTCAATCGGCAGATCCAGGGGCTGCAGGCGCGATTGAGTCAGGCGGAGAACAACATCACCGCGCACTACAAGGGAATCTCGATGCTGGTGGCGGCACTGGCAGAGACGCCTGCCGCCGCAGCGGCCGCCGTGATGATGCCGTTTTACAACGGTTTTGAAGCCGGGTTCATGTTGGTGCAGAAGCTGATCGACGCACTCGATCCGGCCGCCTTCAAGGCGCTGATGATGGAAATGGCCGTTGGCTTGGTCGATGGCATGGCCGCCGAGCTCGAGGCGATTATCGGGTCGGTGGTCAGCTCGCTGAGTGCGCTGGTGGGTGCGCTGAATGCCGCCATCGAGGGGCTCAATGCCCAGATCGCGGCGATCAATGCCGCCATCGAGGCCGGCGGTTTGACGCCGGAGCAATTGGCCGCTCTGCAGGCGGAAAAAACAGGACTCTTGGGCCAGCTGGCTGATCACATGGCGCGGTTACAGAAGGCTGAGGATATGGCCGCGACGGCCCCGAGCCTGCTCGGCGCGCAAAAGGACGCGGCGAGCTGCAAGACGCGCTCCTTGTTGCTGTCGGCACTATCCGAATGAGCCACTCGCTACAGCTCCGCTTCGGCGACCAATCCACCGCGATGACCGGGTGGGCGCAGTGCGATCTCGCTTTTGCCGGGCATGACATCGAGTCGGCGGTGATTGCCTCTCTATTCAGTTGGCGCCGGGCGCGCCCAGATGACAATGCGTCCGACACGTACGGCTGGTGGGCTGAAGACTTCGGCTCACGGCTCTACTTGTTGCAGCGGACAAAGATGTTGCCCGGACTTGCCGCGGTCGCGCGCGGGTACATCGAAGAGGCCTTGCAGTGGCTAGTGGATCGCGCCGTCGTGTCCTCGATCGCCGTGCATGTTGAGCTGCACTCGGAGACCGGGCACTTGTATGCGCAGGTCGGGCTGGCACGAGATGAAAGCAGCGCGCTGACGCTGCAGTTCCAAAACCTTTTCGACTACCTGCGCTGATGTCGCTCACCGGTTTCAAGCGTCCGCCGATCGATCAGCTCATCCGACAACTTGAGGCGGATGTGGCGGCGCGGCTGCCCTCGATCGACAACCGGTTGCCCGGCACGCCGCTCTACGTGCTGACGCGTGCCTTGGCGGCTGGCTTGCACCAGCTTTATGGGTACCTGGACTGGATCGCGGACCAGACCAACGTGCTGTACTGCGCCGATGAGGCGCTGGATATGTACGGGACGATCTGGGGCATTACCCGGAAACAGGCGACCCTGGCCTCCGGCACGGCGACGATTCCCGGCGCGAATGGGTCCGTGATCCCGGAGGGTGCCGAGCTGCGGACGACGGATACCGGGATGATATACATGACCACCGATCCGGTCACGGTGGTGGCCGGTGTGGCCACACTGGCATTGGAGGCGAGCGAGTTCGGCGAAGGAGGCAACCTCGCAGCGGGCGTGACGCTGGCGCTGGTAACGCCGGTGGCCGGCATCAATGGCCGAGCCACCATCGTCGATATGTCCGGGGGCTCCGACATCGAGGGCGACACCGCCTATCGCGCCCGTATTCTGGCGCGCATTCACCAGGCACCACACGGTGGCGCGGCGCAGGATTACGTCACCTGGGCCATGGAGCTGCCAGGCGTGACGCGCGCGTGGTGCTACCCCAATGAAAATGGCCCAGGCACTGTTGTGGTGCGCTTCATGATGGACGATGGCCGCGCCAACGGTATCCCCGAGGCGGGCGATGTGACCGATCTGGCGGCATATCTTGAGCCACGCCGCCCGGTGTGCGCGGACGTCTCGGTCTATGCGCCGGTCGCCGCGCCGGTGAATGTCACCGTGAGCGCATTGACCCCAGACAACCCAGAGGTCCGCGCCAGCTCGACGGCTGAGCTGCGGGAGATGATCCGCCGCGAAGGAAGTCCGGGCGGCACGCTGTATCAAAGCTGGTTTTGGGAGGCCGTGTCGCAGGCGACCGGCTGTCGGCACCATGTGATCGCTGCCCCTGCCGGCAATGTGACCGTCGCAGCAGGTCAGATCCCGGTGCTGGGCACGGTGACCTTTACGTGATCGCTCGCGACTATCTGGCGCTGCTCCAGGCACTGCTCCCGGCGGGCCCGGCATGGAGCCGTGAGGTGCGCCGCAATAGCCGGGGCAAGGTCGTTGGCGGCAACCTCTCGCTGCTCCTGGATGCCTTCGCGCAGGCACTACAGGCCTTTGACGACCGCTGCCAAGCGCTCGTCCAGGAAGCCAACCCGATGACGGCGAAGCAGCTGTTGGCCGCTCGCTACGACGAGGCCTCGCTGCCGTTCGCCTGTCTGCCGCGCGCGGACAACCCGGATCAGCAGCGCGCCGAAGTGCTGTACGCGTGGTCTGCACTCGGAGGCGCCAGTCCGGCCTATTTCGCGTTCATCCTGAGCAAGCTGGACATCCCGTTTCGGATCCGCGAGTTCCCGGCCTTTCGGATCGGACAGACGCCCATTGGCAGCGCGCCGTTGTACAGCGACCAGTGGGCGTATTGGTGGCAGGTATCGGCGGTCGATACGGCGTACCGACACTTCCGCGCCGGCAACAGCACGGCCGGCGACCCACTTCAGGAGTGGAGCGCGCAGGCCATTGTGTGCTTGATCAATACCTTAAAGCCAGCCCATACCCGAGTGATCTTTCGGTTCGTCCTCGACGAGCAGGAGTTGGAGTGGGCGGAGGATGACTTCGGTGCGGACGGGCTCGTCACGGACGATGCCGGCATCGTGCTGCTCGGTGACTACGACCAGCCAATTTACTTCAGGGGATAAGGATGCAGCGCATACGACACACGACGGCCGCGGCGGTTAGGCCGGACTACTCGTCAACGGGCGAGCCCGGTTTCTTCCGTGAGGGCGCACCCGGCGGCGATCCGCCGACGCACGTGTCGGCGGACTGGCTTAACGGTATGCAGGAGGAGCCGGCCGCCGTGATCGAAGCGGCCGGGCTTGAGCTGGACGAAGCCGACAATACCCAGCTGCTCCAGGCCCTGCATATCCTGATCGACGCAAAATTGGCGGCGCTGGCGGTATTCCCCGTCGGCGCCATCATGATGCGCGCTGTGAACAATGCGCCGGCAGGGTGGTTGATGTGCGATGGCGCTGAACTGGGCCGTGCCGCCTATCCGGCATTGTTCGCGGCCATCGGCGAGGCCTTCGGTGGGGGTGACGGCAGCACCACCTTCAATGTGCCCGATCTGCGCGACCGTTTTCCGCGTTGCCACGACGCGCGCACCGAACGGCCGTTTGGCTCGACCCAGGCGGATGCGACGAAATTGCCGGCGCTCTCAGCGACCATCGAGCAGTCCGGCGCCTACAGCGGTGTACTGACTAGCACGTCGGCTGCGCTGGGCCATTACGGTGCGAATACCGACGCGGCGGGCGCGGTTGGGGCGCAGACGCTGACGGCGCAGTCGACCACGCACGGGCATCTGGTGTCGACAGATAGCGTGGAGTCGCAGACTTCTGGCCGCACGGTGGGTCACACGCACAACCTGTACTGCCAGTACACGACGGTCAAATACGACGCTCAGGCGCCCAACAGCGTGAACGTGGTGCAGTTCATCGGTAACGGCATCCAGCCTGGCCAGCCGTACTACGGCGGCGGCCACACGCAGGGCGAGACCGTCGATCACAAACACTGGGCCGGCATAGCGCAAGGCGGAGCGCACACACACCCGGTCAGCGTTCCCGCGATTCCGGCTCACACGCATTTCGTCGCGATTCCGGCTCACGACCCACACAGCCATCAGACGGCCGTCGACATCCCGCCGCACACGCACAGCATCACCGTGACCGGTAACAGCGCCGCCGAGACCCGGCCCAAAAACATCACGCTGGCATTCATGATCCGAGCCATCTAATGCAACGCAACCGCCACCCCACCAGTTACGCCACCCGGCCGCCGTCATCCGCGACTGGCGCGCCAGGGTATTTCCACGGCGGCGACCCAGCGCAGGGAATCCCTGCCACGATACCCACGCCGGAATGGGCGAACGGCGTCACAGAGACGCTAGTGCGGCCTATCGAGGCCGCCGGACTGGTGCTGGACGATGACGATGATATGCAGTTGCTGCAGGCCATCGGTGTCATCGCCGCGCGGCAGAACAAAGCGCTGAACGGGCAGTTCCAGTATTGGACGGCACCGAAGCCGCTGCCAGCAGGATCCTCCGGCAACCTGTACGGGCCCGATCAATGGCGGGTGCAGTCCGCGGGCTCGACCTTCGCGGCGGACACGGCGATTTTCCCAATTGGTCATACGGCCGTCGATGGCGATCCGCGTGCGTACTTGCGCGTCACGGCCGCGGCGGGTGCCGGCGCCGGTGGCGACTATGTCCGGTTGTCGCAACCGATCGAGGACTGCACAAGGTTCTCTGCCCGCACGGTCACAGTCGCCTTCGACGCCCGCAGTGCCGGCGGCACATGGAATCTCGGGTTGTCGCTGGAGCAGTCATTCGGCCCGGGGGGGTCCGCTCCTGTGCCTGGACTGGGAGGGCGCTTGTTCAGCATCACTCCCGCCTGGCAACGCTTTGTGCACACCATCAATCTACCCAGCGTTGCCGGCAAGGTGCTGGGTGGCAGCAACGTCGTTAACTCATACCTGGACCTTCAGCTGTGGCTAAGCGCAGGTGCCGACCTCGGTCCGTTGACGGGGGGTACGGTTGGTCACCAATCGTGGGAGTTTCAGCTCACCAACGTGCGCTTGGTAATTGGCCCGTCTGTGCCGCCGATTGAGTTGCGCGATGACCGCACCGAGCTTGCCGCGCTGAGGCGCTACTACGAGTTTGGTGGGACCACCGCGCCAGGTGGGGGTAACTGGTTCTCGGGTGGCGGCATTACGGCGCAGGTGGTGGGCGCGTCGGTCGCCACCATCGCGGCGCCGGTCCGTTATGCGCAGCAAAAGCGGGTCGCGCCGACGCTGACGCTCCTGAATCCGGGCGCCGCGAATAACGAAGTGAGGAATTTGACGCGCGGGACTGACTGCTCAGCCAGCGGCCTGTTCCGCGCGGCCGGGGTGTCCGCATTTGTTGCCGAGTTCACGACGGCTGCCGGCTCGGCGGTGGGGGACGTCAACGGATTCCATTGGGTGGCGGACGCGAGGTATTGATGGGCGCTTTATACATCGATCACGGGACACATCTCCGGCGCCTTTCAGATGGCGCGCTGATCCCGAAGGAGCCGGAGAATCGCGACTTTGCGTTGGCACAGGAGGCGCTCACTGTCGACGCGGCGGCGTGGGCAGCACCCGCAGATTTGGCCGACATGGATGCGACACGGGCCACTGCGTTGGTGGCCATTGATGCAGCGGCGGAGGGCGCGCGGTTGCGGTACATCACGCCGGGGGCCGGTCAGGCCCAAACCTATGCGCAGAAGCTGGCTCAGGCGGAAGCCTACGTCGCTGCCGGTGCGCCGCCGGACGCCAGCCCTTGGCCATTCATCGCGGGCGAAGCGGAGGCCTTGGAAATATCCCCGCAGGCTGCTGCAGCCACCATTATCACCACCGCTGAAGCGTGGGTAACGGTAGGTGTGGCGATTGAGCGCACCCGTATGGCGGGCAAGCGTGCCGTAACTATCGCGTCCGGACTGGCGCAACTTGCCGCGGCGCGCGATGCGGCCATCACCACCCTGGAGGCGCTGTAAATGCCGGCTGAACGATTGCGCTTGATCGATATCATCGCGAACAAGCTTTCCGAAAAAACGATCCTCACGGGTGGAGAGCAATGGCACGCCCGCGATGGTGCTGTATCGAAAAAGATCACGCCGCTCGGCGTGTTGCACTACGTGTTGGCGCAGTCCGGACTGGTGGGCCGCCAAGTCCTCTCGGCCAACAACGAAGAGGAGGCGCAGCAAGCGCTCGGGCTACAACCCGGCGTGCACGTCATGGCGCATGGCGCCTTGCTGGCTTTGCTCTCGGCTCTCCCGCTGATCGCGGAAGGCAGGCTATTTGCGCTACGGATGGAGTCGGGCAGCCCGGCGGCGGAGCCGATTTCGCTGGGAGTTATCGCTCCGGAGTTGCTCGAATGTACTGACCAGGCAGCTGTTGCCGCGCTGCTGGGGCTGGTCCCCGGCGAGGATGTACAGGCGCATAGCAACGCACTGGACGCCATCGCCGCGATGCCCGACACCGCTGTTGCGCTTGAAAAGCCGGTGCTCGTGCGGTTCGGGGCGGACGGTGCGCCGATCGCTGACCATGAGGAATATGCGCGCCTGGTCGATCTGACGAGTAAGGCTGATCGGTCATGGGTGCTGTCGCAGATCCAGGCGATCCTGGACGACGATGACCCGTTTGAGCAGTACCTGTTGGTCGATGAGGCTGACTTGCTCTATCTGCGGCTCACGGACGCCAAGCCGGCCGGGCTTGCCGTACTGACATCAGACACGAGCGTCCCGCTCGACAACCCCGGTACGGCGGGCGCTAACCGGGAGCGGATCGCGTTGGAGTGGCTCGCCAACCTCGCGCGCCTGGTCGTGTCGAAAACCGGGACTGGCACGCAGCGCGATCTGCAGCTGGTCGTCGGCGACACATTCTGGCAGCTGAAGGCGGATGGCGGGTTGTGGTGCGAGGTTGCCGGCCAGACGGCGGGCAATGCCCGCGGCGCTGGGGCGGTCGATCTGCAGACGTTGCGGACAGATGCGACCAACGTAGCCTCCGGGGCCAATGCCGTCGCGCTCGGTCGTGACTGCAAGGCCACAGCGATAGGCGCGGTGGCGATCGGCGACACCTGCAGTGCGACGGGTGACGGGGCAGTCGCGCTGGGCGCGTCCAGCTCTGCCGCGTCCCCGCGGGCGGTGGCGCTCGGCTTCAACGCGTACGCGAACCGTCGCGGCTGTCTCGCCTACGGATTCGGCGGGTCGGGCGCCGGAGCCAACCAGTGGCAGATGATGGGCGGTCGCGCCTCGACGACCAATGCCACGCCAACCGAAATTTTTGCTGCGGGTGTGACCAACTCCCGGTTCTCAGTGCCGGCTAAGGGCGGGTTCTTTGTGCGCGGCAATGTCGTGTGCATGCGCTCGGACTACGCCGCAGCGGGTGCCTGGGAATTCACCGCATTCATCGTCAACAACGCCGGCACGACGCGGATCGTCGGGTCGGCGACCGTAACAGCCGTGGCCGTCGATG
This sequence comes from Methylolobus aquaticus, assembly GCF_054172105.1. Classification (NCBI taxonomy): domain Bacteria; kingdom Pseudomonadati; phylum Pseudomonadota; class Gammaproteobacteria; order Methylococcales; family Methylococcaceae; genus Methylolobus; species Methylolobus aquaticus. The sequence goes on from NZ_JBSYXP010000004.1 coordinate 314,958, forward strand.
CGGCACTTTCTGCCTGCACCGTGGCAGTGACGGCTGACGATACCAACGACTCCCTCAAGATCACCGTCACCGGACTCGCCGCCACAAACCTGCTGTGGACGGCGAGTGGTTCCGGATCACAAGTCATTCAAGCATAACCGGAGCAACGCATGCCCCTATACAAAGCCACGACGGGCATATCCGAAAGTTGGCACGCGGCCCGTCAGATCATCATCGATAACCCGCACAACGGCCGCGGGCAGGCGACGTTCGCCGAAGTGCAGAGGGTCGCGGTGGACGGCGTACTGTTGGCGGAAAAGCCGACCGGCCGCGAGTTGGTGCTGACGATCGACCCGCTGGAGCCTCGACTCATCCCGGTGGTCGATCCCGAGACCGACGAGCCAGTGCCGGACCAGTTCGTGACCGATCACGAAGTCGCGCACATGTTGCGCTGCGTGTATTTGGCGCTGGCGCGTGAGATTGACGAAGCCGGGGGTGCCGAGTAATGCCGGTCTACACCTACGACAACGACAGTTATTTCGACGTCGCGCAGTTCGACGGGATCTACCCGCTCGGCAATGACGACTCGACCGATGGTCTGAATGCTGCGATCGCCTACGGCGCCGCGAACAATATCGCACCCTGGATCCCGAACGGCGTGCAGTTTATGGCGACCGAGGTCTCGATGATGTCGCCGCACAAGGCCACTAACCAGGGCTGGAACAACCGCCGCCGGTTGATGGGCGAGGCGCGCGGCACCCGACCGATCATCCAGATGATCGACGGCGCCGCACCGTCTGCCGGCTCGGCCAAGGCATTGATCCGGGTTGGCTCCTACGCCTCCGGTAACGTGGTCACAACGGAGGAATCGCGGAGCTTTTACGGCGCCATCCTGCGGAATCTGGACCTGCGTATTGGGTCAGGGAATGGCAAAGGTATTGTGCTGCACGCCAACGTCGCGCAGCACTGCTCGTTCGAGAATCTGCGGATCACCGCGACGGGCGGATATGTTGGGCTGGTGGGCGGTGCAGGCCCCGGCGCCATCCTGTACGACGTCGAAATTGTCGGCGGCCAGTATGGCATCTGGAACGAGCGGATGCTCGGCACCAACCAGAACGGGTCGAGCTACCACTACCGGTTGGTGACGCTCGATGGCCAGAGCGTCAATGCCATCTATCACTTCGGCTACCGCGGCGCGACGTTCGACGGCATCCGCATTCTCAACGCGCCACCGGTCGCAATCATGCAGGGCAACCAGCTCACGCCGATGCGCGGGGTCATTACTCTGCGCGACGTGTCGTGCATCTGGGCCGACGCGCCTGGGACGTTCATTCAGAATACCGAGGAGGACAAAGGCACCGCGCTGGTCAATGTCTACCTGCAGAACTGTGGCAAGGTGATCGAGACGCAGAACCCGGCTAACTCAGCAGAGGCGACCGACGTCGCCGGCACGCCCGGGTCGATCATTCGGGTGGATGGGGTCTATGTGCCGGGGACCTCCTGGACCGCACTGTCGACCAACGGACTCGCGTCTACGATGGCCTCCGTGGCCCTCGTCAACGGGACGAGGACGGCGGGCACGGTTCAAGGCATCGTTCCTGTGTCTGCTGGCTCGATTCCTTCGAACCTGTATACCCGCTGGCGGCGGCAGATCGACCGGATGGACTTTGCCACGCCGGGCGTAATCGACATGCTGGCCCGTGGAATCGTGGCCAATGACCCGGCACAGGCCGAGAGCAACTATGCCAAGATACAGGCCGCGCTCGACGAAGCCGGGCAGGCCTCGATCGAAACCGGGGTCGCGATTGGCATCAAGTTTCCGAAAGGGCAAATCTACGTCTCGGAGCAGCCGCAGCAGTGGGGCGACGTGCAGTCATTCGGGGTACCCGGTGGCCTGACACGGATCATGGCGACGGCGAGCTGGCAGGCCGCTTCCGCGACCGATCTCGACTGGATCTGGCGGGTCGGCAGGGGTGACTCCGACGACCAGTATGCACAGACCTGGGTCTATGATCTTGTGTTTGACTACCCGACCACGACCTGGAATGGCGCGGTCACATCGCACACGCTCGGCGCGCTGCACTGGACCGCTGGTGCCAACTCGGGATCGATGGACATCAAGTTCGGGTCGTGGTCTGCCACCGGCGAGCTGAAGCCGCGCAAGTCGTACTTCTTCGAAGGCTCGGGCGGTGATCACGCGTGCTTGGTCGATCACTCGCAGGCGATGCCGAACAACGCCGGGCTTATCCACGCGGGATACGTGAAGTTTCACTTCAAGGACTGCATTAACCTCCGCGTCGGGATGCTGGACCCCGAGCACGGCGGTATCTCCGAGTTCTCGAATAACCCGTTTTTCATCATCGAGGACTCGATTATCGACATCGGGTGCCTCAAGACCGAGACGGTAGGCACGGCCGGCCGGATTATCGGCGACTCGGATGTGGTCATTGGGTATACCGGCGGGTACTCGCCGGGCGGTGGTACCGACTTCGCCTCGTCGTTGCTGGAAGTTGAAAGTCCCGCGAAGGTCACGGCCTACCACGTCATCTACCCGCCGCCGACCGTGGGGGCTTACGGGAAGGTCATCGACGAGATTGGATTCGGGACGCCCGACGTCTGCCTCCGTACCGACCAGATCACCCGCTACGAGCGCCGGCCGTCCGGGACCTTCGATCGTGACGCCCTGTTCGTGTACCCGTCGAGGCCGACGCCGTCCTCGCCAGACGCCGACCCTTTGGCGCTTAGCTCGAGGATCTGGTACGTCTACCTGGAGGGTTCCGAGCCGGACGATACCGACTTCGCCGTTGCCGAGCTTGATGTCATGGAAAGTGCCAACGGACCGAGCCTGATCGGCGATGCCACCGTGACCGTGTCCGCCGGCGGGAGCAATGTCGGAAACCTGACCGACGGGTTGACCGCTACCGACATGACCGCGACACAGAAGGTCGTGATCAAGATCGAGTTCGCGTCGGCGAAGGCGCTGAAGCGGATCCTGCTGACATCTTCGGCGGCGGCCGGCGTTCCGATCGCGGCGGAGGTCTACGCGCGCCTCGAAGGCACCACACGGGACGTGCGGGTGCTGCGACGGCTGTTTCGGTCATGGTCCGCCGGTGAGACCAAGCAGCTGCTTGGCAATCGCCGGAGCCGCTCGCTCGGGATATCGGGTCGGGCTCGGGCCACGATCGCCAGCATTTAACCAGGGGGCACGTATGGACAACGAACGTGAGCTTGTTGGTGTCGTTCAGTCAGCCGGTGGTCAGGAGCGAGCGCTCTCAGCCGTCATTGTGGTTTTGATGGGTGTCTCGGCCCTGCTTGGTTGGCTGGTCTGGAACCTGACAACGGGCATGACCTCGCATATCGAGGTCCTGGCCGGCGATGTGAACTCGCTGCGGGCTAAGGTCAATTCCCACATCGAGCATCACGCGGACGTTCGCGCGGAGTGCAAGGCGGATGACCCGTGAGCTTGAACGGGGATGCCTGGGGGGGCGTCCTCACTGCTGCCGCGCTGTCGGCTGCCGCAAGTATTGACCTCCCCGATCCGTCAGTCCCACCTGGCCCGTGGGATTACCCTCTCGGAACCTACCTGTGGGTCGGATGGCTGTCCCTGTGGGGCGCGTCAATCCGCTACCTGCAGACGATCAAGGGGGATCCACGGATCTTCCGGGTGTCGGTGTTCCTCATCGAGTTATGGGCCGCGCCGGCATGCGGCCTGATCGCGTTCCTATTGTCGGAAGCGGCAGGCGGTGACCGCCGGCTGATGTGGGTGTCCGTGATCCTGGCGGGGTACGCCGGCAAGCGATTCATTGAGAGAACGCTGAAGTAGACCTGGCTGTCGGCCATGACCTATGATCACGTCAGGGTGATGGTGCGTCTCCGGGTTTCAAATCCTGCCCCCGCTACCAAATGTAGCTTTCCGAAAACGTCAGAAAGCCCGAAAAGCCCGCACGATGCGGGCTTTTTTGCGTCTGTTGTACGCCGCCACAATCGTTAGGCTCCCTTGGAGGAGCGCTTTGTGCCCGACACGCGCCAGCCGTTCCGCTGCCTCGGACGCACTCCGGATCTCTTGGCGTTGCCCCGAGTATCCGTATCTGATCGCCTGCCGCGAGATCCGACTCGTAGCGGGAACCTTCATGGCCGTTGCCGGTCCTCGGTAAAGCCGTCTTTGGACCACCAGCAAGGCGGCGTCGAGCCCTTGGTGCCATCGAGCGGTCTTCAACGTTCAGCGGAATCATGAAGCATCCCTTGCCTGAATTTGCCAGCGACAACTGGTCCGGACTGTGTCCGGAAGCCCTGGATTACCTGATTCGTGCCAATGCCGGGAGCGCACCGGCCTATGGATTCGATGAATGGACGGCCCGTGCGGCCGATGCCGTCCGCGCATTGTTCGAGCACGATGCCGAGGTCTTTTTCGCCTTTAACGGCACGGCCGCCAACAGCATGGCACTCGCGCATTTATGCCGGCCATATCAGGCGGTCATTTGTCATGAGTGGTCGCATATCGAGACCGATGAATGCGGTGCGCCGGGCTTCTTTTCCCACGGAGCGCGGTTGCTGCTGGGGCAGGGTCGCTACGGCAAGCTGGACCCCGCGTCGGCCGACTCATTCCTCGGCGGCGAGGGCGACTTGCGGTTTCCGCGTCCTGCGGCCCTCAGTCTGACCCAATCCACCGAGGTCGGTACCGTCTACAGCGTCGAGGAACTGACCCGCCTGTGCACTTGGGCAAAGGCGCACGGCTTGGCCGTCCATGTCGATGGCGCCCGGTTCATGAATGCAGTCATGGCGCAGGGTGTAAGCCCGGCCGCGTTGAGCTGGCGCTGTGGCGTCGACGTGCTGAGCCTGGGTGCATCGAAAACCGGTGGAGGGATCGGCGATACGGTGGTGTTCTTCGATCGGGACCTTGCCCGCGGCTTCGATTATCGCTGCAAGCAGGGCGGACAGCTGGCGGCCAAGATGCGCTTCATGACGGCGCCGCTGCTGGGACTGATCGAAACCGGTGCGTGGCAGCGCAACGCGAGACACGCGAATGACTGCGCGGCTTATCTTGCCCGCCGTCTGGCGGAGAACGCCATCGAGCCGGCGTTTCCTCCGCAAGCCAATGCCGTCTTCATCGCGTTGTCGGCCGCGGAAGCCGCTGCGCTCCGGGAACGGGGCTGGACTTTTTATGTCAGCCAGTGCCACGGGGCGGCGCGCTTCATGTGCGGCTGGGATACCACGCCCGAGCGTATCGATGCCCTGGTGGCCGCTCTCGGCGCCTGCCGCGCTCGCTGAGCACTAGGCCCGTGGCGCGGCGGCAGAGACCGCTGCGCCACGGGGTTACCGAAGGGGTTACTGCCCCGTGCCCGCCAAGGGCAGTGTGCGCGGGCTGTCAAAGGCGCTGCTGACGAGGATCAGTTGCGCAGAGCGATTGCCCGCAGCCGAGGGTTTGAAGCTGACGTTGATCGTGCAGGATGCCCCGGCCGCCAGCGAGGTGCCACAGGTCGTGGTGCGGATGAAATTGGTCGCGTGGGTGCCGACCACGGACACGTTGTAGAGGCCCATCCCACGATTTCCGTTGTTGCTCAGGGTGACCGTCTGGGCGGCGCTGGTTGTCCCGACAGCCCGCGGGGCGAAGGTCAGCGCGGATGGCGTGGTGGCCGCCAGCGGTTGGGCTGAAGTCGACCGCACGAAGAAACTCTTTAGGGCGGCTGCCGAGCACGACGAGCCCGGGGGGAAGTTTTCGACCCTGACCTGGAATGCACCGGTCTGGGCGACGTCCGCGCTGGTGACCGGAACTCGCAGCGTCGTGGCGTTGACATAGGTCACACCGGATCGCAGCGTGCCGTTCACATAGACAATGCTGTTCCCGGTAAAGCCGCTGCCTGTGATGGTCAGCGTAAAGCCGCTGCTGCCGACGACGGCCGACACCGGGTTGAAGCCCATGATCCCCAGTGGGGCGGCAATGGTGTTGTAGTCGGCCAGGATCAGCTGCTCATCGTTGACGGCAATCGTCCGCGGGTTGCCGGCGCCGGTCAGGTCGCCCTTCCAGCCGGTGAACACCCAGCCGGGCCAGGCTGTCTGCGACACGGTCACGGAACTGCCCTTCGTATAGAACCCGTCGCCGGACGCCGGCGTGACCGTCACGCCGCCGCCGCAGTACCAATACGCGCCGCCGGTTGCGCGGGTCTCGACGTACATCTGGGCCGCCCCGTAGTTGGCCGTGATCGTCCGGTTGCCACTGGGAACCGTGATGGTGCGCGCGCGCGCGCCACCGTCGCTCCAGTTCAGCCACGGGTAACGGATCGTCCACGTGTAAGGGCTGTACGGAGAGTCCAGGATGTCAATCGCGTGCACGGAACCCGGCGACCAGTTCCCGTCAGCCGGGTAGAAGCGGGACTGGTTGACCGGTCCGTACCAGTGCAGCAGCCCGCGGTTGTCCAGCACATCGATCCACACCCCGAGACCCGTCGGATTGGTCGAGAAGCGAACGATCGGGTCGGGTGTGAAGTAGGCATACTGCGGCCAGAAATCGGTGGTGCTTTTGGGGTTGACGCTGGTCGCCCGGTCATAGCCCGTGTACGTCCGGTAATGGCTGTAGCCCGGAGCGGGCGTGGCCTGCAGGGTCACGGCCTGGCGGCGGATATGGTACTGGCCGGCCAGCGGTGGATAGCTCTTAGGGGCTGGGTTCGCGGAAAGTGATCCCGAGCCGGGCGGGTAAATCCAGGGGCTGAACGGAAGCAGTTCCCGAAATTCGGCGCTGTAGACCGTCGTGGCGGGCGATGTCGCGGGCGACCCTCGCAGGCCGTTGCCGGGCAACACGTTGATCGTGTGAGTCCGGTTCATACTGTCGTTCCAGCGACCGAAGGTGTAGGCGAGCTGGCCCAGGGCCTGCGGCGCCGATGCCACGCTCAGGGTATGCGTCGAGTTCAGCGCGAAATTGAAGGTCTGCGGGGTCGTGATCGTGACGCCGTCGACGATGACCTGCAATCCGGGCGGGTTGCTGGTCACCGTGACCAATGTCGGCGCCGCGTTGTACAGCCGCTTGACCCCGTCGATATCCCCAACCGAGTAACCCTCCGTATTGGTCAGTGGAATCCCCGAGGGAATCGTCTCCAGCGTCGGCGCCCCGTTCTTCGTAAACACATACGGGTGGTACATCATCACCGAGCGGTAATCGAACAGGCCGAGGTTCTCGGCGTTGTCCAACAGCGTGTCGAAGTTGAGCTTCTCGCGCTTGATGAGGTTGACCGTCTGGACGGTCAGGTACGCGTCGCGGTCGCTGCGGGACTGCTCGTGCCACAGGCCGATGGCATGCCCCATCTCGTGCAGCAGGGTCGGTACGGACTGCTCGATGGAGCCGCCCAGCGTCTGCTTGCCGCCAACGCGACCCACGGCCGAATAACCGCCGCCGCTGAAGTCGTTGGGATCGAGGTTGAAGTCCACGTAGTCGGCTTCCCCGGCCCGTGGTACCCACTGGATCAGGCCCGCGAAGGTCGCGTTGAATTGGTCGATCGCCGTCGGTATGGCGTCGTTGCCGTAAGTGATGGTGAAAGGCACGCGGTAGGCGGTGCCGGTCTTGGGCCAGAGGAAGCCGTTATGGGCTACACCGATGCTCATTGGGGCGATGGCATCCGGCGGCGTGAGCGCGGTCTCAAGCTCCGAGGCCGGTCCCAGCACGATATCCCCCTCGAACAGTGCCAGGCCACCGACGACCCGGTAGGGCAGCATGCGGCCCCTGAACTCGCCCGTCCGCCATTCCCCTGAAAGTTCCGGCGATAGGCTCGGCCGCCTAACGGGGCCTGAGGGATCGGAAGTGGCGGGGGCTGCGACCGCGCTACCGAGCGCGAGCAGCATCGTCGGAACAGCGGCCAGGCAAAGCGTGAGTGTGATGCGGAGCGGTGTCGAGTTCGCGGTAATCATGCGAGTGCCTCCAGTTGGGAGCCATCGTTTTGGATAGTACGTCCGCCCGCCCGCGGAACGGCGGATCACAGCACACTCTGCAGCGCGTGTCACGGAGTTTATGGTGTGGTGCTTAACCGAGCGCGCGGCGGTGGCGGCGCCTGGCGTGCCGATGCCGCGCGTTCGAGCGCGCCGACCCGCACCCGTCAGTGACTCGCCGGCCTCGTAGCGGGGAGCCAGCGCAGCAGCAGCTTGTACAGATCGTTCTGCGTGAAGGGCTTGGCGATGAAATCGTCCATGCCCGCCGCAGCGCATAGGCTGCGTTCGTTTTCGAACGCGTTGGCGGTCATCGCCAGGATCGGCACGGAAGATCCGGTCGGCAGCGCCCGGATGGCGCGGGTCGCTTCGAATCCATCCATCACCGGCATTTGCAGATCCATCAGAACCAGTGCGTAGGTCGCAGCCCGGCAACGGGTAACGGCTGCGTTGCCGTCCTCGGCGGTGTCGACTCGCAGGCCGGCGCTGAGCAGCAGCTCCAGAGCGACCTCCCGGTTGATCAGGTTGTCCTCGACCAGCAGGATGCGTGCGTCGCGGTGTTGCTGCCGAAGGATATCGCCGGGTTCCCGATGGTCGGCGTCCTCCCAGCGGAACTCCGGCGCCTGACCTTTTCTCAGGGATGCGGTGAACCAGAACGTGCTGCCCCGTCCGAGTTGCGTGTCGACTCCGGCTTCACCGCCCATCAGGCGCGCGAGGCGGCGTGTGATCGTCAGCCCCAGACCGGTGCCCCCGTGCCGCCGGGTCGTGGAGACGTCCGCCTGCACGAAAGCGTCGAAGAGCCGTTCGCAATCGGCGGGTGCGAGACCCGGCCCGCTGTCCTCGACCTCGAAACGGACCACCACGGTGTCGTCGTGTTCCTCGAACAAGCGGGCGCGGATGCGGATCTCGCCCTGCTCCGTGAACTTGACGGCGTTACTGGTGTAGTTGAGGAGAGCCTGCCGGAGCCGGGTCGGGTCGCCCGTCAGCCAGGCCGGTGCGTCGCTGCGCTCGACGATGACAGCCAGCCCCTTGTTGGCGGCCTCGTGCGCGATGATTCCGTGGACCTCGTCGAGCAGCACCGCGAGCGAGAACCGGGTCTGCTCCAGAACCAGGCGCTCCGCTTCGATCTTCGAGAGTTCGAGAATGTCCTTCAGCAGCCCCATCAGGTGATTGGCGGCAGCCTCGATCTTGGCCAGTCGGTCGGCCTGGGTCGCGGTTAGCGGATCTTGCCGCAACAAGTGCCCCAGACCGAGGATCGCGTTCATGGGCGTCCGTATTTCGTGGCTCATGTTGGCCAGGAACGCGCTCTTGGCGCGATTGGCGGACTCGGCTGCGTCCCGAGCACTCGCCAGCTCGACGGTCCGTTCCGCAACCCGTTGCTCCAGATGGGCGTTGAGTTCGCGAATTTCGCGTTCGGTCCGCTTCCGCTCGCTGATGTCGCGTAGGAACGCGACCATTGTTCCCGTCTCGGCGTCGTGCGAGGTGCTGACCTCGACATCGATGATCCGGCCGTCCCGGGTTCGGTGTTGCGTCTCGAACAGTTGCCACCCCTGGCTGACAACCTGCTCCGAGACGGCAGCGATTTCGGGTCCGGAGAAGCGGGCGTCGAGGTCCGAGATCCGCATCGTCAGCAGTTCACCCCGCGAGTAGCCGCTCATGCGGACGGCCGTGTCGTTGACATCGAGCAGGCGTCCCGTGGCCCAGTCGACGAGCCAGAATGCGTCGCTGGTCGTGCTGAGCATCTTGGCGTAGCGGTTGGCCGCGACGACGAGTTGATGCTCGGCGGCCTTGCGGCTCGATATGTCCCGAACGATCGCGCAGTTGTAGTCCAGCCCCTCGTAGGAGATGAAATTGGCGCTCACCTCGACCGGGAGCAGCCGCCCGTCGCGGGTGCGATGCGTGGTTTCGAGCAGGATGGCGCCCTGTTCCTTGAGCGCGGCCCAGTGCGCTTCCCACGCTGCGCCGTGCACGGCGGGATTCAGATCCGCGACCACCATATGCAGCAGCGTGTCCCGCGGATAGCCCAGCATGCGGCTGGCCGATTCGTTGACATAGAGGAACGAGCCATCGCTGCGGATCCAGTAGACGGCGTCGGTGACCCGCTCCAGCACGAACTGGCTGAACCTCAGGGATTGCTCCGATCGCTTGCGCTCGGTGATGTCGCGGATGCCGCCGACGATGCGGATCGCTTTGCCCCGCCCGTCGCGGAGAATCACGCAGCGGTCTTCGACGTCGGCGTAGCTGCCATCCTTACGGCGGAACCGGTACTCCTCGGACCATGTCTCTTCGCGGGAGTCCAGCGCTGACTGCAGACCGGATTCGACCCGTGCGCGATCATCGGGATGGATACGCAGCGTGCGCGCTTCGGCGCTGGCGTGCAGCTCACCCGCGTCGAAGCCGAAGGTGGACTCGAATGACTTGTTCCACCACACCTGTCCGGTGATCAGGTTCCAGTCCCAGATCACATAGAAGCTCGCGAGATTCGCCAGCTCATAGCGTTCTTCATTGAGCTCGCGTTCCCGCAGCGCGAGGGTCGTGGTCTGATCGACCAGAACCAGCAGCGTCTTGCCGCCGAGCGCAGAGTCTTCGGGCAGACTGATGACATGAATGTCGCAGACGATCTCGCCACTGTGATGGAGACGCAGCGGGAGCATTCCGACGCAAACCGGATCACCGTAGCGCTTGTGGCGCAGCAGTGGATACAACCGGCTGCGGTTGGGGAGGTCGAGGAATTGCAGAACCGACATGCGCTGCAGCGCCGAGGAGCGGCTCAGGCCGAGCAACTCGACGCCGCGGCTATTGGCCTCGGAGATGAATCCATTGTCGTCCACCACGACGCTGGGCAGGGGCAGATCTTCGAACAGCGTGCGATAGCGGGCGAGGGCGCCGACGATGGTCTCCTGCGCCGCGGACAATTCCTGGTTCTGGATTTCGAGCTCGGTCTGATAGATGCGCAGTTCCTCGATCAGCCGCGCAAGGTCGAGTTCGCTCGTCAGGGCAGGGTCTCCCAGATCTGCCTGGCTCTGCTCCAGTGCGCGCATGGCGCGCTGGCGCAAGGCATCGAGATTGACGGACCGGCCGGTCATGTCCTCGTCTCCGTCCGGCCGCGGCCCAACGTGTAACCGCAACGCGCGGCGGCTTCAATATCACCGATTGAGGCGTTGCCCCGCATGCTTGCCCACATCGAATGCCCGAGGTGTATCGGGTGTCTTTTCCCGGATGCTGAGCGCTCCATGCGACCGCTGTCCGCAGAGGTCGGGGCGGTCATCGCGGTGTTCCGCGTTGCCAGGCGCTGATGTTCACGTGGCTGATCACGGCGCCCAGTTCCTCCCCCATGAGCCGCGCCACGTTCATCAGGAACCAACGTTCCTCGGTCGGCGAGTGACACGGATACTCAAGCGAAAAGTGGGGCAGAGACCCTTCCAGGACCCTGCGCAAGCCCTGATACGCGCGTTCGGCGATTTCTCTATCCTGACCGTCTTGCGTCCGGCAGACATCGAGATAGTTGGCGCCGAGTCCCGAGTGGATCAGGTCGGGATCACCATTGGCCTGGGCAAAGCGGCGCCAGGCAGCATTGATGACGACGATGGTGCCGGTGGGATCGACCACCGCGATGTGTTCGGGCAGGGCATCGAGGATCGCCTGCAGTCGCTTCGCATCGTGAAAGGCAGTCACATCGATGAAGGTCGCGACGGCGCCGCGGTCCGTCGTCGACGGGATCATGTACGGCAGAATGCGGACCAGATAGGCCGCCGCGTCGGTGGCCGAGGATACCTCGCGTTCCGTCATCCGTTCGGTACGCAGTGTGTTTTCGAGGTCCGCCATCAGACCGGGGTAGTTCAGGCGGTGCGTTATGTCGTCCAGCGGCCGGCCGAGATCGGACTCGCGCAGCTTGAAGATCTGGGTCGCATCCGGGCTGAACCGCGTGATTTGCAGTTGGGAATTGACGAAGACAGAGGCCACTCCGGCCGCCTTGGCCATCCCGTCGAGGTCGGCGTTGATGCGGTTCAACAGGAGGAGCTTCTCCTGGAATTCAGCGTTGACCGTACTCATCTCTTCGTTGACCGATTGCAATTCCTCGTTCGAACTTTGCAGTTCCTCGTTGGATGCCATCAGCTCTTCGTTGGTTGCCTGGAGTTCTTCATTCGAGGTTTCGAGCTCCTCGATGGTCGCCTGCAGGCTTTCGCGCGTGGCCGCGAGTTCGCGTTCGAGCATCTGGACCCGGGCGAGCGTTTCCGCATCGACATTGACCGCTTCGACTTCCCCGTTCCGCTCATCTCCTGCTTCTTCCTGGAAGCACAACAGGACGCGGTGCTCTTCCTTGTCCCCCTGCAGCGGATGTGCGGACAGTCGCAGCCGGCGCCGCTGGCCGTTGATCAGCTGCGCCTCGACCACGTCGGAAACGATTGAGCTTTGGTCGCGGCCGGATTTGTACAACAGGGCCGAGGCGACCGGGATGAGGGCGTCCGGCAACAGGCGGTCGACCGACAGACTGGCCGCGCCCTCGCGGGTCTGCAGGTAGGGGTTCACGTCACCGTAAAGATGCACGACCTCGTGCTGTTGATTGACGATGACGGACGGTGGCGCGAACAGTCCCAGCAGGGTGGTCATGCCGGCATCGGCGACGGCGTTGTCGACCGGAGCACGCCGGTTCCGGTAGGCACCCGGCACGGCGGCGCTGCGTCCGGGCGGCGCATAAACCGTTCCTGTCTTGTGGTCCATGAACGGCAGCGACAGGGCGCCCTTGCGCCGGAACAGCTTGTGTTTGGCATTGATCGGTTCCAGTCCTTCAGACACGGCCGAAAGGGATTCACTGGAACCGAGCATCAGCGCGCCGCCTTGTTTGACGGCGTATTGCAGCGCCCGCAGCACACGCTCCTGTGCGGTTGACTTGAAATAGATCAGCGTGTTTCGGCAAACCACCAGATCCATGCGCGTGAACGGCGGGTCGGCCAAGACGTTGTGGCGCGCGAACACGATGCACTGCCGCAACTCGTTCTTGACGACGAAGGTGTCGCCCCGGCGGACAAAGAAACGCTCCAGGCGCTCGGGCGAGAGTTCCGCCGCGGCGGATTCCGGGTATTGACCGGCACCGGCCGTCTCGATGCATTGTTGGTCGACGTCCGTCGCGAAGACCTTCAGGTTGGGCCAGCGTCGCTCCCGCTCGAAGGCCTCGATGAACAGCATGGTGAGCGTATAGGCTTCCTCGCCGGTGGCCACGCCGGCGGTCCAGACGCGTACCGTATCGCCCCGTTCCTTGGCGGCGACCATTGGCGAGATGACCTTCTCCGACAGCAACGCGAAGGCCTCCGGGTCGCGAAAGAAACTGGTCACGGCGATCAGCATTTCGCGCCGCAGGGCGAGAATTTCGCTGCGGTCCGATTCCAGCAGGTCGAGGTATTGGTAGAGTTCGCCAATGCGCAGGACCTGCATGCGCCGCTCGATACGCCGCAGGACCGTGGCCGGCTTGTACTCCGAAAAGTCGATACTGCACACTTGGTGCAGCAACTGCAAAATCGCAGCGAACACCTGGTCGTAAGGCATGGCCTGATAGGGCACGACCTTGGGCGCCGCTTTGGCAACGTCGTACGGTAGTTTCTGGATATGTGCGATCAGACGGCCCGGTAAGTCCTCGACCGGCAGGATCGCATCGACGACGCCGGTCGCAATTGCGGAGCGCGGCATGCCGTCGAATTTCGCGGAGTCCGGATCCTGGGCCATCAAAAACCCGCCCGCCGCGTTGATCGCCCGTGCCCCGCGGGTGCCATCCGTTCCGGTGCCCGACAAGATCACGCCGACGGCGTTCGGACCGTAAACATCCGACAACGATGCAAAAAAGATATCGATCGGCAGCGTCAGCCCGCGGGGGTTCTTCGGCGTAAGGTGCAGACAACCGGCGCTGGCATGCATGATCGCGCCCGGTGGTATCAGATAGATCTGATTGGCCTCGAGCCGCATGCCTTCTTCGACGAGCTTGACCGGCATCAGCGTGTGCCGCGCCAGCAGGTTGCTCATCATGCTTTTGTGATCCGGCGACAGATGCTGGATCACGACGAAAGCAGCGCCAGTCTCGACGGGGCAGGCGTCGAAGAATTTCTCGAGTGCGTCCAGGCCGCCTGCGGAGGCGCCAATACAAACGACATGTCCACCAAAGCGATCGGGTGGGCCTGGCGCTCGGCGGTCGTCCTTCTGAGTCTCAGTGATCATGATGGGTCTAGGGCGGGGCCCCCTGGGTCGAGCGCAAATTCACCTTTCCTGCCAGGCTGGCAGCAGCGCAGATCGGCGCCGAGGCGCGCCTCACCGGGGGCCCGCAGGCTCCGGAATTCCGTCGTGCCACCCGTTGCGCGCGAACCAAGTTTACGCCAAAAGGCTGATGCGAACGAGCGGAGACAGCCGACTGATAAGGCCATCTGCGGCAGTGCTCGCGCCCGGGTCATACCGACGCAGTGCCCACACCTATGCGCTCGGTTGCGTGGTCCTTGACGGATTTACCGTCCGAATTACTCCGCCAAAGCCGCCGCCACGGCCTTCTGAAACACGGCCTCATCAGGGGAGATTCCGGTCCATGCCTCGAAGATCTGCATGGCCAGTTGTACCAGCATTTCCACTCCGTCGACCACCTTGCAGCCCCTGCCCAGAGCGGTCTCGAGAAAGGGCGTGATCCGGGGATTGGTGATCACGTCCACGACGGTGGTGCCTGGGGCGATGCGGCTCCAGTCGATTGGTACCGGTTCCAGCTCGGGGGCCGAGCCCAGATGGGTCGCGTTCAGCAGGATGTCGGTGCCCTCCGGAATCGTGACGTCACCCTTCCAGGCCATCCAGACACCTGGGACGCCGGTCGCCCGTGTCACTCGGTCGGCAACTTCGGTTCCCTGGGATTCCCGTCGGGTGATGAGGGTCATCTGGGCCGCGCCCGCCCGCGCAATTTCGACTGCCATCGCTCTGCCCGCGCCGCCCGCCCCCAACATCGCGACGCGCCGGCCGGCGATGGGCGTGACCTTCTCTATGGCTTTCACAACACCCTTCCCGTCGTTGTTATGGCCGATCATGCGGCCCTCGTCGAAGGTGACGTAGTTCGCCGCCCCTATGATGCGGACATCTTCGTCCACGTCATCGAGATTGGGTATTGCCGCGATCTTGTAAGGAACGGTGATGCAGAAACCGGACAAGCCCAGAGCCGCGGCGCCGCGGATCGCGGCGGGTAACTCGTCGGCCGACCGAATGTCGCATTTCCAGAACTGCCAATTGAGTCCGTAATGCGCGTAGACGGCGTCGAACATCCGGTCGATGGGGTTTTCGGCGACCGGGTGGCCAAACATGCCGGTCATCTTTTTCTGCGGGGGAAGGGTGCGGTGTGACACGAGCGTTCTCCGTGGGTTGAGTCGGGCGCAGCTCTCCGGGCGCGCGAGGTTAGCGTGGACGGAGGGCTAGTGTAGACCTGACAGGACGCAATGGTTACGGTCGAGGGAGAGATTGATATAGCCTCCGGCAGCGGTGTTCGCGTTTGGCTCGTGATCCCGATTTCAGGAAATCCACGAGATGCCTTCGCCACCGCATCCGGTGTAAGCTAATCTGCGGTAAGCCAGCCCGAACCCTGGCCGGTCCAGCCCTTAGTCAAAGTTCAGCGAAAGCCTTAACGCGTTTTGTTCATTGCCCGCCTCGTATTTCTCACCGGATGCCGCTACCCGGCAGACCGAAACCCGCGGAGACTCCTTGAACGGCATGTGCTTCGATCGACCCGACCGGTTTGGGTGGGATTTGCTGTGGCGCCGGCAACCGTGAGCCGGCGCAAGCGGGCAGCCCGCGGAGCGGGCCGGATAGGATCGCCATGAACACACCGCGCGACGACGGGCTCGCGAGCTCCGTGCGGTGGCGGCGCGCCATCGAATCCGGTCAGGTGGCTCTGCTTTACGAGCAATTCCCGTCCGCCGCGCTGGCCACGGTGATACTGGGCCTGCTGTTGGCCGTCGGCTTACGGGAACGCGTGTCGCCTGCATTCCTGGGCATCTGGCTCGTGATCGTGATCGGCTGGACCGTGTGGCGCTATGGGTTACTGTTGCGGTACCGGCGTTCGGCGTCCGTGGCCGACAGTAGCTCCGTGTGGCAGCGCCCGTTCCTGGCCGGAGTCGCAGTCAACGGCATACTCTGGGGGGTGGCCGGCGTCGGCTTTTTCTCACCCCAGAGCGTTCCGCATCAGATGCTGCTGGCCTTCGTGCTGGCCGGCATGGGGGCCGGTGCCGTCACGACGCTGTCGCCGCTGAAGATCGCGTCGCCACTGTTCCTGATCCCGGCCTTGGTGCCCTTCACGATCCGCATGTTCTTGCAGGAGGAACAGCCTCATGCGTTGATGGGCACCATGCTCGCGCTCTTCGTCGTCTCGCTGTGGGTCATCTCCCGGCGTTTGCATGCGACGGTCGAACGGTCGCTCCGGCTGCGCTTCGAGAACCTCGATCTGATCGACGATCTTCGCCGGGCGAGGGAACGGCAGGACGAAGTGCACGCTGCGCTGGCCGCGCAGGTCGAACAGAAGCGGCAGGTTCAGCGGGCGCTGGAGGAATCGCATGGGGTGCTCGAGGAGCGCGTCGCGCAGCGCACGGTGGAACTCGAGCAGATCGGTGATCGGCTGGAGATGGAGAAGGAATTGTTCCGCATCACCCTCGCCAGCATCGGCGACGGCGTGATCACCACCGATCGTCAGGGTCACATCACCTTTCTGAACCCGATCGCCGAACAGGTAACCGGCTGGCACAGTCATGAGGTGAGCGGTCGGCCTCTGGCGGAGGCATTCCAGGTGGCGCATGAGGCCGCGGATCCAAATGAGCGCGAGCGCGCCGTGACGGCCTTGCCGCCGGTGGTTGAGTCCCGTTCGACCGGACAGTTGTTGTTGACCGACCGCAGCGGGTTCCGTCGTCATGTCCATTACACCGCGGCGCCGATTCTCGACCGGCAGGCCGCGAAGGTCGGCACGGTTCTGACCTTTCGCGACATTTCCGAAGAGCGCCGCATCGCTCAGCAGCTCACGCATCAGGCCACCCATGATGCGTTGACCGGGCTGGTCAATCGGCGGGAGTTCGAGCGCCGCCTCGAGCGTGTCCTGCAGCACGCCGCCCCCCATGATCCGCATGCGCTGCTCTTCATGGACCTCGATCGATTCAAGGTCGTCAACGACACCTGCGGGCATGTCGCGGGTGATGAACTGCTGCGGCAGATTGCAGCCCTGATGCGAAATCGCATCAGGGCGCGAGACACGTTCGGCCGGCTCGGCGGTGACGAATTCGGCGTGTTGCTGGAGCATTGCCGTGTCGACGAGGCGACCCGGATTGCGAATACGCTGCGTGAGCTGGCCCAGGATTTTCGCTTCGGTTGGCAGGACAAGAGTTTCGGCGTGGGGGTCAGTATCGGTCTGGTCAAGATCGCAGGGGGCTGGGAGAACGCGGCCAGCGTGCTGCGAGCGGCCGATAATGCCTGCTATCTGGCCAAGGACCGCGGCCGGAATCGGGTCCATGTCTATGAACCGGACGATCGCCTCGAGGCGCAACGTCAGGGGGACATGCAGTGGCTGCCGCGGCTGCAGCAGGCGCTGGCGGAAGGCCGTCTGCGGCTTTATCGGCAGCCCATCGTTCCGGTGCGGGCCGCCGACCAGGGCCTGGAACTCGGCGAGGTGCTCGTCCGTCTCGTGGACGAGCAGGGCGACATCGTGTTGCCGGGCGCCTTCCTGGCCGCGGCGGAACGCTATGGACAAATCGGTGCGATCGATCGCTGGGTCGTAGGGGAGACGATCACTGCCCTGAAGGGTGGCGGTGCCGTGCAGGGGGCTGGAACGCGGCTGTCTGTCAATCTGTCCGGTCAGTCGCTGGGCGACCCTGACGCGCTGGATTTCATCAGCGAGCGCATCAAGGACAGCGGCATCGCGGCCTCCAGCCTGTGCTTCGAGATCACTGAAACCGCCGCCATCTCGAACCTGACCAATGCCTTGCCTTTCATGACGCAGCTTCGGGAACTCGGCTGCCGCTTCTCACTGGATGATTTCGGCAATGGCCTGTCGTCCTTCGGCTATCTGAAGACGTTGCCGGTCGATTACCTGAAGATCGACGGGCGCTTCGTCAAGGAGATCGCCAACGACCGTGTGGACGAGACCATGGTCGAGGCCATCCACCGCCTCGGCAAGGTCATGGGCTTGAAGACCGTCGCCGAGTGGGTCGAGAACGCCGAGACCTTGCAGAAGGTCAGCGCGATGAACATCGACTACGCGCAGGGTTTTCATTTGGGCTCCCCCAGGCCCATGTGAGCGCTGCAACCTGTCCGGCCATTCCCGCCCCGTTCGACGCAACGCCGTTCCGGAGGGCTTTGCGGCCTGTTCCCGGTGTTCATCGCGTCTGGCGTTTCGAGCCGCGCCCCGTTACATTTTTGTCTACCCGCTCGGTGGGCGATCGCCGCGCATCAGCGAGATGCGCCGATCCTCCTTGCCAGCGATGCGCTTTCGTGTCGATGCCCGCGGGGCGATGTCCGGCCGGGAGCCTTTTTAATCGTCGGGGCGGCGCCTTGTCATAGTGTTTCCGGCCCCGGTGCGGAACCGAAGCCCGATCTGCGAATCTCAGCCGGTGGCTGACCAAATTCAGGAGATTTGCCGTGCTGATCAAGAAAGCGTCCGATATCAGGCCGTCGGAAATCACACCGTCCGAGGTATTCCGTGATCGGCGGCGGTGGCTGCAACTGGCGGCGGGCGCATCGGCGCTGGCCCTGTTGCCGCGAGGCCTTGCGGCGGCCGAGAAATTCGCCGATCTGAAGCCTGGTGCGTATCGCATCGACGAGAAACCGACACCGTACGAGTCCGTCACGACTTACAACAATTTCTACGAATTCGGGACCGGCAAGGAGGATCCTGCGAAAAGGGCGGGATCGCTGCGGACACGCCCGTGGGCCGTCGTCGTCGATGGGGCGGTCGGCAAGCCCAGGACCTTTGCCATCGAAGAAATCCTCAAGATGGCTCCGCTGGAGGAGCGCATCTACCGACTTCGTTGTGTCGAAGCCTGGTCGATGGTCGTACCCTGGGTCGGGTTTTCGCTGGCGGAGTTGCTGAAGCGCGTGGAGCCCACCGGCAGCGCCAAATTCGTCGAGTTCACCACGCTGCTGGATCCGACGCAGATGCCGGGTCAGCGTGGCACGGTGCTCGACTGGCCCTACCGTGAGGGGCTGCGGATCGATGAAGCGATGCATCCCTTGACGCTGCTGACGGTCGGGCTTTATGGCGAAGTCCTGCCGAACCAGAACGGGGCGCCGATCCGTATCGTCGTGCCGTGGAAGTACGGCTTCAAAAGCGCCAAGTCGATCGTCCGTATCCGGTTGACCGAAACCCAGCCCGAGACCACCTGGAATCTCGCCGGCCCGAAGGAGTACGGCTTCTACTCGAACGTGAATCCGGACGTCGATCATCCTCGCTGGAGCCAGGCCAAGGAACGCCGGATCGGCGAATTCTTCAAGCGGCCGACACTGCCGTTCAATGGCTATGCCGAGCAGGTCGCTCAACTCTATGCCGGCATGGATCTGCAGCGGTATTTTTGAGGCGGATGGGGATGCGCTGGAACCAACCCCCGCTTGCCTTCGTGGCGAGTGCCAGGCTGGCGGTCTTCTCCGCCAGCCTGGTGCCCTTGGCCCTGCTGGTCCATAAGGGCCTTGGGGATGCGCTGGGAGCGAATCCGATCGAAAAGATCACGCGGACAACCGGCTGGTGGACTCTGTTTTTCCTGGCGGTCACGCTGGCCGTGACGCCGGCCCGCAAGCTCGCCGGCTGGCCCTGGCTGGGCCGGTTGCGGCGGATGCTGGGACTCTTCGCATTCTTCTACGGCCTGCTGCACTTCCTGACGTATTTCGTTCTCGATCAGTTTTTCGACTGGATGTCCATCGGCAAGGACATACTCAAAAGGCCCTACATCACGATCGGCTTTACGGCCTTCGTGCTGTTGATCCCGCTCGCTGCAACATCGACCGACGGCATGATCCGTCGGCTCGGCGGCAAAGGCTGGCGTCGATTGCACAAACTCGTTTATGTCATTGCCGGCGCCGGGGTCCTGCATTTCGCGTGGCTGGTGAAGAAGGACATCACGGAGCCGCTGATTTTCGGCTTCGCCGTCGCCGCTCTGCTCGGCTGGCGTGCGGTGGATGCATGTAGCAACGCGGCGCGTCCCACGCCTAACCCGACCGCGCCGCTAGCGCGCAAACGGCGCCAGGCAAGCCCTCCCGGCTCCTGATCGCTCTCGACCTGCCCGGCGGCTGCGGCTATGCCGCTCTAACGTGCTGCCCACCCCGGATTACCCCCTCTACGTGTTTTTACGTATTGCCAACTTCCGCAGCAATAAGGTGTAGTTCCAATGGTTTGCTTGGTACCGCAGCACGATGTCGGCACGTTGATATCCGCGCTGGGCGATCGATCGTCTTTTCGGGGGGAAGGCGGCATTGCGAATCCAGACTCTTCCGCACTGGTTGCGGCTGGCGCCAGGAACGGCCCCATCCGGTTGGAGTGGGGGCCGCGCGTTGCTGCGCCTCCTGCGGCGCAGCGTGCTGCCGCTACGTCGCCGCTGGCGGCCCCACCGGTTTTCTGCCGGTGACGAAACCGCCTTCCGCGTATTCCAAGCGGAGCGCATCTATCCGCAGGCCCGCTGTGCCCTGGCGCTCGGCTGCCTGGTCTGGTGCCTGTTCACGGTCTGGGACATTCATCGCTTTCCCGAATTCTCGCGCGAACTGAGCGTGATCGGCTTGCTGTGGGTGGCGCCGGTTCTGGCCGCCACGTGGTGGCTGGTTGCGACGCGGCCCCTCGCCTTCAGAAGAGGCGCGTCGTGCTATCTGCTCTGCGGTCCACTCGCGGCCGTCGGCGGATTGGCACTGATACAGGGAGTGGTGGAGCCGGCGGGCTCGGAACAGGCGTCCGTCGGGGTGGTCCCGGGCCTTGCCGGTGTCGTGCTGTTCGCCCAGGCCGTGCTCGGTCTGCTATTCCTACCGGCGCTCATGCTGGGCGCTGTCAGCGCGCTGGTCCTCCTCGGCTCGGGTTCCGCCGCCGACGTCAGCGCTGCGACGGCACTCGGCGGGCTGCCGGTTCTGGTGGTCGCGAATGGTTTAGGCATGCTCCTGTGCGTTCGCCACGAATTCAGCTTGCGATTGCTGTTCCGGCTTCGACAGCGTGCTCGTGGGCGTGCCGTGTCGCTGCGGAGCAGGGGTAGGGAAATCGGCATACCCGCAGTGCGTGCCGGTTGTGGGCTAGCGCGCGGCGTGCTTTCCGCGGGGGGGCTGGAACGACCAAGCGCTGGGCTGACCGACCTCACGGATGTCCGCGAGCGTCTCTTTTCGGCGGCGTTTCATGACTTGCAGCAGCCACTCTCGATCATCGGACTGTACGTCCGTCTCGCCAAGGGACGATGCGGCCGTGCAGCGGCCGGGCAAATCAAGGCCGATCTGTCGGCCATCGAAGGTGCAGCGCGCGAGATCGGGGCCATGTTCAAGGAGGTCAGCGACGCCTGGGACGTCGGGCGCAGCGATCCCGAACTCGTCGTGGTTGACGTGAACCGTTTGCTGGGCGAGGTTGCCGCAGAGTTGCGCGCCTGTGCCACCGGAAAGGGGCTCCGTCTTCGTTTGCGGGTTTCGCGCCGCGCGCCTTGCCTGGCTATCAGCGATCGCGCGTTGCTGAAGCGGGCGGTGTGCAATCTCGTCTGCAATGCGATCAAGTACACCGAGCGCGGCGGACTCGTGGTCGGCGCGGTAGGTGCGGGAAGTCATGTGCGTGTCGTCGTCCGCGACACCGGGGTTGGCATCCCCGCCATCTGCCAGACGCGGGTGTTCGATGAGTTCTTCCGGGTCAATCATCCCACCGGGAAGAGGCAGCCGGGCCTGGGCCTCGGGCTCGCGATCGTGCGCCGGATCCAGGAGGTTCTTCCGGATCATCGTGTGAACCTCTGGTCGCGCGACGGGCGGGGCTCGCGCTTCACGCTGACCATGCCGCTGGCTGTGGCTGTCGACGCGGGGGAAGCGGCGTCGCGCCGGGCCACGGCGCGGGCGGGCTGCGACGCGCTGCAGGGAAAGTACGTGTTCGTCGTCGAGGATGAGCGCCTGATCCTGGATGGGCTGGTCGAGTCACTGCGTTCGGCCGGTTGTGTCGCCGAAGGGGTGGAGCGTGTCGCGACCGCCCGTGGCCTGTTGGCGACCCGCGACCGCTGTCCGGATGCACTCGTAACGGACTACCGCTTGCGGGATGGTGAGACCGGTGTCGATATCGTCGCCGTGCTGCGGGAACGGTTCGAATGGGCGACGGCCACCCCGGTCGTGTTCCTGACCGGCGAAGTCGACTGGCGCGCGCCGCCGGACGGTTTCGACGCGCCTTGGGAAGTCTGCCGCAAGCCAATCGACCCCGATGCCCTGGTCCGCCGGCTGGGGGAGTTGGTGCGGAACCAATCAGTCTGAGCGCTTGCCGGTCGCGGGCGGCGAGGAGTGGATGAGGCTTTTCCAAGGAGGCTCAGCCACTTAACTCAATCGGCAAGTTCTCTAGTATGATATCGGGCTTTTCCCGCGGCTGCGGTGGCCCATGCCACATGCGCTCCGTCCCCAGAAATCATGAAAGATCACTCGGTAGACCCCAATTCGCCAGGCGCCGATTTCGGCACCGACGACCTTCGGATTCGTGCCATCAGCGAGGTCATGGCTCCGCAGCAGTTGCTGGAGGAATTCCCGATCACGCGGCAGGCCGCGTCCACCACGCTGGTGGCGCGACGAGACATTCATCAGGTCCTGGCCGGCGAGGACGACCGCCTGCTGGTGATCATCGGGCCGTGCTCCATCCATGATCCGGAGGCCGCCCTCGACTATGCCAGCCGCTTGCTGTCGTTGAAGCACCGTTTGGCGCGCGATCTGGTCGTCGTGATGCGCGTGTATTTCGAGAAGCCGCGCACGACCGTGGGCTGGAAAGGCCTGATCAACGACCCCGATCTGGATGAGAGCTTCAACATCAACAAGGGGCTCCGTTTGGCGCGCAAGCTGCTGGTAAACCTGAACCAGATGGGGATGCCGGCGGCGACCGAGTATCTTGATCTGATCACCCCGCAATACGTGTCCGACCTGATCGCCTGGGGCGCCATCGGCGCGCGGACGACGGAGAGCCAGGTGCACCGTGAACTCGCCTCTGGCCTCTCCTGCCCCGTGGGCTTCAAGAATGCCACGGACGGCAGTGTCAAGGTCGCAGTCGATGCCATTCGCGCCGCGCGGCGTCCGCATCATTTCCTGTCGGTGACGAAGGCGGGCCATTCGGCCATCGTCTCGACCCTGGGCAATGAAGACAGCCACATCATCCTGCGTGGCGGCCGGAAGCCGAACTATGACGCGGTGAGCGTAGCCGCGGCGGCGGATGCGCTCGAGGCGGCGAAGCTGCCAGCGAACATCATGATCGATTTCAGTCATGCGAACAGCCTGAAGGATCCCGAGCGGCAAACCCTGGTTGCCCAGGACGTCGGAGAGCAGATCGCGAACGGCGACTACCGGATCTTCGGCGTGATGATCGAAAGCCACCTGAACGCCGGTAGTCAACCGCTGGAAGCCGGCAAACCGCTCGCCTACGGTGTCAGCATCACCG
Source organism: Methylolobus aquaticus (assembly GCF_054172105.1). NCBI lineage: Bacteria > Pseudomonadati > Pseudomonadota > Gammaproteobacteria > Methylococcales > Methylococcaceae > Methylolobus > Methylolobus aquaticus. The sequence goes on from NZ_JBSYXP010000004.1 coordinate 338,458, forward strand.
ATGGATGTCTCGGGTGGGAGGCCAGCGAGGCCGTTCTTCAGTTACTGGCCGATGCCGTCGTGCAACGCCGCCGTCAACATGGCCGGCGCGAATCGGCTCACGTCAACCCTCATGTTGCGATCAAGTGAGACCATGAACGTTTTTGTAAACGGCGAAATGCGGGAACTCCGCGAAGCGGACAGCCTGCAAACCCTGGTGGAGGCGATGGGCTATGCTGGTCGGCGTATCGCTGTGGAAGTGAACCGGGATATCGTGCCGCATGGCACCTATGCGCAGTGCCGGCTGCGAGAAGGTGACCGCGTGGAGATCGTTCAGGCGATCGGTGGCGGACAAGGCGCCGGCGATCCACTGGTCGTAGCGGGACGCGAGTACCGATCGCGTCTGCTCGTCGGTACCGGAAAATACCGCGACCTTGACGAGACCCGCGATGCGATCGTGGCCAGCGGAGCCGAGATCGTCACGGTCGCGATCCGCCGCACGAATATCGGCCAGGATGCTTCCCAGCCGAATCTGCTGGATGTCATTTCGCCCGACCGTTACACGATTCTGCCCAACACGGCCGGCTGCTACACGGCGGAGGACGCGTTGCGAACCTGTCGGCTGGCGCGCGAACTGCTCGGCGGGCACCGCCTGGTCAAGCTGGAGGTGCTCGGCGATCCGAAGACCCTGTTTCCGGATGTGGTCGCGACGCTGGAGGCTGCGCGGGCGCTGGTGTCGGAAGGATTCGAGGTCATGGTGTATACGAATGATGATCCCATCGTCGCGAAGCGCCTGGAAGATATCGGCTGCGTGGCGGTGATGCCGCTGGCGGCGCCGATCGGGTCGGGGCTGGGGATACGCAATCCCTACAACATCATGACGATCCTCGAGAATGCGTCCGTGCCGATCATCGTGGACGCCGGTGTCGGGACGGCATCGGATGCCGCCATCGCGATGGAGCTCGGCTGTCACGGCGTGCTGATGAATACGGCAATCGCCGAGGCCAAGAACCCGGTGCTGATGGCTTCGGCCATGAAGAAGGGGATCGACGCCGGTCGCGAGGCCTTTCTCGCCGGGCGTATGCCGCGGCGCCGTTTTGCTTCGGCCTCGTCGCCCACGGAGGGGTTGCCACTCTAGCCCGCCCATAGGGCCGGCATCGGAGATGCCGGCTGGATTAAGGGTTTCCTCTTGATGGAAGGCCCGAATCCTGGCCAGGTTGGCGGCGATCCAGCCGCTCGTGCCCGGATTCGTGGCGAGTGGCTGCGGGAGTTGCTAACCAGGCGGCGGAATCGCGAGGCCGTCCATTGGGGCGCCAGCCTCGCGATCGTTACGGATCTGTGACCTGCGATCAGTGGTTCATCGTGCCGCCTTCCGGCATCGTGTGCTGTCCCTGCGGCATCTCGGTCGCCGGCTTGTCGGTCGGTCGCGCCCCCGCCTCTGACGGGGCCCCGTGGCCGCCGTGACCACCACGGCTGACGCCGCCGCCGCTCTGTCCGGGACCGGCTCCGCCGCCACCCGCACCGGCGCTGACGCCTTCACGCTGGCGCAAGCCAATCGCCGCTCCGGAGGCCTTCGCAATATTTTCGGCAGTCAGTCCGCCGAGTGAGCGAGCGGAATCCACCACGATGGTCGACACGTCAGTGACGTCCATCCGGTCGGCCAGCGGACTGGTAACGACCGCTTTGACCGGGGTCGCATTGGCTGCCGATTCGCCGAGGGGATAAGCCGTCAGCACGATTGGGTAAGCGGTGCCGGCGGGGACCTTGATGTTGTAGTGATTGTTGTTCGTCAGCTCGGTGCTCTGGATGGCCGCGCCGCTCTTGTCCGTGACTTCGAGGCGACTGTTCATGATCGGACCATGCTGATCCTGGATGTTGCCCTCGATCCTGGCTTCCATCGCCGATGGGCCGGATGCACTGCCGCTGCTGCCGTCATCGCAGGCGGTCAGAGCAGTGGCGATAGACAGGGCCGCGAGGGCGCGGAAACCGGCGCCCGCCCGACGGGTATTGCGTGTGGATGACTCGCGCGACGTTTTCATGGGGAATCACATTTCCTTATTATTTGACTTTGTTTGATTTACGACCGGTCGACCATACCCGGCGTCCTGCAGCGGCGCTCGGCTGACTTCCTCGCGCCCGTTTATAGCATATGCCCCACCGAGAGTGTACCTCGCCGCCAACGCCCGCCCTCCGGGATTTGTGCTCGCCGCCGGGCCGGTCAGCCTGCGCTACGGGACGGGCCGAACCTTGACTGCCAAGCCGTATGCGCCCACGCCGGCAACCGGCGTCGCCGGCGTTGTTTTCGATGATCAGGGCCGGGTGTTGCTGATCCGTCGCGGGCGGCCGCCAGCACAGGGGTTGTGGTCGGTGCCCGGGGGAAAACAGTGCGCCGGCGAGACCTTGGCAGAGACGTGCCGCCGCGAAATCGCCGAGGAGACGGGCTTGGCCGTGACGGTTGGCCCCATCATCGCGGTTGTGGAGCGACGCATCGAAAGCTTCCATTACGTCATCATCGATTTTCTGGCCAGTGCGGTCGGCCAGGGCAACTATGCGGTTCAAGCCGCGGACGATGCGGCGGAAGCCCGCTGGGTCGCGCTGCGGGAACTCGACGCCTACGCGCTCGTGGAGGGCCTTCGGCCCGTTATCGATGCTGCGGATCGGGTCCGTCGGAAACCGGGCAGCGGGGGCTTGTGCGATCGTGGCGGCAGCGGCAGCGACTTCGTCGCCATGTGATTCCATCCGGTGCGGTACCACCGAGAGACGGTGTCGCGTCGCGCTATTCGGAAGTATCGGGCGGTGGAGGGGACACCGGCTCAAACCAGTGGACACGATGAACAGGTGAGCGCGTGACGGCGAGAGCGGCTCTTGCCGTCACGGCCCGGAACAAAAACCGCGAAGGTGTTTTGTTCGGATGCTCCCGAGGGGATCAGACGGCGGGCGGGGGCGAGCGATGACTCTTGACGTCACCGCGCTGCATGCGGACGTATTCTTCCAATTGCCGCTTCGCGACTTCGAAGGCGTCGCGCAACGCGACGTACAGGTCTTCATGCGCCTGCTTGTCGTGGTGGTCCCGGCTCACTACGAGATGCTTCTGCGGCACGGCGAGATCGATCCGGACGCTGTAGAGGTTGCCCTGATGCTGATGGTGGTGCTCGGCGGAAACCGCGACCTTGCAGCTGATGATGTGGTCGCAGAACTGCTCGAGCTTGGCCACTTTCTCGCGCACCTTGGTTTCGACGGCATCGGAATGGGGGAAGCCGCGAAAGGTGATCTCTAATGGTACTTGCATAGTGTATCCCACTACTTCTTTTAGGATTTTTCGGTGTGTAATGAAAAAATACTCGCGCCCCAACGCGATCCTTGCGAGCGTTCCGGCTCCTTCGGAGCGCGGCGCCAGCAGTCGGTGGCCTCGGTATTCGAACTGGCGTTTCCCATCGCCCAACGCGGCCGGACCTGGGCCGGGCGAATCGCGCATTATTACACATTTGTGATTCCGGCTGTCCAACCCTACGCCTTTCGAGGGCTGTACGGCGCCGGAGCAGGGCGCGCGGCTTTGCCGAGGCCGCGAGAAAATTGCTGCTAGAATGCCGCCTCCTCGGACTCTAGGACGGTTTTCTATGGAAATCATTGCGCGTATCGCACAGGAACTCGGCGTCGCGCCGACGCAGGTGGCCAAGGCCGTGGCCCTGCTCGATGAGGGTGCGACCGTGCCCTTCATCGCCCGCTATCGTAAGGAAGTTACCGGTGGCCTCGACGATGTTCAGTTGCGCCAGCTCGAGATGCGACTGGGCTATCTCCGCGAGCTCGAAGAGCGGCGCGACACCATCCTCGCCTCCATTCGCGCGCAGGAGAAGCTGACCCCCGAACTGGAACGGGCCATTCTCGACGCCGATACCAAGACGCTGCTCGAAGACCTGTATCTGCCGTACAAACCGAAGCGCCGGACCAAGGCGCAGATCGCCCGCGAGGCGGGACTGGAACCGCTGGCCGATGCCCTGCTGTCCGATCCTGCCCAGACACCGGAGCTGTTGGCGGCCGACTATCTGGCGCCCGATCAGGGGTTCGCCGATGTCGCGGCAGTGCTCGACGGCGCGCGCCAGATCCTGATGGAGCGATTCGCCGAGGATGCCGCGTTGTTGCACGAATTGCGCGAGAAGATCTGGAACGACGGCCTGCTGGTCTCGACGGTCGTGGGTGGCAAGGAAGAGGCGGGCGCGAAGTTCAAGGATTACTTCGCCTACGATGAAGCGATCCATGTCATTCCGTCGCACCGAGCGCTGGCGCTGTTCCGTGGGCGCAATGAGGATGTTCTGAACCTGAATCTGCGTGTCGGCGCCGACGAGGATGCAGTCCACGGCTACTGTCAGGGCCGAGTCGCCGCTACGTTCGCGATTGCCGATCAGGGCCGTCCCGCCGACACATGGTTGCGTGAGACGGTTCGTCTGGCCTGGAAGATCAAGCTGTTGACGCGGATCGAACTCGATTTGCTGCAGCGGCTGCGGGAGGCCGCGGAGCAGGAGGCGATTCGGGTGTTCGCGGGCAACCTGAAGGACTTGCTGTTGTCGGCGCCGGCGGGTCCCCGGGCGACGATGGGGCTCGATCCGGGCCTTCGAACCGGCGTCAAGGTCGCGGTCGTCGACAAAACCGGCAAGCTGCTGGAGACCGCCACGATCTACCCGCACGTCCCGCACCGGCAGTGGGAGCAGTCGATTGCCCAGTTGGCGCAGCTCTGCGAACGCCACGACGTCCAGCTGATCGCGATCGGCAACGGCACCGCGTCACGGGAAACCGATCAGCTCGCCGCCGATGTCATCAAGCGCTTCCCCGATCTGAAGCTGCTGAAGATCGTCGTATCCGAGGCCGGCGCTTCGGTGTATTCGGCTTCCGAACTGGCCTCGAAGGAATTCCCCGATCTTGACGTGTCGTTGCGGGGGGCGGTTTCGATCGCCCGCCGGTTGCAGGATCCGCTCGCGGAACTCGTCAAGATTGAGCCCAAGGCGATCGGGGTCGGGCAGTATCAGCATGACGTCAATCAGTCTCAGCTCGCCCGGAGCCTCGATGCCGTCGTCGAAGACTGCGTCAATGCGGTGGGGGTCGATGTCAACACGGCCTCGACGTCGCTGCTGCGCTATGTGTCGGGTCTGACGCAGACCATAGGCCAGAACATCGTCGAGTTCCGCAACGAGCACGGGCCGTTCCGGAGCAGGGAGCAGCTCAAGCAGGTGCCGCGACTCGGGGCGAAGACCTTCGAGCAGGCCGCCGGCTTCCTGCGCATCGCCGATGGCGACAATCCACTGGATGCCTCGTCGGTGCACCCGGAAGCCTATCCGGTGGTCGAGAAGATCATGCAACACACGGGCAAGGATATCCGCGGCCTGATCGGCAACCCGACCTTCCTGCGCGGCGTCGATCCGGCGCGTTACGTCGACGAGCGTTTCGGTCTGCCCACGGTGAGCGACATTCTCAGCGAACTGGAAAAGCCGGGGCGCGATCCGCGTCCTGATTTCAAGACCGCAACCTTCAAGGAAGGCGTGCACCAGCTCGCCGATCTGGCGCCGGGGATGATGCTGGAAGGCCAGGTCACGAACGTGACCAACTTTGGCGCTTTCGTCGACATCGGCGTCCATCAGGACGGTCTGGTGCACATCTCCCATCTGGCGGACCGTTTCGTTAAGGACCCGCGCGAAGTCGTCAAGGCGGGTGACGTGGTAGCAGTCCGCGTGCTGGAGGTCGACGTGCAGCGACGCCGCATTGCTCTGTCGATGAAAAAGGAGGCGGTCTCTCCGGCGGAGTCTGCGGCCGCCAGGGCGACTGGCCCGGCGCCGCGAACGCCGGCCGCGCCGAAACGCCCGCGCGACACCCGCCAGGAGGCTCCGGCGCCGCAAGGCGCGATGGCCGCAGCCCTGGCGCGCGCGCTCAAGACGAAGGCGTAGAGCGGGCTGGACTTTGAGGCGGGAGGTCCGGAGAATCTCGATCCGCAACGCGGGCCGTTCTCCGGATGTGCCCCGCGATGGGCGGCGGGCGGGCTTGAACCGCGGCCAGAGCGCCCACCAGACGTTATCCAAGGGGTAGAGGAACCAATGATAAAGAACAACATGCCAGGTCGATCGATTGCCGCCGTAATGGGTCTCGGGGCGGCTTTGCTGCTGGGTGGGTGCGGTGACGATGCCCCGCCTGCAGCCCGACCGTCGTCCCAGCCGCCGCAGCCGCCGGTCTCCGTGTTCGATCAGCCGCATACGCCGGTCACCGAGACCGAGCACCAGATCTTCGAGCGGAAGTACACGGAGAAATGCATCAAGTCGCAGCAGAGCAGCGGCGACAGCCAGTTATCGAGCGATCAGGAGCTTGGTCGCGTCTGCACCTGCATGGCGCAGGAGATATCCAAGCGACTGACCCATGCCGATGCAGTCCATTTCAACGAGAAGAACGAGTTCCCGTTCGAGCTGGTCATGATGACCAACGCCGCGGCAAACGATTGCCTGGCGCAGAAACCCTAAGCGCTCAGTGACGCGCGTCCCGCGAGGGCGCCAGGGCCAGCCGTTGTTCGGCGCCCGATGGCAGCGGCCGGTTGCGGTCGCTGATCCAGGCCACGATGTCGCGCCAGGGCTTTTCCGCCTGCAGATCGCGCAGCAGCAGGTGATAGCCCTCGGGATAGGTCGCGACACGCGTCGTCAGTCGTCGGGGCAGGCGTTCCAGCAAGCGCTGCATAGGTTCCTTCGGAATAATCTGGTCGCGATCGCCGATGAGGACCAGCGTGGGCAGTTCGATCATGCTGACCCGCGCCATCGCCTCGTCCATCAGGTCGACCAGACCATAGATTGCGTCGATCCGTGTCGCCTTGATCACCTGCGGGTCGCGTCCCAGTCCCCGCAGCACTTCGATATTGTCGGAGGGCATGAAGCCCAGTCCGTCGCCGGTAACGCGCAGCCATGGCAGTGTGTGAACCGAGGTCTCCAGCAAAGCCCGCTGATACCACGGCATCGTGTCACGAGACCAGACCGCGGGCGCCGACAGAATCAACCCGTCCGCAGGGGGACGCCGCTCACCCGTCAGGGCGACGATCGCGACGGCCGCGCCCATGCTCTCCCCGAGGACGTAGACCGGAATCCCGGGGTGGCGTTGACGGACGGCGACGGTAAACTGGAACAGGTCGTCGATATAGGTCTGGGTGCCGGGCCAGGTCCCATGTCCGGGTGACTGCCCGAAACCCCGTTGGTCATAGGCAAAACAGGCCACGCCATGGCGCTGGAAGAAGGCGCCGGGCATCTCGAAGGCGCGGCTGTAGTCGTTGAAACCGTGCAGCGCGACGATGATCGCCCGCGGCGGATCGTGAACCGGCAGCCAGCGCCTCAAGGGCAGCACCGCCCCGTCGCCGGCCACGAAATGTGCCGCTGCGAGCTGCGGCAACTGTGCTGGGGGGGCAGCAAAGGCGGCCATCGGTACCCAGAAAAACAATGCGACCAGCAGTCGAGCCAACCGGAATGGACAGTGGGACGGAAACATCAATGGTACGGTCGATAGCGGGTCATGGGCGAGCGAAGCCGCAGTATAGCGGAAGGCTTGCCTCGCAGGCCGGCCCTGGGTGCGCGGGTATGGTGACGATCGAGGCCGCGTCTTGTCGCAAGCGCGGTGGAGGTCGGGCATGAGTTACGTCTGCCTGGCCACGGCCGGTTTCGACGCGGTCGAAGCGTTCTACCGCCAGGCGCTGGGCGGCTCGGTGATCCGCGCGTGGGACCGGCCGGGTGCGCGCGGCGTGCTGCTGGAAGTCCACGGCCTGCGACTGGAACTGCTCGATGCGGCGCGCGAGAAGCGACAGTTGCGGCTGCCTGCGCCGGGCGATCGGGTGCACTTGGTGCTGGAGGTCGCGGACGTCGATGCCGTGCATCGGTCCCTGGCCCTGTATGCGCCTGTCCCGGTTACGACGAATTGGGGATCTCGCTGCTTTGCGATTCGTGATCCCGACGGTGTTCAGATTACGTTTCTGCAGTGGCTTACGGAGCCGAGTACGGTGGCCTGAGAAGCCAGCGCCCAAGATCGCATTCCCCTCGGCCGCCTCGGGCAAGCGAGCCGGGGGTGCAGGACCCGCTACTCCTCGATCGAGGCGGAGGGCCGCGCAGGTCGGTCGGCGATATCCTCGCCCCAGCGGCGCAGCCGTCCGACGTCGATGTCGAACAGGTCCAGAGCCCGGCAGGCGGTGTGCGTCACCATCTCGTCTAGTGATGCCGGCTGCGTATACAGCGCCGGGACGGGCGGCATCACGACACCGCCGCATTCGGTCACGGTCAACATATTGCGCAGGTGGATTGCCGACAGCGGCGTCTCCCTGACCATCAACACCAGGCGCCGACGCTCCTTCAGCGTGACGTCGGCGGCCCGCGTCAGCAGGCTGCTCGACACTCCCGAGGCGATCTCGGCCAACGTTTTGACCGAGCAGGGCGCGATGATCATCCCCATCGTCCGAAAAGATCCGCTAGCGAGCGCTGCACCGACGTCGCTGATCGCGTAGTCCACGCTGGCCAGCGCGCGCAGGTCGCGGGCGCTGATAGCGAGTTCGTGCGCCCGCGTGCGGTCCGCGGCTTTCGATACGATCAGGTGGGTTTCGATCGCCGTGTCCCGCAGCAACTCCAGCAATCGGACGCCGAAGATGATGCCGGTGGCGCCGGTGATGCCGACGACGAGACGCTGTGGCTGAGCCATGGCCGAAGACGATCCTCTGGTAAGCATGCCGAAAGCGCTACAGCCTAAACGTTCAGCGCGCAGGCGTCACTTGCTGGCTTACGTTAGGGCCGGAGGTAATCGCGCATCGGCGGCGGCCAAAATCCGCTTCTCCTTCGTTAGGCGATGCGGTAGCGTTACGCTGTATGGGGGCGCCGCAACCATGGTTCAAATCGACAACATCGAACTTGCCAAGAGTTACGGCCAGTTCCTGGCCGCTCTCGGCGGCGTCAGCATCACGGTGCTGACCCTGGTCTTGACGCTTCGCAAAGAGATCGCCGATCAACGGCTGTTCCAGTTTCTGAACGCCGCGCTGATCGTCGCGACGATTGTCTGCTTCATCGGGGCGCACGGAATGTCGGAGGTCAGCGCGATCCCGACCACCGAGATGGCAGGGGCCCGCCGGCTGTACATGATCGCCAGCATCAATGTGGTCATGGCCGCGGCCTTGTTCCTGTTCGCATTGATGCTGTTGCCGCGCGTCTACGACGACGACATGCCGAACGAACTCAAGGCGATTGCGTTCTGGTCCTTCGCCGCTGTGGTCCTCGGCGCGCAAGCCTGGATGGTGTCGTTCATCGAACATCTGGGGCACCCCAGTGCCTCGGGGGCACTGCTGGCCGCTGGAGTCGCCGCCCTGGCAGTATGGCTATATCGGCCGCGAATGGATGCAGTCACCGGCTTCGTGGCCTTTCCCTTCTGGCTCTGTGTCGGGTTCAGCGGCTCGTCGCTGGTCCTGTTCGCCGCGACCTTTCAGTTGCTGACTGGGCCGCAATGGTTCGACGTGACGTTCTATTGCGTCGGTATGGCGACACCGGCGATGGCCTTGCTGCGGCTGGGCTGGAGGGAGTATCGGAAGGCGTAAGCGCCAGACGGACCGTCGTTCTGCACCGAATGGCCGATCGCCTTGGTGCCGGATCTCTCTTGAGTCGGAAGGCGCAGTGAGCGGCGGTGCGTTCGATGCCGGGCAGAGTAACCCCTGGAGTTGATCCGGGTTGTGCGCACTTGCCGTCAAGCGCGCCTTCCTCCGGCTCGTTGAATCAGCGGAGTCAGCGGGGCTTCGGGCCAAATGGAGGACCCGGTGATTCTGGATCAGGGAAAAAAGATCACCGGAACCCCGGAAAACCGCCGTCGGCGCGAAAGCCGAAGACGCCATTCAGAGTGGGCCTCGGGCGAGGTCCCGGTGAGAAGCGCATCGAAGAGGTTATGCACCCTCTATAAAGCAGTGGGCGTGCCAGTATCCTAACCGATTGATCCGGCCTGATTTCCAATCTCCCGATGGCTGGCCGGCTGCGCGCCAGTCCGTCAAATCGCCTGTTGACTGTGGGGAAAGCCGCAAATGGGGGTACCCTTGGGCTACCTCCGATGAATCTTGCGGGGTGGGCTCCTCGGGAGCCACGGGCAGTGTTCAGTCGGCGCCGAGGGCCCCGGTTGTCGTGTGACTTTACCCCGGTTTTTTAAGTCTTTGGGAGGGGTGTTGCGGAACCGGAGGGAGGTCGCAGCGGGGCAGGTTTCTCCCCGACGGTGGATCTGGCAGACGGGGCCAAGGCAGTTTGAGTCAGGGGATTCCCGTCGCTCTGGCAAGAAATGCAGGAAATCCGACGCCCTGGACGATGGGCCAGAAAGCCTTCTCTTTACATCAGGTCGCACGTCTCAGCTGTCTGGTGACCCCCAGACGAGTCGTTCGGGCAAGCCCTCCCCGGGTGGCGCCGGGATCCGCTCTACGCCAGTATCATACGAATCGCCACAACCTGGTCACCAGCCTATGTCTCAGGTCCCACAATTCTGCATCCGACTCACGCTGATCGCGATGCTCCAGGCCATGGCGCTTTGGAGCTCAACTGTCGGCGCAGTCGATTCGACCCACGAGGTCCGTGCCTACACCGCCTACGTCAACAAGGCGGGGATGGCCGACTGGCTGGTGCCCGATTACGTGGTCAAGTTTCGCGTTCCCAAGGGGACCAGGTGGGGGGTTTACCCGAAGACCGAACGGGCGCGGACCGCGTTCAATTTCGGGGGCCAAGCTGCGCATGGGAAAGCGGTTGGGGATGCCATCGAGATCATTGTCGTGGCCGGGGGCCGTGCTCGACGGGCCGCTGGCTATGGGCGGCGCGATGCCTGGGAGTATGCCAATGAATTGCGCGCCTGGTATCGGAACTGAGCAAGAACCGCTTCATAAACGGGCGCGGCTCCCGTACCCGGCGGAGTCGACAGAGTGGTCGAGGTGGGCGAACTTGCCGCCTCGTGCGCTCAGGCCCGCCGTGCCTTGATGGCAAAGTGCGCGCCCGGCTTTTTGCTTGCGGCGCGCTGCAGGGCTTGAACCACTTCGTCATGGCCATACAGCTCGGCCAGCTCGAAAGGTGTCATGAAGCGGTCGTCGGAATAGCCCAGCGCGGCGTCGGTGGCGTACCGCCCGATCGCTGCCAGGTCGGCGCTACGTATGGCGTCCTTTAGCTGTCGCACCTCGAGGGGTTGCGCCAGGTGCATGAGCGGTGCGTCGGCGATGAGCTCCTCGCGCAAACGGGACAACTTACCATCCATCCAGGCGACCACCGCATAGAAATAGGCGGCGATCACCGACGCCAGCAAGCAGGTCAGGAACTCATCGCGTGTCCCGGTCCGCAGATCAAATTGGAATACCGGATTCATCATCCCATCCGGCGTCTGGACGGTGATGTTCAGGATGTGGGCGGTCAACATGATCAGCGCGAGCAAGGTGGCAATCAGCACACTCAGGGCAAAGGCTTTCATGCTGCCGCTTCCGTGTTTCGCCGCGCGATCGGGCCGCGTCCGGTACCGGAGCGAAGGCAGCCGGGCGTCTGACCGGAGCGTCGGGAAATCCGAAGGCGCCTCAGGTGGTCAACAGGCTTGAACACGATGCTGGATCCCCTCCGTGGGGTGATGCGCAGTGCTGTCGCGCGATGGATCAGGCAGCAGGCCCCATCTCCAGACGGCCGGCAGCGGGACGTTCCAGGAACTCGGCGCTCAACGGACTCGCATTCAGTACGTTACCGGCATCCTCCGCGGCCCCTTCGCATGGTATCGCCACGGTCTGGTTCGTGGCCTCGATGCCGACATTGCGAAAGCAGTTGCTGCGCTCGCGGCCCATATGCTCGCTCATCTTCTCTGAGTCCCCTTCCGCACGGCACAGGCGCCCAGGCGCAGCGCCTCGATCAGTGCGAGTCGTGCATTGAATTCCTGCCCAGGGATATAACTTTACCCCGATGTGTGCGGTCATGCGACACTCGGTCGCCAGCGGTGCGCCATCGGACCGGTTCGGTGCGGGCGAGCCGGACGGTGCGGGCCGTCAGGGCGGGAATAGCGGCGTCGTGGCGTTGTCGGGCATGTAATAGCAAAACAGGGCGATCAGCGCATAGACGCTCAGCAGTTGGACGCCCTTGAACCAGTTGGACTTGCCGTCGCCGACGACGGTCGAGATCAACAGCACGGGAAACAACACGATCATGATGCCGGCGTTGCCGACCATCAGATTGAGCGGGCGCGGCGCCAGCACGTAACTGCTCAGCATCAGCATCGGCGCGATGAACAGGGCGATCTGGATGCTGCTGCCGACGGCGATGCCCATGGTCAGATCGAGTTTGTTCTTGCGAGCCATGGTCACCGCAGCGACGCTTTCGGGCGCTCCGCCGATCAAGGCCAGTACGATGACGCCGATGAAGGCGCGGGACACGCCCAGCGCGGCTGCCGTGCCGGCTATCGCGTCGACCACGATTTCGCTCATGAAGGCCAGGGCGACGGAAGAGGCCAGCAGGACGATTAGCGCGCGCCGCAGCGACCAGTTGCTCGCGCCGGCTTCTTCTCCGCCACCGTCCGCGTCCGAGAAGTAATCCGGGTGTGTCTTCAACATGAACAGCAGGCTCATCGTATAGGTGAGCAGCAGCACGATGGCGATGCCGATGTTCAGTGCGTCCTCGGGGTCGTGCAGGTCCGGCGGAATGAAATTGTCGAACACGCTGGGCACGACGATGCTGATTGCCGCCACCATCAGGATGGAGCGCTGCATCCGGGCGCCACGGCGGTTGAATTTCTGCACTCGGTGCTTCAGCCCGCCAACCAGGAACGCGAGCCCCAATACGAAAAGCAGATTGCCGAGCATGACACCGACCAGCGAGGCTTTGACCACGTCCAGCAGACCGGCCTGGAGCGCCATTAGCGAGATGATCAGTTCCGGCGCATTGCCGAAGGTCGCATTCAGCAGACCGCCGAGCGTCTGGGTCGTGCGATGGGCGATCTGTTCGGTGGAATAAACGAGTTCCGCCGATAGCGGGATGATCGCCAGTGCCGCGCAGCCGAAACGGATCGCGGGCGATAGGGAATCGATCCTGTCAAGCACGACGGCAAGTGGAACGAAGATCAGCAGCAGGCGGATGTACTGTGCGCCGCGGCGGTGCCGGATTGCGTCGGTGGTCGTGGCGGCCAGGGTTTGGAAGAACAGGATAGTGCTCGCTGGCAGGGGTGGGGTCCCGGTTTTGCCGGATAGCCCAGCTGCCCGGTACCGGAACCAAACGGGCCGTGATGCAATGGTAGGCTCGGCGTGTTACGTTTGCGTGACTGCGGCACTGCAGCGTGGGCTCGGGTGTCAGGCCCAAGGCACGCTGCGTCGGCGGTCAGAAGCGGCAGGGGCAAAGGCGATGCCCTGCTGCCCCCGCCAATTGAACGAACCCAGCGCTGCGCTGGTCAATTCGCTGTGCGAATGCTACTTTCCCGCGCAGTCCGGGTTCGTGTCGATGCACAGCGGAGACTTGTCCATTTGATTCATCCCTCGCCGCCACCGGTTTCCGTGGCTACGCCCATCGCGGCGCCGACGTCGGAGCTGGCGGATTTGCAGCCGACCTACCGGAGTGTCCGCCGCCAGACAGAAGCGCTCTGCGAACCGCTGGCCTGCGAGGACTACGGCCTGCAGGCGGCGCCGGAAACCAGCCCGCCGAAATGGCATCTGGCGCATACGACCTGGTTTTTCGAGCAGTTCGTGCTGCTGCCTTTTCTGCCGGGCTACCGGGAGTTTCACCCCCGATTTGCTCAGTTGTTCAACTCCTATTACGAAACGGTCGGCCCGTTTTTCCCGCGTGCCCAGCGCGGGCAGTTGTCGCGACCGACCGTGGCCGAGGTCATGGGTTACCGGGCGCAGGTCGACCAGGCCATCGACGAACTGCTCGGCCTTGCCCGGGCAGCAGATTACGAGGAAATCCGCGCACGACTCCTGCTCGGCCTCCATCACGAGCAGCAGCACCAGGAATTGCTGCTGACGGACATCAAGTACAGCCTTTCGGTCAATCCCTTGAGGCCGGTTTACCGAGCCGCTCCGCAACGGAACGTGGCCACGACGCCCGGGCTCGACTGGTTGCTGCGAGAGGGCGGCCTGCAACAGATCGGCCATGGGGGCGATGGGTTCGCCTATGACAACGAGTCGCCGCGGCATCGTGTCTGGCTGGAGCCCTTCCGTCTGGCCTCGCGGCCGGTCACGCAGGGCGAGTTCCTGGCCTTCGTGGAAGACCGCGGCTACCAGCGTCCCGAGTTGTGGTTGTCCGAGGGGTGGGCCACAGTGCGGCAGCGTGGCTGGCAGGCGCCGCTCTACTGGGAGCGGATGGATGGGGCCTGGTGGCAATTCACGCTGGCCGGACTCCAGCCGATCGATTCCGGGGCGCCGGTCTGCCACGTCAGTTACTTCGAAGCCGACGCCTATGCCCGCTGGGCGGGACGGCGTCTTCCGACCGAGCAGGAGTGGGAGTCGGTCGCGGCGGGCGTTGCCGTGAGCGGGAATTTCGTGGAGTCGGGGCTGCTGCAGCCGGTTACGGCGGTGCCCGGTGCCGACGGGCTCAGCCAGGTATTCGGCGATGTCTGGGAATGGACGCAAAGCGCGTATCAGCCGTATCCGGGATTTCGCCCGCCAAGCGGCGCGCTCGGCGAATACAACGCGAAGTTCATGTGCAGCCAGCTCGTGTTGCGCGGCGGCTCCTGCGCCACGCCGCAGTCGCACATTCGGGCCAGCTATCGTAACTTCTTCTACCCGGCCGATCGCTGGCAATTTTCGGGAGTGCGCCTTGCCGATGATGGTTCATGATGCGATGCCGGTGCGGTTGATCGACCTGGCGCCTGCTGTCACCGATTTTCGCAGCGAGGTGTTGCTAGGGCTGAGCCGGCCGCAAAAGTCGTTGTCGCCGAAGTTCCTTTACGACGGCGAAGGCTGCCGATTGTTCGAAGCAATCTGCGATCTGCCCGAGTATTACCTGACTCGCACCGAGATGCATATCCTCACACGCCACGCGGGGGATATCGCCACGGCGCTAGGTGCACCGGTGACGCTGATCGAACTTGGGAGCGGCAGCAGTCGGAAGGTGCGGTTGCTGCTGGATGCCGTGCGACCGCGTCGCTATGTCCCGCTCGACATCGCCCGGGATCATCTCTTCGCGTCGGCCTCGGCCATCGCCCGGGATTACCCCTGGCTGGATGTGCGGCCGATCTGCGTCGACTATTCCCACCCGTTCGAGTTTCCGGACATCGCCGACGATTCCCGGCGGATCGCCTTTTTTCCGGGTTCCAGCATCGGCAATTTCGCGCCGGACGAAGCGGTGGCACTGCTGCGCAGCGTCGCGTCGCTGCTGGGACGTGACGGCGGCCTTTTGATCGGCTACGACCTGAAAAAGGATCCTGCGGTCCTGCATCGGGCGTACAACGACGCTGCCGGCTTGACGGCGGCATTCAACCTGAACCTGTTGCGGCGCATCAACCGGGAGCTGGAGGGCGACTTCGAACTCGGCCGATTCGACCATAGCGCCCACTTCGCGAGCGATGACGGCCGCGTCGAGATGCATCTCGTCAGTCGGGTCGATCAGGTGGTGGGCGTCTCCGGACAGCTGTTCAAGTTTGCGGCCGGGGAGTCCATACACACCGAGAACTCCTACAAGTACGGCATGGACCAGTTCGTCGGCCTGGCGGGCAATGCCGGTTTCCGTCCATTGCAGGCCTGGACCGATGCCGGCCATCTGTTTTGCGTCCAGCTGTTCGGGCTCGATGACTCCAGGGCAGGGTTGCTCGCCGATGCGACCTGATGCGCTGGCGGCGGCTGCCTCGGAACCGATGATCCGACTCGAGGGCGTCAGCTTCGCCTTCCGCGAAGGCACGGCGCTGCATCGTGTGCTGGGGGGGATCGAAGGCGAGGTGGCTCCGGGCGAATGGGTCGCGTTGCTCGGCCAAAGCGGCTCGGGCAAGTCGACCCTGCTGCATCTGGTGGCCGGTCTGGACCGGCCCGACGAAGGGGCGATCTGGGTCGGCGGCACTCGGGTCGACACGCTGAACGAGCGCGAGCGCACGCTGTTCCGACGGCTCCGGGTCGGTTTCGTCTATCAGTCCTTCAATCTGCTGCCGACGCTGACCGCGTGCGAAAACGTCGCCCTGATGGCGGAGTTGGCGGGACACGCGTCCTCCCGTGCACGCCGGATGGCTTTGTCACTGCTGGCCGAGGTCGGCCTGGCCGACCTCGGCAACCGCTACCCGGATCGCCTTTCCGGCGGAGAGCAACAGCGCGTCGCGATCGCCCGCGCCCTGATCGGCGATCCGTGGGTGCTGCTGGCCGACGAACCGACCGGGAATCTGGACAGCGCGACCGGGGAGCAGATCCTCGACCTGTTGGACCGGATGCTACGGCAGCGTGGCAAGACGCTGCTGATTGCAACGCACAGTCGGGAATTGGCCGAACGGGCCGATCGCGTCTGGCATCTGCGCGACGGTCTGTTGGAAAGCCCGTGACGACGCCCGGGATTACGCTGCCGGGCCAATGGCTATCCTGGGTCTGGTCCGCGTTCTATGCCTCAGTCGGTCTGCCGGCCGGAAGCGTGCGATGGCGCTGCTGAACGCCGCCAATCGGCGCTTCTTCCTGCGCCATCCCGGGCAATTGGCGCTGGCGATCCTCGGCATAGCGCTGGGTGTGGCTACGGCGGTCGCCGTCGCGCTGTCGGTGACGAGCGCCCGCCAGGCTTTCGACGCGTCGATGGCCGCGTTGCTCGGACCGACGACGCATCAGATCGTGGCCAGCGGCGGCTTCATCAACGAGTCGCTGTATCCCGGCTTACGGCGCGATTTTCCGGGCGCGCGTTTCGCGCCGGTGTTCGAGGATCTGGTCGAGACACCGACCGGTGAAACAGTGCGTCTGGTCGGCATGGATCCCCTGGTCGCGGGGGAGGGCAGCAGTGGCCGTCAGTTCGGGGGTCTGTTGCCGCTGCTGCCGGCGTTGCTGATCCGTCCCGGGACCGGTCTGCTGGCGCGTTCCAGTGCCGAGAGCTTCGGTATCGGGCCCGGTGGGGTGCTCACCCTGTCTATCCAGGGCCGGCCGGCAGCCATCGAGGTGCTCGGTTATCTGGAAGGGAATGGACCAGCCGACCCGGCGCTGGAAGGCTTGCTGATCGCCGACATCGCGACGGCGCAGGAAGTGTTGAACGTCATGGGGCGGTTGCACCGTATCGATGTGGTGCTGCCGGCCGATCCCGTGCTGGAGGAAAGCCTCGCCGCCGCTTTGCCTAGCGGCCTGAAACTCACCTCGGCGGAGGGGCGCAGCCAGGCCACCCGCCGCCTGTCGGCCGCGTTCGAGACCAATCTGCAGGCCATGAGCATGCTCGGCCTCGTCGTGGGGCTGTTCCTGATCTATAACACGATGATGTTCGCCGTGCTGCAGCGCCGGGAGGTTCTGGCAACGCTGCGGCTGCTGGGGGCCACGCGCCGCGAGATCCTGCTGGAAGTGCTGGTCGAGGCGGTGGCGCTGGGTGTTATCGGGAGCCTGATCGGGCAGGTGCTGGGCATTGCGATTGCCGACCTGTTGACGGCGCAGGTCACGCGTACGATCAACGACGTCTATTTCACGCTCACCGTCAAGACGCTGTTCATCGCGCCGGAGGTTCTGGTGCGCGGCTTCGTGCTGGGGCTCGGCGCCTCGCTGCTGGCGGCGCTGATGCCGGCGCTGGAAGCAGCCGGTACGCAACCCCTCAGTGCCCGCTCCCGGTCACGACTGGAAGAAGTCAACCGGCGCTGGGCCGGCTGGGCGGCGGCTGGCGGTCTCGCGGCGATCGGGCTGGCCACCGGGCTGTGGCAACTGCCTGACGGGACGCTGCTGCGCAGTATCGTGGGCCTGTTTCTGTTGCTCGCGGGCTGCGGACTGATGATTCCCGCGGTGCTGAGTGTCCTGGGGCGCCCGCTGCGCCGGATCGGCCATCCGGTGTTCCGGCTCGGTGTCGGCGACGTGCTGGCCTCCTTGAGTCGAACCGGCGTTGCGATCGCCGCGCTGACCATCGCGTTCGCGTCGGCCTTGGGAGTTGGCGCAATGACCGGCAGTTTTCGCGATACCGTCGGCGAGTGGCTGGACCAGTTGATGCAGGCGGATCTGTACGTGACGCGGGCCACGACCGGCAAGAGTGCCGACGATCCGCTGCCCCCCGCCTGGCGGGAGGCCGCCGCGAGCCTGTCCGGCGTCGCGGCGATCAGTTCCGCCCGCAGCCAGAGCGTCGAGTCCTCGGTGGGGCGCGTCGAACTGGTGGCGCTGGCGCCGACCGATCCGCAGCGATCGCCGTACCGCTTCAAGTCCGGCGACCGGGCCTGGCAGCGCTTCCTGACTGACGACGTGGTCGTGATCTCCGAGCCCTTCGCCAGTCGACACCACCTCGGCCCTGGCGACAGGCTGGGCGTGGTCACGGCCGACGGCCCGACGGAACTCGAGATCGCCGGCGTGTTCTTCGATTACCGCTCCGATCAGGGGATCGTGCTGATCCGTCAGCCTTTATATGCGAGGCTGTGGCGGGACGACGGTGTCACCTCGCTCGGGTTGGTGCTCGCTCCGAACGCCGCGCCGGATGCCGTCCGCAAAGCGCTCGCCAGTGCCATCGGCCGTGATCCCGCGCTGTCGATCCGCTCCAACCGCGATATCCGGGATGTCTCGCTGGCCATGTTCGACCGCACTTTTGCGATCACTGAACTGCTGCGCCTGCTCGCGGTCGGCGTGGCCCTGATCGGCCTGGTCAGCAGTTTGCTGGCCTTGCAGCTCGAACGGATCCGGGAACTCGCCGTGCTGCGGGCGCTCGGTTTCACGCCGCGCCAGATCATCAGCATCGTCATGGCGCAAAGCGGCTTCATCGGCCTCGCGTCCGGCCTGCTGGCACTGCCGCTGGGTCTTCTCGTGGCCTGGGTTCTGGTGGCGGTCATACAGGTGCAATCATTCGGGTGGAGTATGCCGCTGCGGGTGCCTTATACCGACCTGTGGCAGACGCCGCTGCTCGCGCTGGCGGCGGCGGGCGTGGGCGCGCTGCTCCCGGCCTGGAAAGCGGCGCGCTCTACGCCGCTGATTGCGCTGCGCGAGGAGTGAGCGCAGAGCAAGTGGCCGCCCGGTCGCCGTTGCGGGCGGCTTTGGCGTCCTCGCCGAGGCATCGGCGGGGACGCGTAGAGAGCCTCTGCGTTGCCTGGCAGCGATAGCTCGTTTACTGAGCGTGACAGGGTCGTAGATTGTTGAAAGCTGGTCCATATGGTCTAATACCCGTCGTTTTGCTCCGGGTTTGGCTCTCCGCTCGTAGCGGCTCGATGCCACGCCAAACCTGACCGTTGTCGACGAGCGCCCGATCTCTCGGCGCCACGCGACCGGAAACCTATTTCCGTCCCGAGTTGCATCATGCGTCCCCTCCGAGAGTGGCGCGACGCGACGCGCGGCGTGCCGGTTTTTCTAGAAGTGCAGGCTGGACTATGGTGATAAAAACGAAGAGGGGTTTGAACCTGCCGATTACGGGGGAGCCGTCGCAGACGATTCACGCCGATGTCGGCGCGGTTCGTTCCGTGGCGCTGCTTGGTTCCGATATCGTGGGTTTGAAGCCGACCATGCAGGTGTCGGAGGGGGATCGAGTCAAACTCGGTGACGTGTTGTTCACCGACAAGCAGAACCCAGGCGTCAATTTCACCTCGCCGGGCGCCGGGGTCGTCAAGGCGATCAATCGGGGTGCTCGCCGGGTGTTGCAATCCGTCGTCATCGAACTGAAGGGCAAGGAAGAACGCACCTTTGCGGCTTACAAGGAAGCCGAGCTGCCGAAACTGTCGACCGAACAGGTCAAGCAGAACCTGCTCGACTCCGGTTTGTGGACGACGCTCCGCACCCGCCCGTACAGCAAGATTCCGGCGCCGGATGCGATGCCGCATGCGCTGTTCGTCAACGCGATGGATACCAATCCGCTTGCGGCCAACCCGGACGTGATCATCAAGGAGCGGGCGGCGGACTTCCGCAACGGTCTGGTCGTGATCAGCCATCTGGTCGAGGGCAAGCTCTACGTCTGCAAGTCCCCGTCGCAAACGGCCATCAATGCCGCGGTGGGCAAGGCCGAAGTCGTCGATTTCGACGGGCCCCATCCGGCCGGACTGGTCGGTACGCATATCCATCATCTGTCCCCCGTCAACGGGTCGAAGTGCGTCTGGCACCTGGATTATCAGGCGGTCATGGCCATTGGCGCGCTATTCACGACCGGGCGTCTCAACGTCGAACGTGTCGTGTCGCTGGCCGGGCCGATCGTCGCCAAGCCGCGACTGGTCAAAACCCGCGTGGGCGCCAATCTGAGCGATGTGGTCAGCGGCCAGATCGTGGAAGGCAAGGAAGCGCGGGTAATTTCCGGGTCGGTGCTGTGCGGCCGGCGGGCCGAGGGACCGTTCGATTACCTTGGCCTCTATCACAATCAGATCAGCGTCATCGCCGAAGGGCGTGAGCGCGAGTTCATGGGCTGGGTGGTACCGGGCGGCGAGAAGTACTCGTTCCTGAATGTGCTGCTGTCCAGCCTGCCGAAGGTGCGGGGCCGCAAATTTCCGCTGGCGTCGTCACGCTGGGGCAGCCCGCGGGCCATCGTGCCGCTGGGTATTTATGAGGAAGTCTTCCCCTTCGACATGCTGCCGACCCAGTTGCTGCGGGCGCTGGTGGTCGGTGATACGGATATGGCGCAGGCCCTGGGTTGTCTGGAACTGGACGAAGAGGATCTCTCCCTGTGCACCTTCATCGATCCGGGCAAGCACGATTTCGGGCCCGTTCTCAGAACCAATCTGACGCAAATTGAGAAGGAAGGCTAATGTCTCGTACCCGACAGTTTCTCGATAAGCTCCATCCGTACTTCGCGCATGGCGGGCGCTTCGAGCGCCTGTACCCCGTCTACGAGATGGTGGACACGTTCCTTTACACGCCGCCGGACGTCACCTCCGGTGCCACCCATGTGCGCGATGCGGTCGACCTGAAGCGGGTTATGACCTACGTCTGGATCGCGACGATCCCGTGCATGCTGATGGCGATGTTCAACACTGGCTATCAGGCCAATGTCGCAATGGAGGCCATCGGCTTGCAGTCAGCTCCGGGCTGGCGCGGTGCGATCCTCAACATCTTCGGCTACAACAGTGCCAACCCGGTCTCGGATCTGTTGCACGGCGCACTGTATTTCCTGCCGATCTACATCGTCACGATCGTGGCGGGCGGTCTGTGGGAAGTCCTGTTCTCGGTCGTGCGCAAACATGAGGTCAACGAGGGCTTCTTCGTTTCGTCGATCCTGTTCGCGCTGACCATGCCGCCCAACGCTCCGTTGTGGCAGGTGGCCCTGGGCATCTCGTTCGGCATCGTGCTCGGCAAGGAAGTGTTCGGCGGTACCGGCAAGAACTTCCTGAACCCGGCGCTGACCGGCCGCGCGTTCCTTTATTTCGCGTACCCGGCGTCGATGTCGGGCGATGCGGTATGGACCGCCGTGGACGGGTTCAGCGGGGCAACGGCGCTGGGTCTGGCCGCGCTGGGCGGTGTCGACGGCATTACGCAGGGCGGGATTTCGTGGTGGGCGACCCTGTTCGGTTTCGAGAAGGGCTCGCTGGGTGAGACCTCGACCATCGCCTGCCTGATCGGAGCGGCCTTCCTGATCTACACGCGGATCGCGAACTACCGGATCATCGCCGGCGTATTCCTGGGCATGGTCGCAACGTCTACGCTGTTCAACATCATCGGCAGCGATTCCAATGCGATGTTCGGCATGCCCTGGTACTGGCATCTGACGCTGGGCGGCTTCGCCTTCGGCATGACCTTCATGGCCACCGATCCGGTCAGTGCTGCTCAGACGAACATGGGCCGCTGGATCTTCGGCGGTTTGATCGGATTCATGACGGTGTTGATCCGGGTGGTGAACCCGGCTTTCCCCGAGGGCATCATGCTGGCGATCCTGTTCTCGAACATCTTCGCGCCGCTGATCGATTATGCGGTGATCAAGGTCAACATCAGCAAGAGGGCGCGGCGCCATGTCTAGTTCCACCGAGAGTGTCAAGAATCCTCAGGAGGACAAGTTTGCTGTCTGGAAGGAAAAGGCCAATCGCTATGCACAGCACGTGCTGGCCCTGCCCAACGACAGCTTCGAGAAGACCATCGCGGTCGCGCTTGGGCTGTGCCTGGTCGGCGCCGTGCTGGTCTCCGGATCGGCGGTGGCGCTGAAGTCGCTGCAGGAGAGCAACAAGTCCAAGGACGAGAAGGTCAACATCCTGGAAGTGGCCGGCCTGAAGACCGAAGGCGTCAACGTCGACGAGGCCTTCAAGCAGATCGAGCCGAAGATCATCGACCTTGAGACCGGCAACCCTGTCGACAACATCGACGCGAAGACCTTCGATCAGCGCAAGGCGGCCAAGGATCCGGCGATGAGCGTTACGATCCCGGCCGACGAGGACATTGCCAACATCAAGCGCAAGGCCAAGTACGCCAAGGTTTACCAGGTCATGGAGGGCGGCAAGATCAAGGCGTTGATCCTGCCGGTGAACGGTTACGGCCTGTGGTCGACCATGTACGGTTTCATCGCGCTGGAAGGCGACGGCGAAACGGTTATCGGTTTGAACCTCTACGACCAGGCGGAAACGCCGGGTCTCGGCGGCGAGGTCGTCAATCCGAAATGGAAGGCGCTCTGGAAGGGCAAGAAGGTCTACAACCTGGCCAAGAAGGATGTGCACGAGAGCAATCTGAGCGAGAAAGGCCAGACGATCGAGACCGGCGAAGTGGCATTGGGTCTCGTCAAGGGCAATGTCGACCCATCCAAGCCCGGTGCCGAATATCAGGTCGATGCGTTGGCCGGCGCCACGCTGACCAGTCGTGGTGTGAGCAATCTGATTCGCTACTGGATGGGCAAGGACGGCTTTGGTCCCTACCTGGCAAAAATTCGCTCCGCAAGAGGTTAAACCGATGAATGCTGAAGAAAAGAAAGTTCTGGTTGAGCCGTTGGTCGACAACAACCCGATCACCCTGCAGGTGCTCGGAATCTGCTCGGCCCTGGCCGTGACCTCGCAGATGTCGACCGCGCTGATCATGAGTCTGGCGCTCACGGCCGTGACGGCGTTCTCCAGCGCCGGGATCGCGGCGATCCGTAATCATGTGCCGTCGAGCGTGCGCATCATCGCGCAGATGGTCATCATCGCTTCGCTGGTCATCGTCGTTGACCAGTTGCTGAAGGCCTTCGCCTATGAGGTCAGCAAGCAGCTGTCGGTCTTCGTCGGCTTGATCATCACGAACTGCATCGTGATGGGCCGCGCCGAAGCCTATGCGATGAAGAATCCGCCCTGGGAGAGCTTCCTGGACGGCATCGGGAATGGCCTGGGCTACAGCCTGATCCTGATCAGCGTCGCCTTCGTGCGCGAGCTGTTCGGGTCGGGCAAGTTGCTGGGCATCGACGTCCTGCCGCTGATGAAGGACGGTGGCTGGTACGTGCCGAACGGCCTGCTGCTGTTGCCGCCTAGCGCTTTCTTCCTGATCGGGCTGTTGATCTGGGCCATCCGGACCTGGAAGCCGAAGCAGGTCGAGCAAGCCGATTTCGCGATCATCCCGGCGCATGGGGAGGCTCACTGATGGAGGCCTACATCAATCTGTTCATCAAGTCCGTGTTCATCGAGAACATGGCCTTGGCGTTCTTCCTGGGCATGTGCACCTTCATCGCGGTATCGAAGAAGATCGAGACCGCCGTCGGTCTGGGTATCGCGGTCGTGATCGTGCAGACGCTGACGGTGCCTGCCAATAACCTGATCTACACCTACCTGCTGAAGGAAGGCGCCCTCGCTTGGGCCGGCATGCCCGATGTCGATCTGAGCTTTATCGCGCTGATGGCCTGTATCGGCGTGATCGCGGCGATGGTGCAGATACTCGAAATGGTGCTCGACAAGTTCTTCCCGGCGCTCTACAACGCGCTGGGCATCTTCCTGCCCCTGATCACGGTGAACTGCGCGATCCTGGCAGGGTCCTTGTTCATGATCGAGCGCGATTACAACTTCGCGGAGAGTGTGGTCTATGGGGTCGGCAGCGGCTTCGGCTGGGCGCTGGCCATCACCGCGATGGCAGGGGTTAGGGAAAAGCTGAAGTACAGTGATGTGCCGCCCGGTTTGCGCGGGCTCGGCATCACCTTCATCACCGCGGGCCTGATGGCGCTCGGGTTCATGGCCTTCTCCGGCATTCAACTCTAGGCATAAGGCAAAGGCAATGTTGGAAATTCTTTTAGGGGTGGTGCTGTTCACGGTCATCGTGATCGCACTCGTATTCCTTATTCTCGGCGCCAAGTCGAAACTCGTCGCCTCCGGCAACGTCGAGATCCTGATCAACGACGAAAAGAAGATCTTCGTCCCGATCGGCTCGAAGTTGCTGACGGCTCTGGCGGACAACAATCTGTTCGTCTCGTCTGCCTGCGGCGGTGGCGGCACCTGCGCCCAGTGTCGCGTGCAGGTGACCGAGGGCGGCGGCGAGATCCTGCCGACCGAGCTGTCGCATATCACCAAGCGCGAGGCCGCGCACGGCGATCGCCTGTCCTGCCAGGTGACGTGCAAGCAGAATATGAAGGTACATGTCCACGAGGAGGTCTTCGGCGTCAAGAAGTGGGAGTGTACGGTCAAGTCCAACCATAACGTCGCGACGTTCATCAAGGAACTGGTGCTGCAACTGCCGGAGGGCGAGAGCGTCGACTTCAAGGCCGGCGGCTACATCCAGATCGAGTGCCCGGCGTATCACTTCAAGTACGGCGACTACCTGATCGAGGAGCGCTTCCGCGACGAGTGGGATAAGTACAACTTGTGGCGTTTCGAGTCCAAGGTTGCCGAGCCCGCCATCCGTGCCTATTCGATGGCGAACTATCCGGACGAAAAAGGCATCATCATGCTGAACGTCCGGATCGCGACGCCGCCGCCGAACGCGCCGGATATCCCCCCGGGCATCATGTCCTCCTACATCTTCGGTCTGAAGCCGGGCGACAAGGTCACGATTTCGGGCCCGTTCGGCGAGTTCTTCGCGCGCGACACCGACAAGGAGATGGTGTTCGTGGGCGGCGGTGCCGGTATGGCGCCGATGCGCTCGCATATCTTCGACCAGTTGCGCCGCATTCACTCCAAGCGGAAGATCACGTTCTGGTACGGCGCTCGCAGTCTGCGCGAGACGTTCTATGCCGACGAGTTCGATCAGTTGCAGGCCGAGAATCCGAACTTCAAGTGGTATCTGGGCCTTTCCGACCCGAAGCCGGAGGACAACTGGACGGGGTACACCGGGTTCATTCACGAGATCCTTTTTAGCAAGTATCTGAAGGATCATCCGGCACCAGAGGATTGCGAGTACTACATGTGCGGTCCGCCGATGATGAACACCGCGGTCATCAAGATGCTCGAGGATATCGGCGTCGACCGCGAAAACATCATGCTGGACGATTTCGGCGGCTGAGCCGGGACGGGCGGCGGGGCCGCGAAAGGCCTCGCCGCGTGGCTGCGACTCCAACCCCGGGACACAAGAGGGCTATCCCATGACCATGTTCCTGATTACGTTTGCCGCCATGGCCGTCGTGTTTCTGTTGATGGCCGTTGGCGTGATCTTTGGACGCCAGGCGATCAAGGGCACCTGCGGCGGCCTCAACGGGGGCAACTGCATTTGCACGCAGAAATGCGAAAAGCGCCTGAAGGCGGAAGCCGCAGCGGCGGCCCAGCGTTGACCGGTTGCGATTCCGCGACTCGGGCTTGCCAGGGCCACGAGGCGAGGAGCGCCTGCCGGCGCTCCCCGTGATTTCTGCCCCATGACCGCGCGTCATCTTGACTGAATGATCGCGTGTCGACCTTCAGTTTCTTCTGGTACGACCTTGAGACCTTCGGGCTCGATCCGGTTTGGGATCGGCCGGCGCAGTTCGCTGGCATCAGAACCGACGCCGATTTCAATCCCCTAGAGCCACCGCTCGTTCTTTACTGCCGGCCCCCGGCCGACTACCTCCCCGATCCCGCGGCCTGTGTGGTCACGGGCATCTCGCCCCAGTTGGCCGCGGCACGCGGTGTTCCGGAAGCGGAGTTCGCCGCCGCGATCCGCGCCGAGTTCCTGCGGCCGCAGACCTGTGTCGTCGGTTACAACAACCTCCGTTTCGACGACGAGGTGATGCGTCAGGTGTTCTA
Source organism: Methylolobus aquaticus (assembly GCF_054172105.1). Classification (NCBI taxonomy): domain Bacteria; kingdom Pseudomonadati; phylum Pseudomonadota; class Gammaproteobacteria; order Methylococcales; family Methylococcaceae; genus Methylolobus; species Methylolobus aquaticus. The sequence goes on from NZ_JBSYXP010000004.1 coordinate 364,587, forward strand.
CCGGAGTCTGTTCGATCCGTACGAGCGGGAATGGCGCAACGGCAACTCGCGCTGGGACATCATCGACATGGTCCGACTCGTTCGGGCGTTGCGCCCGGAGGGGCTCTCCTGGCCTCTGGATGGAGAGGGCCACCCGACTTTCCGCCTGGAGTTGCTGACGGCTGCGAACGGCATTGCACATTCGGAGGCGCACGATGCGCTGGCCGATGTACGTGCAACGATTGCTCTGGCGCAGCGGGTCAAGGCGGCTCAACCGAGGCTGTACGACTTTGTGTTCAGTCACCGCGGCAAGGCTGAGGCCGCCGCCCTGCTGCAGGTAGGCCAGTTCGAGCCCGTCGTGCACGTGTCGAGTCGCTTCGGGGCAGAGCGCGGATGCCTGGCGATCGTCGTTGCCCTGGCGATGCACCCAACCAATCGCAACGCCGTCATCGTCTACGACCTGGGTGTCGACCCCGCGCAACTGCTGGACCTCGACACGGAAGCGGTGCGGGAACGGGTTTTCACGGCCGCGGCCGAACTCGGAGAAGGCAAGCCCCGGATACCGTTGAAACTCGTGCACCTGAACAAGGCGCCGGTGCTGGCACCCATCACGGTGCTGCGAGCTAAAGACAGCGAGCGGCTCGCGATAAGCCTCGAGACCGTTGCCGTTCATCTGGCGCAGCTTCGCACTGCTCCGGGATTAGCGGCGAAGGTCGCACATGTTTTCGAGGGCTCCGAGCGGTCGGGGGTGGTCGATCCGGATGCCGCGCTGTATGGCGGGGGCTTTATTGGGGATGCCGACCGGCGTGAACTGGACCGGTTGCACACATTGCCGCCGACGGACTGGGCCGGCAGAACCCCGCCCTTTGTCGACCCGCGCCTGCCCGAAATGGTCTTCCGTTATCGAGCCCGAAACTATCCGGAGTCGCTCGACGCATCCGAGCGGGATCGCTGGGAGTCACAGCGGCTGGCCCGTCTGACCGGTAAAGACGGCACCCCGGCACGCAACATCGCTGGCTTCCAGACTGCCCTGCAATCGGTCGCGTCGTCGGCGCCGGCGACGGCGCAATCGGCCGCGTTACTGAGCGATCTGCGCGCTTATGGGGAAAAACTCCTGACTCGAAATCAGGAGAGTTTCCCGTATACTTAGCCCTTTTTAGCGCTCGCGAGGGAGTAGAAAAATGAGAGTCATCGTTGCACTAACCGCGTGTTCTGGGCTGCTGTGGTCGGGCCTCTCGGCGGCTCATGGTCCCAGTCGGCAGAAAGTCGAGGAGAAGATCGACATCGCTGCGCCGCCGGCCGCGGTGTGGGATGTCATCAAGGACTTCGGCACGATGCACACCTGGTGCCCCAAGGTCGCCAGCGAAACCAGCCAGGGCGGCAATGAGAAGGGCGCGACCCGTGAGTTGAAGCTTCCCAACGGGCGGTCGATCAAGGAAGAATTGAAGAGCTACGACGCGGAAAAGAAGAGTTACTCATACAAGATCACCGAGGTCGACGTCGCCGACATGCCGGTCGCGAATTACTCGTCCACGATCGAAGTGAAGGAAGGCGCGGCCGGAGGCTCGACGGTCGAATGGAGCGGCGCCTTCTACCGGAGCTTTATGACCAACAACCCGCCGCCGGATCAGAACGAGGAAGCTGCGATCAAGGCAGTAACCGGTCTTTATACCGAGTGCCTCGGCAAGCTGAAGTCGGTTGCCGAAGGCAAGTAATCCGCTCGAATTCGTCAGCGCGCTATGATGGCACGCGCCACGCTCGGACTGGTCCTGGGATTTGCCGTCGTGGCTGATGTTGCGGCGGCTCCCTATGCGTTCGTCACCAACCAGAAGGCCAATTCGGTCTCGATCATCGATACGGCGGTCGGGGCTGTCGTCAAGACGCTGCCGGTCGGCGCGGAACCTGCCGGTGTGGCCGTATCGGACGACGGCGGTCGCGTCGTGGTGTCGAATCCAGGCAGTCAGTCGGTCTCCGTGATCGATGGCAAAAGACTGGAGTCGATGGCGGAGATGCCGGCGGGTCCTGGACCCCTGGGTATCGCGATTGCGCCGAACGGTGAGCGCGCCTATGTCGCTGACTGGTATCAGCACCAGTTGCTTGTTTTCGATCTGGTGGCGATGCGGCAAATTGGGGCCGTGGATGTGGGACGGTCACCGGCCGGCATCGCCGTGGCGGCCGACGGGGCGACCCTGTATGTCGCTAACCGGGATGACGACAGCGTGGCCGCGGTCGACACCCGGCACTTGGCCATGACGCGGCTCGTCGGCGTCGGCAAGCATCCGTTCGGCGTGACGCTGAATGCGTCGGGTACCCGGCTGTATGTCGCCAACGTGGAAAGCAACGACGTTAGCGTCATCAATCCGTGGACGATGACGGTAATCGACACTATCGCCGTGGGCGATCGACCTTACGCCGCAGCGCTCGGCTTCGCAGAACGCCGACTTTTCGTAACGAATCAGTACGACAACTCGGTCTCGGTAATCGATACGCAACAGCGCAAGGTCATCGCGACCCTACCCGTGGGCGAATACCCGGAGGGAATCGGGGCGACTGCCGATGGTCGCTTGATCTATGTGGCAAACTGGTTCAGCAACAACGTCACGGTGATCGACGCGGAGCAACTCACGGTCACCGGCACGATTCGCACGGGCAATGGCAGTCGTGCGTTCGGGGCGTTCATTGCAGGGACTGCGGCCGCCGGCGCGCACTGACCGCCCAGACAGGGCGGAGCCCGTGTTTCGGGGGACCGGTTCGGTGGTGCAGGCCACGCGTACCGCTCCGTTCCACTTCTTCGCATCCTCCGTTCGACGTTGATCGAGCAAGCGTCGGCGTGGCCTTGCGCCGGTACAAGTCGAAACGGGGTGGTCAGGGGCGTGCCCCTATTCCTGGATCTCTCGCCCTTAGCGATACCGTGCAGCGCCTGTGCCTCACCGCACCCAGTCGAGTAGTGGAGAGAAGTCAGAGCTTTCGCAATGCGGCAAGAGCCTGGTCCACGTCGGGTGCCGCGCCATCGATGCGCAGGCTGGCGTCGCGCTCCTGCGGCAGCAGTGGCTCCCGTTCGCTACGCTGGCGATCGAGAACCGTCGCAGTGGCATCGGACGGGTCATGGGTGGCGCGCCGACGGGCAGCGATGCGCTCGCGGAGCAGTGCGTCGGGCGCGTCCACATCGAGAATGCGAAATGGCACGTGTAGCCGGTGTGCGAGCTCGCGCAGTTGGCCGCGTTCGGCCGCATGCAGGAACGTGGCATCAACGATGACGGACAGGCCGGCGCCGAGCAGTCCCGATGCGATCTCTGCGAGGCGCGCATAGGTGCGTCGGGTCATGTCGGCGGTGTAGAGGTTCGGGCCGGTGAGGTTCGGTGCCAGGCGCTTTCGTTCGACATCCGAACGCACTCGAATGGCGCCAAGTTTCTCTGCCAGACGGCCGGCAATCGTCGATTTGCCACTCCCGGAAAGCCCGTGGGTTATGAGCAACAGAGGTCTTCGCGGCGTGATGGCGCGGTGCGCGAAGGAGAGATAGTTCCGGTACGCGGTGTCGTGACGTTCGTGGTCGGCCGGGTCTCGTGTTGCTGCCCGTGTCAGGCGCGCGACCTTAGCGCGGACCAGCGCCCGATAAACACTGTAAAAGGGCCACAACCGCAGGCCGGCATAATCACCGAGGATTTCCTCGTAACGGTTGATGAACCGGTAGGCGAGGTGCGTTAACGCGTGTACCTCGAGGTCCATGGTCAGAAAGGCTACTTCGCTGATGATGTCGATCCAACGCAGGTCGGGGGAGAACTCGATGGCATCGAATGGCGTCGGCTGTCCCTCGATCAGAGCGAGGTTTCCTAGATGGAGGTCGCCATGGCACTCGCGGATGTAACCTCCCGCCCGCCGCCTGACCAGTGTCTGCGAGAGATACTGGAGTTGCCGCCGGCTCCAGGCGTCGAGTTCGTCAAGCCACCGGCGCTCCTCCCCGCTGCCAGCCGATCGCAGCAGGAACGACAGGTTTTCCTTGACTGCCCGGGCCACGGTCTCAGGGCTCCCAAAGGGCGTATCGAGTCCAGCGGGCGGCACCTCGTGGTGGAACGACGCGAGTCGTTCGGCCAACGCATCGATGCAGTGTGCGGTGATCCGTCCGCCTGAGGCGAGTTGGCTGAGCACGACGTCGCCCGCGAACTGCTGCATCCGAACCGCGTACTCGAACGCCTTGCCGTCCCCGCTGATCGCCGGCTGCGTGGGAGTGCCCGTGATCGGCACCACATCGAGGTAGAGTCCGGGCGCGGTGCGCCGGTTTACTCGCAGTTCTTCCAGGCAGAACGCATGTCGCAGCGCCAACGTCGAGAAGTCGAGAAAGCCGAGGTTGACCGGCTTTTTGATCTTATAGGCGAAGCGGCCGGTCAGGATCACCCAGGAGATATGGGTTTCCAGCAGGCTGAGCTCGGTGATGCGATGCGGATAGGCCTCGGGCCTGAGCAGGCCCTTGATCCACCCTGCGTGTGATTCATGCGCACGCACTGTCGGTAACCCGGAGCACGCCTTCGACGATGCGAAGACTTTTCGTGCCGCGCAGGATGGCCAGCAGTTCCTGTCCGGCCAGCACTCCGCGCCAGCCCTGGAGCAGGGCGCTGCCTTCGGGGGTTGCGATGAACTCGCGGAGTTCGCGTCGGCTCGCGATCAGGGCCGGATTCAAGGAACACTCGGCACCCTTCAGGCGTAGCAGCGCGGTGAAGACATCGAGCAGCGCCTCCTGTGTCGGGGTTTCTGGTACCGGGCGGGCCTTCGGAGCACGGGACACCGGCGCCGCATCGGTGGCCGCGTGCACGATGCTCAGCAAAGCGTCACCAAAGCGCTTCGCGCTTCGCTCGTCCAGCCCCTTGGTCCGCTTCAGGGCGGCGATATCCTTCGGCCGCTGTCGGGCGATTTCCATCAAGGCCTCATCTTTGGCGATCCAGCTGCGAGGGCAGTCCTGCGTTCTGGCGAGGCGCTCTCGCCAGGCCGCAAGCGTTTGCAGCAGCCTGCCTTCCCGTTCCGCCAGCTGACCGCTGCCGCCGATCCGCAGCCAGGCATCCTGTGGATCAGGGTCATACAGTGCGGGGTTGATTAGCTTGGCCGTTTCCTCGTCGACCCACTCGCGGCGACCCAGTTGCGCGAGGCGCGCCGCGAGGCGCAGGTAGATCTGACCCAGGTAGAGGACGTCGTCGACGGCATATTGCAGTTGCGCTTCGGATAGCGGGCGCGCGGACCAGTCGGTGCGCGTATGGCCCTTTTCGAGCTGGGCGCCGACCAGTTCGGCTGCGAGTGCAGCGTATCCGATCTGGTCGGCAAGACCCGTATACGGTGCGGCGATCTGGGTGTCGAACACTGGACTGGGCAGACGTCCCCCGCGCGCGCGGCACAAGACCTCGAGGTCCTGACGCCCGGAATGGAATACCTTCACGACCTCTGGGTGATCAAACAATGGGTCCAGGGCGGACAAGTCAGGGCAGGCGAGGGGGTCGATGCAGGCGACACGATCCGTCGTCGCGATCTGCAACAGGCAGAACTTGGGAAAATAGGTCCGTTCTCGCAGGAACTCCGTGTCGAGCGCTATCCAGGGCGGGGTGCCGAGCTCCTCGCAGAATGCCTGCAGGCTTTCGGGGCTATCGATGAAACTCACGTTGGCGGGTACGCTCATGGCAGTGGGGCAGACGTTTTCTGGTTCTCCGGCGGAGGGGGATGACCTTACACGGGGCACAGGCTTTAGCCGCGCCATTCTAGGCGAAACGCGAAACGTCCGCCGGATCTTGCACAGAGGCGTTGACGTACCACTTCGGCTTAGGCACAATACGCGTTCTGTGTGCGCCTGTAGCTCAGTTGGATAGAGTACCTGGCTACGAACTAGGTGGTCGGGAGTTCGAATCTCTCCAGGCGCGCCAGCCTTGTGACGCACGTCCAAAGGCAGATTCTATTCCCCTGTAGCTCAGTCGGTAGAGCAGCTGGCTGTTAACCAGCGGGTCGGCGGTTCGAGCCCGTCCGGGGGAGCCATCTTGTCGGATGAGGTTGGGTGATTTCCAGCCTCTCCGGTCTTCGCGCTCACCGTTGAAGCTTCCTTTCAGGTGATGTTGCGTCTGCCATGCATTGACGGGCATTTTCATTGATCATACAATGCTCTGCTTAACCCGTGTCCCGAGAGGACGCGCGGGTCAGGTTAGCAATGCGACATGATTCTGGAGTTTGGTGATGACCACGATCAACCAATTGGTTCGGAAGCCAAGGGTTAGCAAGAAAGACAAGAGTACCGTGCCCGCTCTGGATGGCTGTCCGCAGCGCCGTGGAGTTTGCACTCGAGTGTACACGACGACCCCGAAGAAGCCCAACTCGGCGCTTCGGAAAGTGGCTCGTGTGCGCCTGACGAATGGCGCGGAAGTCACGACCTACATTGGCGGTGAAGGCCATAACCTTCAGGAGCACTCGGTCATCCTGATTCGTGGCGGCCGTGTAAAGGACTTGCCGGGTGTGCGCTATCACGTGGTGCGCGGCAGTTTGGATACCGCGGGCGTCCAGAAGCGGCGCCAAGCGCGTTCGAAGTACGGCGCGAAGCGCCCCAAGAGCTAATAGGGTAGGCGTTTTATGTCCAGAAGAAGAAGGTCAGAGCGGCGGGAAGTGATTCCGGACCCGCGCTTCGGTAGTGAAGTGCTGGCGCGTTTCGTAAACATGATCATGGAGAGCGGCAAGAAGTCGGTCGCCGAGAAGATCGTGTATGGCGCGATGGATAGAATCGAGTCCCGCGTCAGTCAGGATTCGCTCGAAGTGCTGACCAAGGCCCTCGAAAATGTTCAGCCTATCGTCGAGGTGAAATCCCGGCGTGTCGGTGGTGCGACGTATCAGGTGCCCATTGAGGTTCGTCCTTCGCGGCGCATGGCGCTCGGGATGCGCTGGATCATCGATGCCGCGCGGAAGCGCGGTGAAAAGGGCATGGTGACGAAGCTGGCCGGCGAGCTGCTCGATGCGCATGAGAACCGCGGTGCCGCCGTCAAGAAGCGTGAAGACACGCACCGGATGGCCGAGGCCAACAAGGCTTTTTCGCATTACCGCTGGTAATTACTTCTTCCAATACCCCTAACTGGATTCCTAGCTGTGGCACGCACGACACCTATAGACCGCTATCGCAATATCGGGATCATGGCCCACATCGACGCGGGCAAGACGACGACGACGGAGCGGATTCTTTATTACACCGGTGTCTCTCACAAGATGGGGGAGGTGCATGACGGTGCTGCGACCATGGACTGGATGGAGCAGGAACAGGAGCGCGGCATCACGATCACTTCGGCTGCCACCACCTGTTTCTGGAAGGGTATGGATGGCTCCTTCCCGCAGCACCGCATCAACATCATCGATACGCCGGGTCACGTCGATTTCACGATCGAAGTGGAGCGTTCGCTTCGGGTGCTCGACGGTGCTTGCGCCGTGTTTTGTGCGGTCGGCGGCGTAGAGCCTCAGTCCGAGACCGTTTGGCGTCAGGCTGACAAGTATGGCGTGCCGCGACTGGCCTTCGTCAACAAGATGGACCGCGCCGGCGCCAACTTCCTGCGGGTCGTGGACCAGATCAAGACGCGGCTCGGCGGTAACCCGGTGCCGCTGCAGCTGCCGATTGGCGCCGAGGAGCACTTTCAGGGCGTCATCGACCTGATCAAGATGAAGGCCATCTTCTGGGACGAGGCCAGTCAGGGTATGCGCTTCGAGGAGCGCGATATCCCCGCCGATATGGCGGACGACTGTGCGATGTGGCGGGAGCGCCTGGTCGAAGCTGCGGCTGAGGCCAGTGAAGAATTCATGGAAAAGTACCTCGAAGAAGGTGACCTGACCAGCGAGGAGATCAAACAGGGTCTGCGTACCCGCACGATTGCCGGTGAAATCGTGCTGGCCTTGTGCGGTTCGGCCTTCAAGAACAAGGGCGTTCAGGCGATGCTCGATGCCGTCATCGAGTTCATGCCGTCGCCGATCGACAAGCCGCCGATCCAGGGCATTCTCGAGGACGAGAGTGAGGGCGAGCGTCCGGCGTCCGACGACGCTTCGTTCTCGGCGCTTGCGTTCAAGATCGCGACCGACCCGTATGTCGGTGTGCTGACCTTCATTCGTGTGTACTCGGGTGTCCTGTCGTCCGGCGATACCGTTTACAACTCGGTCAAGGATCGTCGCGAGCGGATCGGTCGTCTGGTGCAGATGCACGCGAACAACCGCGAAGAGATCAAGGAAGTCCGGGCGGGCGACATTGCCGCGTGTATCGGGCTTAAGGATGTCACGACGGGCGATAGCCTGTGTGATCCGAAGGCAATCATCACGCTGGAGCGGATGGATTTTCCGGAGCCGGTGATTTCCGTGGCAGTCGAGCCGAAGACGAAGGCCGACCAGGAAAAGATGGGTATCGCGCTCGGCAAGCTGGCCCAGGAAGACCCGTCCTTCCGTGTTCGTACCGACGAAGAGTCGGGTCAGACGATCATTTCCGGGATGGGCGAGTTGCACCTCGAAATCATCGTCGACCGCATGAAGCGTGAGTTCGGCGTTGCTGCCAACGTTGGTGCGCCGCAGGTGGCCTATCGCGAAACGATCCGCAAGAGCCTGGAGCAGGAAGGAAAGTACATCCGTCAGACCGGTGGTCGGGGACAGTACGGTCACGTCTGGCTTCGCCTGGAGCCGAAAGAGCCGGGCACCGGCTACGAATTCGTCAACGGCATCGTCGGTGGCGTCGTTCCCAGAGAGTACGTCCCGGCCGTTGATAAGGGTGTACAGGAACAAATGCAAAATGGTATACTGGCGGGCTTCCCGGTTGTCGATGTCAAGGTAACCATTTTCGATGGTTCCTACCACGATGTCGACTCGAACGAAATGGCTTTCAAGATCGCCGGCTCGATGTGTTTCAAGGAGGGGGCGCGAAAAGCCGCTCCTGTACTGCTGGAGCCGGTCATGAAAGTTGAGGTCGTGACGCCTGAAGACTATATGGGTGATGTGGTCGGCGACCTGAACCGTCGGCGCGGCATTATCCAAGGTATGGACGATGCGCCGGGCGGTAAAGTTATTCGCTGTGAGGTCCCGCTGTCCGAAATGTTCGGATATGCGACGGATCTGCGTTCCGCAACGCAGGGCCGGGCTACCTACAGCATGCATTTCGAGAAGTACGTCGAAGCTCCGACTCACGTCGCCGACGCCATCATCAAGAAGGCGTCGTAGTTCGGCGCCGGATTAGCGGATTCAGTCTTCCAAAGAGGTATTGGTCGTGTCCAAAGAGAAATTTACACGCACGAAGCCGCACGTGAACGTCGGGACGATTGGTCATGTGGACCATGGCAAGACGACGCTGACGGCGGCGCTGACGAAGGTGATGGCGATTAAGTTCGGGGGCGAGTTCAAAGCCTACGATCAGATCGACAATGCACCCGAGGAGCGGGCGCGGGGCATCACGATTGCGACGGCGCACGTCGAGTATGAGTCGCCGAGCCGGCACTATGCGCACGTGGATTGTCCGGGTCATGCCGACTACGTGAAGAACATGATCACGGGTGCGGCGCAGATGGACGGAGCGATTCTGGTGTGTTCGGCGGCGGACGGTCCGATGCCGCAGACGCGGGAGCACATTCTGTTGGCGCGTCAGGTCGGTGTGCCGTACATCGTGGTATTCCTGAACAAGGCGGACATGGTCGACGACGCGGAGCTCCTGGAGCTGGTCGAGATGGAAGTCCGTGAGTTGCTGTCGAAGTACGATTTCCCGGGCGATGACATTCCGATCGTCAAGGGTTCGGCGCTAAAGGCGCTGGAAGGCGACACCAGCGAGATTGGCGTGCCGGCGGTCGAGGCCCTAGTAGCGGCGCTGGACAGCTACATCCCAGAGCCGGAGCGGGCCATCGAGAAGCCGTTCCTGATGCCGATCGAAGACGTGTTTTCGATTTCGGGTCGTGGCACGGTGGTAACGGGTCGTGTCGAGCGTGGCAAGGTCAAGGTCGGTGACGAAGTCTCGATCGTGGGCTTGAAGGACACGGTGAAGACGACGTGCACCGGTGTTGAGATGTTCCGCAAGTTGCTGGACGAAGGCGTCGCGGGCGACAACTGTGGTGTGCTGCTGCGCGGCACCAAGCGGGAGGACGTCGAGCGCGGTCAGGTCTTGGCGAAGCCGGGTTCGATCACGCCGCACACGCATTTCGAGGCAGAGATTTACGTGTTGTCGAAGGAAGAGGGTGGTCGTCACACGCCGTTCTTCAATGGGTATCGGCCGCAGTTCTATTTCCGGACGACGGACGTGACGGGTTCGGTGGAGTTGCCGGA